>JBBDXO010000173.1:0-3301 GCA_040902295.1 Candidatus Rokuibacteriota bacterium | reverse complement strand
TGACTTCTCAACGAAGAATCACATGGGCGTCTGGAGAGCCGACATGTTAAGAAGTCACAGCCTGACCCCATGACGCGGGCGGTGACCGACGTCCGCGAGATCTCGCATATCGCCTACGGCTTCATGGGCTCGAAGGCGCTCTTCTCGGCTTTGCATCTCGACCTCTTCGGCCGCCTCGCCGGGGACACCAAAAGCTTCGAGAGCCTGGTGGAGGCGACAGGCGTCGCCCCCAACCGCCTGCGGACGCTGCTCGTGGCCCTGACGAGTGTGGGCCTGGTCGTCCGCGACGGCGATGGCTATCGCAATGCGCCCGCCAGCGAGCGGTACCTGATCCGCGGCGCGCCGGCCTACTTCGGCGACTACTACCGGTTCCAGATCGACCGGCAGATCTATCCTGCGCTGCTGCACCTCGACGCCGGCATCGCCGGTGACACGGCCCATCTCGCATTCGATTCGCTCGCCGGACTGACCAGCGATCCGGAAGAAGCCAGCGCCTTCACGCGGGCCCAGCACGCCGGCTCCATGGGGCCCGCCCTGATGCTGGCCCGGGCGCTGGATCTGGGCGATGCGAGGGTGCTCCTCGATGTCGGTGGCGGCAGTGGGGCCTTTTCGATCGCCCTGTGCCAGCGCCACCCGCAGCTCAGGGCCACGGTCCTGGACTACCCGAACGTGCTCGCGGTCGCGGAGCGCTTCGTGAGGGAAGCCGGGCTCCAGGACCGCATCGCCTACCTGGGCGGGGACGCGGTGGGCACGCCGTGGCCGGACACGCAGGACGTCGTCCTGATGTCGTATCTGGTCAGTGCCGTGGCGGAGCCGTCCATTCCGCTCCTGTTACGCAAGGCCTGGGATGCGCTTCGACCGGGGGGGCGCCTGTTGATTCACGATTTCATGCTCGACGACGACGAGACGGGTCCGCCGCTGGCGGCGCTGTGGTTCCTGCAATATCTGTCGGGCAGAGTCGATGGCATCTGCTTCAGCGCCGCCACGCTCGCCGCCCAGCTCGCGCGCCAGGGGTTCGACGCGATCTCGGATCAGGTGGCGGTCCCCGAGATCACGAAACTGGTCGGGTGCACGAAACCCCTCAGGTCAGCTTGAGCAGGCGCGCGGCGTTGCCGCCGAGGATCCGGTCCTTGGCCTGAACCGACAGCGGCAATGCGCGCAGGGCGTCCACGTTGCCCTTCATCGTGGGCACGCTCGGCCAGTCGGAGCCGAAGAGGACCTTGTCGCTCACGCGCTCGAGGTCGGGGAAGTACTCCAGCAGGCGCCTGGGGGGCAGCCCCGCGATCTCCATGTAGACGTTGGTCCGCATGCGCGCCAGCGTGTAGGCGGTGTCGTACCAGAGGGGGCGGCCGCTGTGGGTGATGATGGCGACGAGGTCGGGGAAGTCCACGGCCACGTCGTCGATGTGCATGGGGTCGCCGTACTTCAGGCGCGAGGCGGGGAAGGCCGAGGTGCCCGTGTGCCACTTCACCGGGATGCCCAGCTCCTGCGCCTTGGCGTACACGGGATAGAGCATCGGATCGTTGGGATAGAAGTAGTTGTACGTCGGGTACAGCTTCAGCCCGCGAAAGCCTCGCTGCGTGACGAGCCGCTCCAGCTCCTGCGCCGGGTTTGCGATCAGGAACGGGTTGACGGTCGCGAACGGGATGAGCCGCGGGTGGCCGTCGCACAGCCGGTCCACCGTCTCGTTGCTCGCGATGGCGGAGGTGATCGGCGCCAGCTCGGCGAGGATCACGCCGTAGTCGACACCCGCCTCGTCGAGCACGCGCAGATAGCTCTCGCCCGTCGTGTACTGCTCGACGAACTTCGTGTACGAGCCGTACGTCTTCGCCATCTCGCGGTCCATGAACTCCACGAACGACGGCGGCGCGTTCACCGGGTAGTCGTAGGCGTGGATGTGGAAGTCGACGACGGGCATCAGCGGTGGCTCTTCTCGGGCGGCCGGCCGCTGGCGGCCCGCACGGCGTTGATGATGCCCTGGTAGCCCGTGCAACGGCACAGGACGGCCGAGATGCCCTCGCGGATCTCGGCGTCGGTCGGCGTCGGGTAGGTGCGCAGCAGGTCGATGGCGGTCATGAGCATGCCGGGCGTGCAGAAGCCGCACTGCAGCCCGTGGTATTCGCGGAAGGCCTCCTGGAGGGGATGCAGCGTGCCGTCCTTCGCGAGCCCCTCCACCGTCGTCAGCTCGGCGCCGTCGGCCTGCACCGCGAGCATGATGCAGGAGCGCGCGGCCTCGCCGTTGAACAGGATGGTGCAGGCGCCGCAGATCCCGTGCTCGCAGCCGACGTGAGTGCCGGTGAGCGTCAAGGTCTCGCGCAGGAAGTCCGCCAGGAGCATGCGCGGATCGCACTGCCCCTCGCGGGCGACCCCGTTGACGGTCAGGCGCACGGTGAGGCGATCAGCCACGCGCCACTCCCAGCGCCCGCGTGAGCGCGCGCCGCGTGAGCACGCTCGTGAGATGGCGTCGGTAGTCGCTGGAGGCGTGGATGTCCGAATCCGGCGAGACGAGCTCGGCGGCCCGGCGCGCGGCCGCCGCGAGGGCCGCCTCGCCGACACCGTCGCGCTCGAGGATCTCCTCGGCGCCGCGCAGGCGCAGCGGCACCGGGCCCGCGCCCGCCACCGCCAGCCGCGCCGCCGTGCACCGCGGCCCGTCGCGCACGACCATCGCCGCGATGCCGATGATGGCGAAGTCGCCGTGGCGCCGCGCGAACTCCTCCAGCGCGTAGCCGGCGCCCGGCGCCATGGCGGGCAGCCGCACCTCCACCACGATCTCGTCCGCCTCCAGATTCGTGGTCAGGTACGTCTGGAAGAGGTCGGCGGCCTTGATGATGCGCTCGCCGCGAGGGCTGCGCGCCACCACCTCGCCCTCCAGCGCCATGAGCACCGCCGGGTACTCCGCCGAGGGATCGGCATGCGCGATGGAGCCGCCGATGGTGCCCCGCGTGCGAATGGGCAGGTGGCCGACCCAGCGCGTGGCCTCACGCAGCAGCGGCAGCCGCTCCTTCACGACGGGCGAGAACTCGATCGTCCGCTGGCGCGTCATCGCGCCCAGCCGCACCTGCCCGTTCGCCTCCCTGACGTACGCCAGCGAGGGCATGCGGTTGAGGTCGACGAGGGCGGCGGGGCGGCTGAGCCGGAAGTTCAGCAGCGGCATGAGGCTCTGGCCGCCGGCGAGCAGCTTGGCGTCGCCGCCGTACCGCTCGAGCAGCGCGAGCGCCTCGTCGACGCTCTGCGGCGCGTGATAGTCGAATTTCGGTGGCTTCATCGGACGGGCGTTGCACTCTAGGCAGGCCGCCCCCCC
>JBBDXO010000172.1:0-3313 GCA_040902295.1 Candidatus Rokuibacteriota bacterium | reverse complement strand
AGCACCTTCTCCGGCTTGAGCGCCTTGCCCATCTGGTTGGCGACACGCTCGGCCAGCTCCCGGCGCAGCGGCTCCGAGGGAGCGTGGCCGGGCCGGAGCACGACGAAGCAGACGATGGCCTCGCCCTTCACCTCGTGGGGCACGCCGATCACGCCCGACTCGGCGACGGCGGGATGGCCGACAAGGACCGATTCCACCTCGGCGGGGCCGAGACGCTTGCCCGCGATCTTCAGCGTGTCGTCGGAGCGGCCCTGGATGAACCAGAAGCCGTCCGCGTCGATGGTGGCCCAGTCGCCGTGCACCCACACGCCCGGCCAGCGCGACCAGTAGGTCTCGTCGTATCGATCGGGATCGCGCCAGAACCCCTGCGTCATGCCGGGCCACGACTTCGTGATCACCAGCTCGCCCACCGTGCCGCGCACGGGCTTGCCGTCCTCGCCGAAGACCTCCACCGCCATGCCGGGCACGGGGCCGGCGAAGGAGCACGGCTTGATGGGCGCGATGGGAAAGCACGTGATGATGCCGCCGGAGATCTCCGTGCCGCCCGAATAGTTGATGATGGGCAGGCGCGCCTTGCCGGCGTTGTCGAAGAGCCAGCGGTAGGGCTCCGGGTTCCACGGCTCGCCCGTGGAGCCGAGGATCCGCAGCGACGAGAGGTCGTGCGCGTGCACGTGCTCGGGGCCGTGTGGCATGAGCGCGCGCACCGCCGTGGGCGACAGGCCCATCACGGTGACCTTGTGGCGCTCCACCAGCGCCCACAGGCGGTCGGGCTTCGGGAAATCCTGAACACCCTCGAACATCACCGCGGTGGCTCCCTGCGACAGCGCGGCCGTGATCAGCATCGGGCCCATGAGCCAGCCGAGGTCCGTGAGCCAGAAGAGCCGGTCGTCCTCGCCCACGTCCATGAGGTAGGCGAAGTCGTGCGCGCACTTGACGAGAAAGCCGCCGTGCGTGAGCACCGCGCCCTTGGGCCGCCCCGTCGTGCCCGACGTGTAGATGATGAGGCAGGGCCGATCCGCCTCCACCGCCAGCGCCGGGCACAGATCGGAGGCGCCCGCCGTCGCCTCCTGCCACCACTGATCGCGCCCCGCCGTCCACGGGATGTCGCGCCCGAGGCGCCGGTAGACGAGCACCGTGGTGACGCTCGGGCAGGCGGCCACCGCCTCGTCGGCCGTCTCCTTCATCTTCACCACGTTGCCGCGGCGGTGGAAGCCGTCGGCGGTGATCAGCATTTTCGCTTCGCAGTCCTGAAGCCGCGAGGCCACGGCCTGGGCGCCGAAACCGGAGAAGCAGGGCGTGTAGATGGCCCCGATGCGCACGATGGCGAGGGTGGCGATGGCCGCTTCCGGCGACATGGGCAGGAACACGCCCACGCGATCGCCTTCGACGATGCCGAGCGCCTTCAGCGCGTTGGCAAGCCGGCTCACCTCGCGCAGCAGCTCGGCGTAGGTCAGCGTGCGCGTCTGCCCGTCGTCGCCTTCCCAGACGATGGCGGGCTTGGCGCCGCGGCCGGCGTCGACGTGGCGGTCGATGCAGTTGTCCGCGAAGTTCAGCCGCCCGCCCGGAAACCACGTCGGCCACGCCACTCCGCGGGAGGCGTCCAGTACACGCGTGTAGGGTCGCGTCCAGCGGATGCCGAGGTCGCGCACGACGGCGTCCCAGTACCACTCGGGATCCGCCACGGACCGGCGCTGCAGCTCGTCGAGAGACGTGATGCCGTGCGCGCGCATGAGCTTCGTGATGCGCGCGCGCTCGATGTACTCGGAGGTGGGGCGCCACACGATGTCGGTCGTCATGGCCACCTACTATATTCGCGCCCCGCGCCCCGCGGTAGGGCTGGACTACTCGTCGCGTGTATAGTATTACTCGCTCATGGACCGCCGGACGCGGCTCACCCTTCTCTCGGAATCGGCGATGGCAGACCGCGAGCACGGCGTGCCCCGCATCGGTCGCCCCGTCCCCTTCCGGAACCTGCCGCACACCTCCGTGGGCGTGGCCCAGGTGCGGGTGCCCGGCCACGGGTCCACGAACCTCATGCGGGTGATGCAGACCAACGCGTGCTCACTGTCGTGCGGGTACTGCCCCACCTTCTGCGGCGGCAAGGTCAAGCGGGCCACGCTGTCGCCGGAGGAAACGGCAACGACGTTCATGGAGGCGCATCGCGCGGGCCTCGCCCAGGGGCTCTTTCTCACCTCCGGCGTCCCCGGCCGCCCCGTCCGCGCCACCGACCGCATGCTCGCCGCCATCGAGCTGTTGCGGGGCCGCGAGGGGTTTCGCGGCTACGTTCACGTCAAGATGCTGCCCGGCGCCGAGCCCGCGCAGGTGGAGGCGGCGGCGCGCCTGGCCAACCGCGTGTCGGTCAACCTCGAAGGCCCGCGCGACGACTACGTGCGCACGCTGGCGCGCGAGAAAGACTTCAGCGGCGACCTGCTGCCCAAGCTCGAGCAGGCCGGGCGCCTGCTGCGCGATAAGCGCCAGGACCCACGCCCCGGCGACGTGCCGTCATCCGGCACCACCACCCAGTTCGTCATCGGCGCCGCCGGCGAGAGCGACCGCGAAGTGCTCGAAGTGGTGGCACGACTGGAGCGCGAGCGTCTTTTGCACCACGCCCACTTCAGCGCCTTCCAGCCCGTGGAAGGCACGCCCATGGAATCCCTTCCCGCCACGCCCGCCGCCCGCGAGCTGCGCCTCTACCAGGCCGAGCACCTGCTCCGCGACTACGGCTTCCACTTCCACGAGCTGCCCTTCGAGTCCACCGGCAACCTCACCCTCGACCACGACCCCAAGACCGCGTGGGCCGCCGCCCACCCCGAATGGTTCCCACTGGAAGTCACCCGCGCCCCCTACGAGCTGCTCATCCGCGTCCCCGGTCTCGGACCCAAAACCGCCCGCACACTCGTCATCGACCGACGCCGCACCGTGATCCGCAACGTAACCGACCTCAAGCGCGCCGGAGTAGACACCACCCGCGCCGCCCACTACCTGTCCCTCCACGGCCGCCGCCTGGCCGCGACGCCGCCCGCCCAGCAGCTCCGGCTCTTTCCGCACGGCCAGCACCTCACCCAGGCGCCCTATCGCACCGCCGTCCCGCCCTGCGCCTATCGATGACGCAGAAGGCCGCCCTCGATCAACAGTCGCGTGAACGTGACACGGCAGTCGAAGTGGAAGTGGAAGTCGAAGTGAATTGGAGTCGGAAGCGCAGCGAACCGTACCACCGCCCGTTCGCGGGGTGACGGGTCGGGGTGTGGGGTCTCAGGACCCGTTTCCCTCTCAACTCGAGCCGCACAAGGCGTGTCGATGGAGCCCAGCCGCC
>JBBDXO010000171.1:0-22935 GCA_040902295.1 Candidatus Rokuibacteriota bacterium | reverse complement strand
CGTGGCCCGCCCGCCCGGCCCCCGGTGTCGCCGTATTTCACGAGACTCATTAGCGATCGGCCGACGAGCGGTTTCGCAGACTAACGGTACTCAACGAAAGGAACGCATCGAAATGCCGGCGAAGATCTACTACGACCAGGACGCGGACCTCGGCCTTCTCAAGTCCAGGACGATCGCCATCATCGGGTATGGCAGCCAGGGCCATGCCCACGCCCTCAATCTCAAGGACTCGGGCCAGGACGTCGTGGTGGGGCTGTACAAGGGCTCCAAGAGCTGGGCGCGCGCGGAGAAGGACGGGCTGCGCGTGACCACCGTGCCCGAGGCCGTGAAGATGTCCGACGTCATCATGATCCTCCTCCCCGACCAGACGCAGCGCCAGGTGTACGAGGAGGAGATCAAGGGCGGGCTGTCGAAGGGCAAGATGCTGATGTTCGCCCACGGGTTCAACATCCACTTCAACCAGGTGGTGCCCGCCCCCGACGTGGACGTCACCATGATCGCGCCCAAGGCGCCCGGCCACGTGATGCGCGACCTCTTCACCCAGGGGCCGGGGGTGCCCGCCCTCGTGGCCGTCTACCAGGACGTCACGGGCAAGGCGCGCGACAAGGCGCTCGCCTACGGCCGCGGCGTGGGCTGCACGCGCGCGGGCGTGATCGAGACGACCTTCAAGGAAGAGACGGAGACCGATCTCTTCGGCGAGCAGGCGGCCCTGTGCGGCGGCATCTCGCACCTCATCAAGGCCTCCTTCGAGACGCTCGTGGAAGCCGGCTACCAGCCCGAGGTCGCCTACTTCGAGTGCATGCACGAGATGAAGCTGATCGTCGACCTCTTCTACCAGGGCGGCCTCGCCTACATGCGGTACTCGGTGTCCGACACCGCGGAGTACGGCGACTACACGCGCGGCCCCCGCATCGTGAGCGAGCAGACGAAGGCGGAGATGAAGAAGATCCTCGCCGAGATCCAGTCCGGGCAGTTCGCGCGCGAGTGGGTGCTGGAGAACCAGGCGCATCGCGCGGGCTTCCTCGCCATGCGCAAGCGCGACTCCGAGCACCAGATCGAAGAGGTCGGCAAGCGCCTGCGCTCGATGATGTCCTGGATCAAGCCCACCCGCGAATGACCATGCCGAAGCTTCCCGTCGCGCGTGAGGGCTGGCCCTTCATCCTCGGCCCGGCGGTGATCGCGCTGGGCCTGGCGCTGCTGGGCCGGAGAAAGGCGGCGCTGCCGTTCGCGGCGGCGTCGCTCGCCTCCCTCGGCTTCTTCCGCGATCCCGAGCGCGTGGTGCCCGACGTGGCGCACGCGGTGCTGGCGCCGGCGGACGGCCGCGTCACCGGGGTGGAGGAGGCGGTGGACCCCTTCGTGGGACCCTCCGTGCGGGTGTCGATCTTTCTCTCGCCGCTCGACGTGCACGTCAACCGTGCCCCCATCTCCGGCATCGTCGTGAACACCGCCTACCTGCGCGGCCGCTTCGTCGCCGCCTACGACCCGCAGGCGGGCGACGTCAACGAGCGCTGCACCATGAATCTCCAGGGCGACCGCGCGCGGGTGACCGTGGTGCAGATCGCCGGCATCGCGGCGCGGCGCATCGTGTGCCGCGTGGGCGCGGGCGACAAGCTGGAGGCGGGCGAGCGCTTCGGCCTCATCCGCTTCGGCTCGCGCACCGACTGCTACATGCCGCGCGGGACCGACGTGAAGGTGCAGGGGGGCGACCGCGTGACGGGCGGGGTCACCATCATCGGCGTGCTGCCCTGATGGCGGAGGGGCCGCGGCTGATGCGGCGGCACGGCAAGCGCCTGCGGCGGCGCCCGTGGCAGGAGCTGCGCGAGCGGCGCGGGCAGGGGATCTTCCTGCTGCCGAGCCTGCTCACCACCGGCAACCTCTTCTGTGGGTTCTTCGCCATCGTGCTCACCGTCGAGTACCGGTACACGGAGGCGGCCCTCGCCATCTTCGTGGCGATGGTGATGGACATGCTGGACGGCCGGGTGGCGCGGCTCATGAAAGCGACGAGCCAGTTCGGCGTCGAGTACGACTCGCTCGCCGACGTCATCTCCTTCTGCGTGGCGCCCGCCTTCCTGCTCTACTGCTTCGCCCTGCGCGACCTGGGGCGGGCGGCGTGGTTCGCCGCCTTTCTGTTCGTCATCTGCGGGGCGCTGCGGCTGGCGCGCTTCAACGTGCACACGGGCACGAGCGACAAGCGGTACTTCGTGGGCCTGCCCACGCCGGCCGCCGCCGCCGTGCCCGCCTCCGTGGTCATCCTCCTCCAGGGCGACGAGCTGACCCGGTGGATGCTGGGGGCGATCGCGGTGGGCACGTATCTCCTCGCCCTCGCCATGGTCTCGACCTTCCGCTACTGGAGCTTCAAGGAAGTGGCATTCGCACGGCGGCGGCCCGGCCAGACCCTCCTCGTGGTGGTGCTGGCGGTCATGATCGTGGCGACGAAGCACGACGTCTTTCTTTTTCTCGCTTTCGCCGGCTACGCGCTCTCCGGTCCCGTGCGGCGGCTGATCGTCGGCCGCACGCCGGTGGCGGCGCTGGAGACCGGCAAGGAACACCCGTGAGGGGGGACAGCATGGATCGCGTGATCATCTTCGACACCACATTGCGGGACGGCGAGCAGGCGCCCGGCTTCTCCATGAACACCATGGAGAAGCTGGAGATGGCGCGGCAGCTGGCGCGCCTCAACGTCGACGTCATCGAGGCGGGCTTTCCCATCTCCTCGGACGACGACTTCGAGGCCACGCGCCAGGTGGCGCAGCAGGTGGGCACGCTGGAGGGCGCGCCCTCCATCTGCGGCCTCAGCCGGGTGGGCCTCGCCGACATCGACCGCTGCTGGGAGGCGGTGAAGTATGCGCGCCGGCCGCGCATCCACACCTTCGTGGCCACCTCCGACATCCATCTCAAGTACAAGCTGCGCAAGTCGCGCGCGGAGGTGATGAAGGCGGCGGTGGAGGCGGTGCGCCACGCGCGCGGCTATTGCGCGGACGTGGAGTTCTCGCCCGAGGACGCCTCCCGCTCCGACTTCGACTACATGTGCGACGTCCTCTCCGCCGTCATCGACGCGGGCGCGAGCACGATCAACATCCCCGACACCGTCGGCTACGCCATCCCGCGCGAGTGGGGCGAGCGCATCAGCCGCATCCGCGAGAAGGTGCAGGGCATCGACAAGGCCGTCATCTCCGTGCACTGCCACAACGACCTCGGGCAGGCGGTGGCCAACTCGCTCACGGCGCTCATGAACGGCGCCCGCCAGATCGAGTGCACGGTGAACGGCATCGGGGAGCGGGCGGGCAACGCCTCCCTGGAGGAGATCGTCATGGCCCTGCGCACGCGCCGGGACTTCTTCGGCGTGGAGACGCGCGTGAAGAGCGAGGAGATCTTCAAGTCCTCCCGCCTGCTCTCGCACATCACGGGCGTGCACGTGCAGCCGAACAAGGCCATCGTGGGCGAGAACGCCTTCGCGCACGAGGCGGGCATCCACCAGGACGGCGTGCTCAAGGAGAAGACGACGTACGAGATCATGCGGCCGGAGGACATCGGGCGCCCGCACAACAAGCTCGTGCTCGGCAAGCACTCCGGGCGTGCCGCCCTCAGCGCGCGGCTCAAGGAGATCGGCTTCGACGTCGCCGGCTCCGACCTCGACCGCGCCTTCAAGGCCTTCAAGGACCTCGCCGACCGCAAGAAGGAGGTGTACGACGAGGACCTCATGGCCATCGTGACCGACGAGGCCACGCAGGCGGAGGCGACGTACGTGCTCGAGTACCTGCACTGCATCAGCGGCACCGGCGTCATCCCCTCCGCCACCGTGAAGCTGAAGAAGGACGGCGAGTCGTTCCAGAGCTCGGGGGTGGGCGACGGGCCGGTGGACGCCGTGCTGGCCGCCATCGACGCCATCACGGGCATGAAGGGACGCCTGCAAGACTACGCCCTGCGCGCCGCCACCTCCGGCACCGACGCCCTCGGCGAGGTGGCCATGAAGGTGGACTTCGACGGCACCCTCGTCTCCGGCAAGGGCTCGTCCACCGACGTCATCGAGGCGAGCGCGCGCGCCTATCTCAGCGCGCTCAACCGCGCCGTGCACCCGTCCTCACAACGCATCAAGGAAGCGGGCGGAGTCTAGCCATGAAGACCTTCAAGATCGCGGTGCTGCCGGGCGATGGCATCGGGCAGGAAGTGACGCCGGAGGCCGTGCGGGCGCTGCGCACGGTGGGCCTGCGCACCGGGGTCGGCTTCGAGTTCGAGCAGGCCCTCGTGGGCGGCGCCGCCATCGACGCCACCGGCACGCCGCTGCCGCCCCAGACGCTGGCGCTGTGCGAAGCCTCCGACGCCATCCTCTTCGGCGCCGTGGGCGGCCCCAGGTGGGACAGCGTGCCGCAGGAGCAGCGGCCGGAGCGGGGTCTGCTCGGCCTGCGCAAGGAGCTGGACCTCTACGCCAACCTGCGCCCGGCGAAGTGCTTTCCCATGCTCGTGGACGCCTCGCCGCTCAAGCGCTCGGTGGTGGAGGGCACGGACATCATGGTCATCCGTGAGCTGACGGGCGGCCTCTACTTCGGCGAGCCGCGCGGCGTGGAGGAGTTCGCCGACGGCGGCTCGCGCGCCATCAACACGATGGCGTACACGTCGCGCGAGATCGAGCGGGTGGCGCGCATGGGCTTCGACGTGGCGCGCAAGCGGCGCAAGCGCCTGGCCTCCGTGGACAAGGCCAACGTGCTCGTGGTGTCGCAGCTCTGGCGCGAGGTGGTGATCCGGGTGGCGAAGGAGTATCCGGACGTCGCCCTCGAGCACGTGCTCGTGGACAACTGCGCGATGGCGCTCATCCACAAGCCCACGCACTTCGACACCATCGTGACCGAGAACACGTTCGGCGACATCCTGTCCGACGAGGCGGCCATCCTCGCCGGCTCCATGGGCATGCTGCCCTCCGCCTCCATCGGCGGCAGCGTGGGCCTCTACGAGCCCGTGCACGGCACCGCGCCCGACATCGCGGGCAAGGGCGTGGCCAATCCCATCGCGGCCATTTTGTCGGCAGCCATGCTCCTGCGGTACTCTCTGAACATGCAGGAGGACGCCTCCCGGATGGAGACGGCGGTGCTACGGACGCTCGAGCGCGGCCTGCGCACGGGCGACATCGCCCAGCCGGGCGAGAAGGTCGTGGGCACCAAGGAGATGGGCGACGCCATCGTGCACGAGCTGGAGGTCCAGTACTGATGGCCTCCGGGATCTGCGTGGCGGTGGTGGGCGCCACCGGCGCCGCCGGCGAGACGACGCTGCGCATCCTCGAAGAGCGCAAGTTCCCTGTGCGCGAGCTGCGGTGCTTCGCCTCCGAGCGCTCCGTGGGCAAGACGGTCACCTTCCGGGGACAGCCGATCCGTGTCCAAAGGGTCGAAGCGACGGCCTTCAAAGGCGTCGACATCGCCTTCTGCTCCGCGGGCTCGGCGCAGTCGCGGGAGTATGCGCCCATGATCGTGAAGGCGGGCGCGGTGGTGGTGGACAAGTCCAACGCGTGGCGGATGGATCCGAAGGTGCCCCTCGTGGTGCCGGAGATCAACCCGCACGCGGCCCGGACGCACGAGGGGATCCTGGCGTGCCCCAACTGCACGACCATCGTCACCGTCATGCCGCTCAAGCCGCTGCACGACGCGGGGCGGCTGCGGCGCGTGGTGGCCACGAGCTACCAGGCGGTGTCGGGCGCCGGCGTCAACGGCATCGCGGAGCTGCGCGAGCAGACGCTGGCGTGGGCGCGCGGGGAGGCGATGGTGCCCAGGCACTTCCGCCACCAGATCGCCTTCAATCTCATCCCCGCCATCGACGCCTTCGGCGCCGGCGGCTACACGGGCGAGGAGATGAAGCTCGTGCACGAGACCCGCAAGATCCTCGAGGCGCCCGACCTCCTCATCGCGCCCACCACCGTGCGCGTGCCCGTCTTCACCTGCCATTCGGTGGCGGTCAACGTGGAGACGGAGGAGAAGGTCGACGCCGCCCGCGCGCGCGAGCTGTTCGCGCGCTTCCCCGGCCTGCGGCTGTGGGACGACCCCGAGCAGCATCGCTATCCGATGCCGGTCGACGTCGCCGGCCAGGACGACTGTGTCGTGGGCCGCGTGCGCGAGGATCTGTCGCATCCGCGCGGCCTCAACTTCTGGGTGGTGGGCGATCAGCTCCGGAAAGGGGCCGCGACGAACGCGGTGCAAATCGCGGAACTGCTGCTGAGCTCGTAGGGCCCCGCGGCCCGGGAAGGAGCGGCGACTGACCTCACTCCGGCGTCGCTTCCGGCGTCTCACGGGCGTGCAGGCGCGGCTGCAGCTGGCGGTCGTCCTCACCATCTTCGCCGTGTCGTACGTCGTCGTCCCCCGCCTCGCCAGCTTGCTGGACACGATGGGCAGCTACAACCCGGCGCACTACGAGCCCAAGGACGCCGACCGCGCGGAGTGGCTGCGCGGCCAGGGTGATCCCGACGCCTTCCTGTCCTCGATCTCCGGCGAGACGCTCTTCAGTATCGCGCTCTTCCTGCTGGTGGCGGTGGTGTGGCTGACGCTCGTGCCGGAGCGCTCGCCCCGACGCCGCCCGCCCTCGCGATAGCCCGCACGCTTCGGCTGGTGCTGGCGTACGACGGCGCCGCCTATCATGGCTGGCAGTCCCAGCCCTCGCTGCCCACGGTGCAGGGCGCCGTGCTCGGCGCGGCCCGGCGGTGCCTGGGGGACGGCGTGCGCGTCACCGGCGCCAGCCGCACGGACGCCGGCGTGCACGCGCTCGGGCAGGTGGCGTCGCTCACCACCGCGGGCACACTGGCGCCCGCCGCCGTGCACGCCGCCTTGAATGCGCTCCTGCCGGCGGACGTCCGGGTGCTCGAGGTGACGGAGGCGCCGGAGGGCTTCGACGCCCGGCGCCGCGCCTGCGGCAAGCGCTACGCCTATCTTGTCGACAACGCGCCGGTGGCGGCACCGCTCCTGCGCCGGTTCGCCTGGCACCTCCCGCGGCCGCTCGACGTCGCCGCCATGCGGCGCGCCCTCGGCGCGCTCCGGGGCCGTCACGACTTCTCGGCCTTCTGCGCCGCCGCCGGCCGCGACGCCGACCCCACGTGCTGCGTGCGCGCCGCGCACGTCGTGACCCGCAAGCGCCGGATCGTGATCCTGCTCTCCGCCGACCGCTTCCTGCACCACATGGTGCGCAACATCGTGGGCAGCCTGGTGCAGGTCGGACGCGGCCGGCGCGAGCCGGCGTGGCTGGCGGACGTGCTGGCGTCGCGCGATCGCCGGCAGGCCGGCGCCACCGCCCCCGCGCACGGCCTCGTGCTCGTGCGCGTGCGGTATTCCGGATTCGTTACATGGGGGGCCTCGACGGGCCCCCCAAGCCCCCCGCGTTCGGCAGCGCCCCCGCTCCTCGATATCCGCGCTAGAATCGGAGCGAATGCGCACCTTCCTTCGGATCAAAGGGAATATCGCCGAGGAAGTGGATGCCGAGGTCGTGCGCGAGCAGCCGCTCACGGTGTACGTCAACGGCGAGAAGTTCCTCACGCTGCTGTGCTCGCCGCAGATGATCGAGTCCCTCGTGGTGGGTTACCTGTGGATGGAGAAGGTCATCGGCGCCCTCGACGAGGTCCGCCGCCTCGAGGTGTCGCCCGTGGACGGCCGCGCCGACGTGACCCTGACGCACGACGTGACGCTGCCCACGGAGCGGATCCTCACCTCCGGGTGTGGCGGCGGCATCACCTTTCGGATCGACCACCGGTTGTTCCCGCGGCTGGAGTCGGCGCTGCGCGTGCGTCCGGAGCAGCTCTCGCGCGGCATGAAGGACCTCTTCACGGCGGCCGAGCACTACCAGCGCTCGCGGGGCATCCACGGCGCCGCTCTCTCCGACGGCGAGCGCCTGCTCATCGTGGCCGAGGACGTCGGGCGCCACAACGCGGTGGACAAGGTCATGGGCGAGGCGCTGCGGCGCTCGATCCCGACCGCCGACCGCATCCTGCTCTCGACGGGGCGGGTGTCCTCCGAGATGCTCCTCAAGGCCGCGCGCATGGGCGTGCCCATCGTCGCCTCGCGCACGTCGCCCACCGAGATGGCGGTCGCCCTCGCCGAGCAGCTCAACATCACCGTGTGCGGCTACGTGCGCCCGGACAGCCTCAACCTGTACGCGGGGGCGGGGGTGGAGCTGGGCGCCGCCCCGGTGCTCCGGCATGGCTGATCCGGCCGACGACTCGCCGCAGGCGCGGGCGTACCGCCGGGGCTTCCGGGACAAGGGCGACAAGCGGGAGGACTACGCGGTCGACCTCTTCAGGGCCGCCCTCGGTGCCCTCGACGATGCGCCCAGAGTGGACCAGATCCTGATCGAGCTCACCCGCCTGTACAACCCCCTCGTGGACGGACCCATCATCGATGCGCGCACCCGGGGTGCCGTTCTGCAGGCCCTCGAGGCGGACGATCCCGACCTCGCCCGCCGCCTCCTCGAGGAGCGGCTCGACCTGTACTACCCGACCGATCTCCGCCCTCCCGCTCGGGAATAGTTTCACATCCGCCGGGGTTTCCGTCGCACCCGGGGTGTAGTGCAATGTTGACATGTCCGGTCTGACCACACTAGGATGCAGCCAGCCGACGGGCCATCTCCGAGGGGAGGATGCGCGCATGACGCAGAGCTTCACCGACGCCCTCCAGCAGGACCGCCACATTGTGGTGGCATTCGACCAGAGCACCGGGCGCCTGAGGGTCAAGAGCGCCGCCGACGTCTGCACCGATCTCTCCTGTAACGAGCAGACCGTCGTGGTCTGCGACGAGTCCACCGGCCACGATCTGGGCGCCCTGAATGCGGGCGACATCGTGCGCCTGGAAGGACCCGCCGGATTCCCCCAGCGCGTCGTGGTCGTGCGCCGGGTGTGGGACGAGTACTCGAGCCCCGAATGGTAGGCGCAGGCGCCCAGGGGAGCCGGCGCGATCGACACCGGAGTCGCCAAGGAGGTTCACTATGAGTCTGTCCCGACGTGATTTCCTCAAGTACGGCTCCGCCACCGCCACCGGCGTCGCCGTGGGCGGCGGCATCGATCTCGCGCCCGTGGAAGCGGCGTCGACGTCCCTGAAGATCAAGGAGGCCAAGGCCTTCGCCGGCGTGTGCCCGTACTGCGCGGTGGGCTGCGGACAGCTCATCTACGCCAAGGACAACAAGATCATCGACATCGAGGGCAACCCGGACACGCCGCACACGCTCGGGCGCCTGTGCCCCAAGGGCGCGGCCACCATCCAGCTCTCGAACAATCCGCTCCGTCCCACCAAGGCGCTCTATCGCGCGCCCGGCTCCGACAGGTGGGAAGAAAAGCCGATGGAGTGGATGTACGAGCAGATCGCCAAGCGCTACTACGAGACGCGCGAGAAGCACTTCATCGAGAAGGAAAAGGACAAGGACGGCAACCTCGTCACCGTGAACCGGCTGGAGGCGATCGCCTCCCTCGGCTCCGCGTGCATCGACAACGAGGAGTGCTACCTGCTGTCCAAGCTCAACCGGACCTTCGGCATCGTCTATCACGAGCACCAGGCCAGGGTCTGACACTCCGCCACGGTCCCAGCTTTGGGGACCACATTCGGACGCGGGGCGATGACGACCAACCTGATCGACATCCAGAACTCGGATGTGATCATGGCCACCTCGAACATGGCCGAGAACCATCCCGTGGGCTTTCAGTGGGTGATGAAGGCCAAGGAGCGCGGGGCGAAGGTCATCCACGTCGATCCGCGCTTCACGCGCACGAGCGCGGCGGCGGACATCCACGTGCCGATCCGCTCCGGCACCAACATCGTCTTCTTCGGCGGTCTCATGCACTACGCGATGGCCAAGGACCTGTACTTCAAGGACTACGTGGTCCACTACACGAACGCCTCCTTCCTCATCGATCCCGCCTTCAAGGGACCCGCCGACCTCGACGGGCTCTTCGCGGGGTACGACGCCGAGAAGAAGTCGTACGACCGCTCGAGCTGGAAGTACCAGCTCGACGGGGAAGGCAATCCCAGGCGCGACCTCACGCTGCGTGATCCCAGCTCCGTCTTCCAGCTCCTCAAGCGGCACTACGCGCGCTACACCCCGGAGGCGGTGGAGAAGATCTGCGGCATCCCGAAGGCCAAGTTCGAGGAGGTGGCGCAGCTCTTCTGCTCCACCTCGGGCCCCGACAAGACGGGCACCATCACCTATGCGTTGAATCTCACCCAGCACAGCAACGGCGTGGAGAACATCCGCTCCCTGTGCATGCTGCAGCTCCTGCTCGGCAACATCGGCCGGCCGGGCGGCGGGGTGGTGGCGCTGCGCGGCCACGCCAACGTGCAGGGCGCCACCGACCTCGAGCTGCTCTACCACGAGCTGCCGGGCTACATGGCGCAGCCGTTGCGCGACGCGCACCCGGATCTCAAGACGTACATGGAGAAGGAGACGCCGAAGGGCGGCTACTGGGTCAACAAGCCGAAGTTCTTCGTCAGCCTGCTCAAGGCGTTCTACGGCGACGGCGCCACCAGGGACAACGAGTTCGGCTACCAGTGGCTGCCCAAGCGCGCCAAGGCGGACGCCTACAGCCACCAGCACATGTTCGTGGACATGTACAACGGTGTCATCAAGGGCTTTCTCGCCGACGGCCAGAACCCGGCCGTGGGCGGCCCCAACGCCAAGCTCGCGCGCGCGGCCATGCAGCGCCTGGACTGGCTGGTGGTGGTCGACATCTTCCTCACCGAGACGGCCGAGGTGTGGAAGACGCCTGGCACCGATCCCAAGGACGTGAAGACGGAGGTGTTCTTCATTCCGGCGGCACCCGCGGCCGAGAAGGCCGGTAGCCTCACGAACACGATGCGGCTGATCCAGTGGCACGAGGCGGCGGTGACACCGCCCGGCGACGTCCAGACGGACGCGCAGTTCGTCTGCACGCTGGCCAACCGGCTCAAGAAGCTGTATGCGGGCTCGACGAAGGAGCGCGACAAGGGCCTCCTCGCCGCCAACTTCACGTACGGCGCCAAGCCCGACCATCCCGAGATGGTCGAGGTGCTGAAGGAGATCAACGGCTTCGCCACCGAGGAGATCACGGACAAGGACGGCAAGGTTGTCTACAAGAAGGGCCAGCCCCTGAACACGTTCGCGCACATGACGGACGACGGCAAGACGGCGGGCGGCTGCTGGATCTACACGGGCGTCACCGTGGAAGGCCCGGACGGCAAGCTCGTGAACAAGGCGGCCTCGCGCAAGCCGGCGGACGCCAAGGACTACCTCGGCCACGGGTGGGGCTTCGCGTGGCCGGCCAATCGCCGCATCCTGTACAACCGCGCCTCCGCCGATCTCGCGGGCAAGCCGTGGAGCGAGAAGAAGAAGCTCATCTGGTGGGATGCGGCGGCGCCCGGCAACGCGCCCGACACGAAGGGCAAGTGGGTCGGGCTCGACGTGCCCGACTTCAACCCGTTCCTGGCGCCCGACGCCAAGAACGGCGACAAGCCGTTCATCATGCGCGCCGACCTCGTGGGCGCCTTCTTCGGTCCGCTCAACGACGGACCGTTCCCGGAGCACTACGAGCCGGTGGAGTCGCCCGTCAAGAACCTGCTCTCCCGGCAGCAGATCAACCCGGTGGTGAAGATCTGGAAGGTGCCCGATCAGAGGAACGAGCTGGCCCCGGTGGGCTCACCCGATTACCCGTACGTCATCACGACGTACCGGCTCACCGAGCATCACCTCTCGGGCGTCATGTCGCGCTACCTGCCCCTGCTGGCGGAGCTGCACTACGCGCACTTCACCGAGATCAGCCACGAGCTCGCCAAGGAGCTCGGCATCGCCAACGGCGACATGGTCACGGTGTCGTCGCCGCGCGGCAAGATCCACGTCAAGGCCATGGTGACCAACCGCATCAAGCCGTTCCTCATCAACGGCAAGACCGTGCACCAGATCGGCGTGCCGTGGCACTGGGGCTGGAAGGGCGTGGAAGGGCTGCCCGGCAGCAAGGGGGACATCACCAACGATCTCTCGGCCACGGTCGGAGATCCCACCGTCTTCATCCAGGAGACGAAGGCCTTCGTCTGTAACGTCAAGAAAGGGGTGGTGTAGTCATGGCGCGCACCCTCGCGATGTTCACCGACACCTCCCTGTGCATCGGGTGTCGGGCCTGCCAGGTCGCCTGCAAGCAGTGGAACGAGCTCGACATGGAACAGCCGGAATGGACGGGGACCTACCAGAACCAGTCGCACTTCACGGACCAGACGTACCGGCTCGTGCGCTTCATGGAGGAGCCCAAGCCCAACGGCGACCTCGCGTGGCTGCTCATGTCCGACGTGTGCAAGCACTGCGCGGAGGCCGGGTGCCTCAACGCCTGCCCCACGGGCGCCATCTACCGCACCGAGTTCGGGACCGTCAACATCAACCAGGACACGTGCAACGGCTGCAAGTACTGCGTCTCCGCCTGCCCCTTCGGGGTGGTGAGCTTCAACGAGCGGACGGGCACCGCCAGCAAGTGCACCTTCTGTAACGACCGCATCCACAACGGCCTCGGGCCCGCGTGCGCCAAGGCGTGCCCCACGGAGTCGATCCAGTTCGGGTTCCGGGACGACCTCGTGGCCAAGGCGCAGAAGCGCGTGCAGACGCTCCAGTCCCTGGGCTTCAAGGAGGCCCAGCTCTACGGCGCCGACTCCAACGGCTTCCTCGGCGGCCTCAACGCGTTCTTCCTGCTGCTGGCCAAGCCGGCCACGTACGCGCTGCCCGAGAATCCGAAGCTGCCGCAGCGCAACATCTTCGTCGACTCCGCGCTCTCCATCGGGTCGGCGCTGCTCGTGGGCGTGGGCGCGCTGCTGGCGTTCCGCCGGCGCGGCGGGGAGGGAGGCTAGTCATGGAAGGCCTCCTGCAGTCTTCACACTGGCCGTTCATCATCGACGTGTACTTCTTCCTCGGGGGTCTGGCGGGCGGCGCCTTCGTCATCGCGACGGCGGCGCTGCTCGTGAACGCCGTCCGCTTTCGTGACGTGGCCCGCATCGGCTATTACCTGGCCTTCGTGGCGCTGTTGCCGTGCCCGCTCATCCTCATCGTCGACCTCGGGGTCCCCGCCCGCTTCCTCAACATGATGATGCGCTTCAACGTGCTGTCGCCGATGAGCATGGGGGCGTGGGCGCTCGCCGGCTTCGGCGCGTGCGCGTTCCTGGCCGCGCTCTTCACCCTGCTCGAAGACATGCGGCGCTCGGGTGACCTCACGGGCGCCAAGAGGATCGTCGGCGTCGTGGGCGGGTTCTTCGGCTTCTTCCTCGCTGCGTACCCGGGCGTGCTCCTCGGCGCCACCGCCCAGCCGCTGTGGAGTAACGCGCACGCCCTCGGCGCCCTCTTCCTCGCCGTGGGCGCCTCCACCGGCGCCGCCGCCATGGCCCTGCTGCTGAGTTTCGGGGGCCGTCGCTCCGCGGACGGCGTGGCCGCGCTCCGGCTCATCACCGCCCTCGCGCTCGTCGTCCAGCTGCTCTCGGTGGTCGTGTTCGTCGTGTCCGTCCAGGCCTCGGGCTCGATGCAGGCCTCCGCCGCCCTCGCGCTGCTCATGAGCGGCCCGCTGAGCCTGCTCTTCTGGTCCGCCATCGTCGTGGGCGCGGTGGTGCCGCTGGTGATGGGATTCATGAGCATGAAGCGGGAGTCGTTCGGTCTCACCGCCGTCGCCTCCGTCCTCGTGCTGGCGGGCGGCTTTGTCGTCAAGTACGTCATCATGGCGGCGGGCCAGATCTGAAGCTCGCGCCGTGGCACGGTGCCGGACGCCCGGCGGCCCGTTCTCGGCCCCCAGGATGATCAGAGCCGGCGAGGGGAGCCCGCGGGCCCCTCGCCGGTCTTCGCGCCGGGGGCGCCCCTGATGGCGTCGTCTTCTTCCGACCTGCGCGCCGAATGGAGCGACCTGCTTGGCCGGCGCCCCGCCTTTGCCGAGCCGCTCGCCGTTTACGGCGCCGTGCTCGAGCTGTGGGACGACTGGGCGGCGACGCGCGGACCTGTGCTCGACTGGCCCGCGGAGGCCTGCCGGGCGCAGTGGCAGCGCCGTGCCCCCTTGCTCGCGGACCCGGCCGCCTTGTCGGTTCGCCCCGCGGACGTCGAGGATCTCGTGGGTAATGTCATGGAGACGCTGGCGCCGGTGGTGCCGGAGCAGGCGGCCGGATTGCAGCGCTTCGCGGAGGCGTGGGACGCCGGCGCGCTCGGCCTCGCCGCGTTGCTGCCGCGGCCCGGTCGCATCGGGGACGGCACGGCGGAGCGGCTGAGTGGGCTGCCGTCCGGGCTGGTGGCCTTTCTGGCGTACGCGTGCCTGCGGCCGGCGCTGGAGCGGTACTTCGAAGGATGCCGGCCCCATCTGGACGACGACGCGTGGTCGCTGGGCGCCTGCCCGTTCTGCGGGGGCCCGGCCGGCTTCGCCGATCTCGTGGACAACGGCGCACGCCGGCTGGCATGTCACCTCTGCGCCGGCCGCTGGCCCTTCGCGCGCCTGCAGTGCGTGTTCTGCGGCACCGACAGCACGAGCGATCTCATCCGCCTGGCCCCCGAGCAGAACCCGCGCGAGGAGGGCTACGCCGTCGCCGGCTGCACGCGCTGTCGCGGCTACCTCAAGGAACTCGACCGGCGCGTGCGCTGGAACGGCGCGGGTCCCCTCGTCGAGGACTGGGGCTCGCCGCATCTCGACCTCATCGCCGCGCGCGAAGGGTACTGGCGCGCCGTCCCGTCGCTCGTGCAGCTCGCCCCGTCCGACTGATCCCGCTCATCGCATCGGAATTGTGGGTGTGTTAAACTCCCGGTGCCGTTGACGTTTTAACTATGCAAGGCACCCTCTTCAACGCCGCCATCATCGGTTACATCTGCGCGACGGGCCTGGCCCTCGCGCACCTGGTGCAGCGCCAGGAGCTGACGCATCGCCTTGCCTCGCTCGCCACCATGGCTGCGTGGGCGGCCCACACCGTGTCGCTCGTCGCACGAGCGGTGGAGGTGGGCGGTCCACCCGTGGGGAGCCTGCCGCAGGCGGTGTCGGTGGCCGTCTGGGTCATCGTCCTCCTGGAGATGTTGCTGGAGCGTCACTACGGGGTGCGGGTGCTCGGCGCCTTCGTCATGCCCATCGCGGTCCTCCTCGGACTCAAGGCGACGGCGGCGCCGGCGGACACGCTGGGACCCGCGCTCGGCGGCGCCTGGATCTGGGTCCACGTGGCGCTGGCGCTCGTCGGCATCGCCGCCTTCGTGCTCAACTTCGCGGGCGCCGTGATGTATCTGCTGCAGGAGCGCCAGCTCAAGGGACGGCGCCCGGCGGGCACCTTCTATCACCGGCTGCCGGCGCTGGAGACGCTCGATCGCCTCACGTACCGGACACTCGCTCTCGGCTTTCCCTTTCTCACGACGGGCCTGATCCTCGGCGCGCTGTGGGCGAGAGCGGCGTGGGGCAGCGTCTTCACCTTCGATCCGCTCGCCTTCTTTTCCCTCGTGATGTGGGTCATCTACGCCGCCACCCTCGCCGGGCGCGCCGCGGCGGGCTGGCACGGTCGCCGCGCCGCGTACCTTGCCATTGCCGGCTTCGCGGCGCTCGTGGTCACCCTGGGCGCAGGGCTCTTCCTGCCCGGCCGGCACGGCACCTGATGACGCTCTTCGTGGCCGGCCTCAGCCATCGCAACGCCGCGGTGGCGCTGCGCGAGCAGCTCGCGGTGGAGGAGGACAAGCTGCGCGAGCTGCTCCACGACGTGCACGCCACGGGCGTGCTGCGCGAGGCCGTGCTGCTGTCCACGTGCAACCGGGTCGAGCTGTACGGCGTGGCGGAGGCGCCGGGCGCGGCGCGCTCGGCCGTCTTCCGGTATCTGTGCCGCCACCGGGGGGTCGACCCTGCCCTCGTGGAGCCGGTCCTGTACACGCACGAGGACGAGGACGCCGTGCGCCACGCCTTCCGCGTCGCCTCGAGCCTGGACTCCATGATGATCGGGGAGCCGCAGATCCTCGGGCAGGTGAAGGACGCCTTCGCCCTCGCGCAGGCGTGCGAGGCGGTCGGCCCCGCGCTGCACACGCTCTTCATGCAGGCCTTCACCGTGGCCAAGAAGGTCCGCACCGAGACCGAGATCGGCCGCCACGCCGTGTCCGTCGCCTTCGCGGCGGTGGAGCTGGCGCGCAAGATCTTCACCGCGCTCGAGGGCAAGTCGGTGCTGCTGCTGGGCGCGGGCAAGATGAGCGAGCTGGCCGCCCGTCATCTGGTGGAGCAGGGGGCCTTTCCCATCTACGTCGTCAACCGCACGTGGGGGCGGGCACAGGAGCTGGCGCGCGCGCTGTCGGGCACCGCGGTGCCGTTCGATGAGCTCGGCACCGCGATGGCGGCGGTGGACATCGTCATCGCCTCCACCGCGGCCACCGAGCCCGTGGTGACGCGGGCGGCGGTGCAGCGCGCGATGCACAGCCGGCGCGGACGGCCGCTCTTCTTCATCGACATCGCGGTGCCGCGCGACGTGGAAGCGGGCGTGAGCACGCTCGACGACGTCTACTGCTACGACATCGACGCCCTGCGCCAGGTGGTGGACGCCAACATCCGGGAGCGGGTGCGCGAGGCCCAGCGGGCGGAAGGCCTCGTGGAGCGGGAGGTGGCGCGCTTCGCGGCGCGCCGGCGTGACGTGGAGGTGATTCCCACCATCGTGTCGCTGCGCGAGCGGCTGGAGGAGATTCGCCTCGGCGAGGTGCGCAAGACGCTGGCGCGCCTGCCCGAGGCCTCCGCGGAGACGCGCGCGGCCATCGACGCCCTGTCGAACGCCATCGTGAACAAGATCCTGCACGCGCCCGTCACGAAGCTGCGCGAGTCGTCGCGCGCGGGCGCGAGCCGCTCGTGGCTGGAGCTGGTGCACGAGCTGTTCGCGCTGGGACGGCGCGGCTGATGGCCCGCGTGGTCCGCCTCGGCACCCGCGCCAGCGCGCTGGCGCTGGCGCAGGCGCGCTTCGTGGCGGGGCGGCTGGAGCGTACCGGCTGCACGGTGGAGATCGTCTCCATGCAGACGGAAGGCGACCGCCGCGCGGACGCGCGCCTGACCGAGGCGGGCGGCAAGGGCCTCTTCGTGCGCGAGATCGAGGAGGCGCTGCTCGCAGGCGACATCGACCTCGCCGTGCATTCCCTCAAGGATGTGCCGGCGGCGCTGCCCGACGGCCTCGTGCTGGCCGCCTTTCCCGAGCGCGAGGACGCGCGCGACGTCCTCGTCACCCGCCTGCCGGGGCGCTTCGTCGATCTGCCGCCGCGGGCGGTGGTGGGCACCTCCAGCCCGCGGCGGCGCGCCATCGCGCTGTCGCTGCGGCCCGACCTCGACGTGCAGCCGCTGCGCGGCAACGTCGATACGCGGATGCGCAAGCTGCAGGAGGGCGCCGCCGATGCCATCGTGCTGGCGGCGGCGGGCCTGCTGCGGCTCGGGATCACCGCGGCGTACGTGGACGCGCTCGATCCCGATGTCTTCGTGCCCGCGGTGGGGCAGGGCGTCCTCGCCCTGGAGGCGCGCAGCGACGACGCGGGGACGACGGCGCTGTTGCGCACGGCCGACCACGCGGCCACGCGGACGTGCGCGCTGACGGAGCGCGCGTTCCTCGGCCGGCTCGGCGCCTCCTGTCTCACGCCCATGGCCGCCCACGCGCGTGTGCACGGCGAGCGGCTGCGCGTGAGCGCGCTGGTGGCCAGCGAGGACGGCCGGCGGGTCCTGCGGGAGCAGGCGCACGGCGTGCCGGCGGACGCGGTGGCGCTCGGCCTCGCGGTGGCCGACCGCCTGCTCGCGCGGGGCGCCGCCGACATCACCGCCCTGCATCCCACCGCGCGAGGGCCCGTGTGAGCGCGCGCGTCAACCCCGTGGGCCAGGAGCGGCCGCTCGACGGACGGACGATCGTGGTGACCCGGGCGGCGGCGCAGGCGCAGCGCTTCACGCAGCTGCTGGAGGCGGCGGGCGCGCGCGTGGTGGAGGCGCCCACCATCGCCATCGGTCCCCCCGAGTCGTGGGCGCCCCTCGACGCGGCGCTGGACGCCCTCGACACCTTCACGTGGGTGATCTTCACGAGCGTCAACGGCGTGCTCATGGTCGACCGCCGCCTGTCCGCGCGGCGCGTGCCGTGGTCGGCGGTGGCGGCGCGGCGCGTGGCCGCCATCGGGCCCGCCACCGCGGATGCGCTCGGCGAGCACGGCGTGCGGCCGCACGTGATGCCGCGCGAGTATCGCGCCGAAGGCCTCATCGAGCGGCTGCGGCCGCTCGTGGGCGCGGCCGACCGCGTGCTGCTCCCCCGCGCCGCGCAGACGCGCGACGTGCTCGTGGTGGAGCTCAAGCGGCGCGGCGTCGCCGTGACGGAGGTGGCCGCCTACGCCACGCGGCGGGTGGAGGAGGGCGCGGGCCGGCTGCGCGAGGCACTGGCGGCGGGCGCCATCGACGTCGTGACCTTCACGAGCTCGTCCACCGCCCGCAACTTCGCGGAGGCGTTCAGCGACGAGGAGCGCCGTGCCTGGCAGGGACGCGTCACGGTGGCGTCCATCGGCCCCATCACGGCCGCCACCGCCGCCGAGTACGGGCTGGTCACCGACATCATGCCGCGCGAGTACACGATTCCCGCGCTCGCCCGCGCGATCGCCGAGCATTTCTCACGATCCCCACGACCGGCCGGCCGGCGGGGCAGGAGGACCGAGTGATGGCGCATGCCATGTTCCGACCCCGGCGGCTGAGG
Source organism: Candidatus Rokuibacteriota bacterium (assembly GCA_040902295.1). GTDB lineage: Bacteria > Methylomirabilota > Methylomirabilia > Rokubacteriales > CSP1-6 > JBBDXO01. Next base: position 4,294 of record JBBDXO010000171.1, on the reverse strand, counting down.
GAGAAGGCGCTCCTGCGCGCGATGACGCGCGAGACGACCCTCACCGCCGACGATTTCGTCTACCCGCTCTTCGTCGTGCATGGGCGCGGCGTGCGCACGCCCATCGCCTCCATGCCGGGGCAGGCCCAGCTCTCCGTGGACGAGCTCGTCAAGGAGGCCAAGGACGCGGCGGGGATGGGCATTCCGGCCATCCTCCTCTTCGGCCTCCCGGAGGACAAGGACAAGGACCCCCACGGCTCGGAGGCGTACGCCGAGGACGGCATCGTGCAGCAGGCGGTGCGCGCCGTGAAGGACCGCGTGCCCGACCTCCTCGTCATCACGGACGTCTGCCTGTGCGAGTACACGAGCCACGGCCACTGCGGGGTGGTGGAGGACGGCGTCGTGCGCAACGATCCCACCCTGGAGCTGATCGCGCGCACGGCCGTGTCGCACGCGGAGGCGGGCGCGGACATGGTGGCGCCCTCGGACATGATGGACGGCCGCGTGGGGGCCATCCGCGAGGCGCTCGACGAGAGCAGCTACGGCGACACCCCGATCATGGCCTACTCCGCCAAGTACGCGTCGACGTTCTACGGGCCCTTCCGCGAGGCGGCGAACTCGACGCCGCAGTTCGGCGACCGGCGCTCCTACCAGATGGACCCCGCCAACGCGCAGGAGGCGATGCGCGAGATCGCGCTCGACATCGACGAAGGCGCGGACATCGTCATGGTGAAGCCGGCGCTGCCGTACCTCGACATCATCTCGCGCGCCCGGAGCGAGTTCGGCGTGCCGCTCGCCGCCTACTCCGTCTCCGGCGAGTACGCCATGATCAAGGCGGCGGGCCAGCTCGGGTGGCTCGACGAGGAGCGCGCGATGATGGAAGCCCTGCTCTCCATCCGCCGCGCCGGCGCCGACATCGTCATCACGTACTTCGCCAAGGAGGCGGCGCGCGTGCTGGAGCGGGGGCCGCACCGGCGGTGAGGATCTCGGCCAAGGGCGAGTACGCCATCAAGGCGATGCTGGACCTGGCGATGCACCGCGAGCGCGGGCTCATTGCCATCCAGGAGATCGCGGCGCGGCAGTCCATTCCGCAGCGCTACCTCGAGCAGGTGCTGCTCTCGCTCAAGCGCGCGGGGTTGCTCACCTCCAAGCGCGGCTCCACGGGCGGCTATCACCTCACGAAGGCGCCGGAGGAGATCACGGTGGGCGCGGTGCTGCGCGCGGTGGAGGGCGGCTCGGCGTTCGAGGCGGCCGCCCAGGGGCGCCGCAACGGCGGCGCCGGCCACGAGCTCGCCGAGCTGTGGGACGAGATCTCGGCGGCCGTCTCGCAGGTGGTGGACCGCCTCACCTTCGGCGACCTCGTGACGCGGACGCTCGAGCGCCGGCGCACGGCGAAGCCCATGTACCATATCTGAGGCCGACATGAAGAACGGCAAGATCGCGGATTCGGTGCTCGATCTGATCGGCTCCACCCCGCTCGTGCGGCTGCGCCGGCTGCCGCGCGCGGGCGGGGCGGCGGTGCTCGCCAAGGTGGAGTCGCGCAACCCCGGCGGCAGCGTGAAGGACCGCATCGGGGCGGCCATGGTGGAGGCCGCCGAGCGCAGCGGCGCCCTCAAGCCCGGCGGCACCATCGTGGAGCCGACGACGGGCAACACGGGCATCGGCCTGGCGCTGGTGTCGGCGGTGAAGGGGTACCGGCTCATCATCACGATGCCGGAAGACATGAGCGTGGAGCGGCAGCGGCTCTTCGCCCGCTTCGGCGCCGAGATCCATCTCACGCCCGCCATCGAGGGGATGACGGGCGCCGTCTTCGCCGCCCAGGAGCTGTTGCGCGAGCACCCGGAGTACTTCATGCCGCAGCAGTTCCTGAATCCCGCCAACCCCGAGATCCACCGGCGCACGACGGCCCTCGAGATCCTCGACGCCGTGGACGGCAAGGTGGACGCCTTCGTGGCGGGGGTGGGCACGGGCGGGACCCTCACGGGCGTGGGCGAGGTGCTGAAGGACAAGGTGCCCGGGGTGCGGGTGATCGCGGTGGAGCCGGCGAAGTCCCCGGTGCTCTCGGGCGGTCACGCGCGGCCGCACGGCATCCAGGGTATCGGGGCCTCCTTCGTGCCCGGCGTCCTCAACCGCGACATCATCGACGAGATCATCCTCGTGCGCGACGAGGACGCCACCCTCTTCTCACGCCGCCTCACGCGCGAGGAGGGGCTGCTCGTGGGCATCTCCGCGGGGGCGGCCGTCTTCGCCGCCTGCGAGGTGGCGGCGCGCATGTCGGCCGGCCAGGTGGTGGTGACCGTGCTCCCCGATACCGGCGAGCGCTACCTGTCGATGGGCTGAGGCCATGGTCGCCAGGCCCCGGCGCGCCGGCCGCCCGTCGTGATCATCGTCACCGCGGACGAGCTGGCCGAGATCAAGCGGCACGCGATCCGGGAGTATCCCCGCGAGTGCTGCGGCGTCATCGTCGTGCGCGGCGAGGAGCGCCGTGTCGTCGGCTGCCGCAACATCCAGGACGAGCGGCACGCGGCCGATCCCGCGCGCTTTCCCCGCGACGCGCGCACGGCCTACTTCATGGATCCCGCCGATCTCGCGCGGGTGTACCGGCTCGAGCGCGACGGGTTCGGCCTCGCCGTCGTCTACCACTCGCATCCGAACGCGGGCGCCTATTTTTCCGAGACGGACCGCCTGCAGGCGCTGATGGACGGCGAGCCGGCCTACCCGGATGTCGTGTACCTGGTCGTGTCCGTCGTCGGCAACGCCGTGCCCGGCGCCGCCGCCTATCGCTGGAATCCGCACACGCGCGTCTTCGAGCGCGCCGACAAGGGGGATCTCGACATCCGCAATCCAGGACAGCGCTCGAGCGAGTATCTCGCCGCCGCGGAGCGGATCATTCCCGGCGGCGTCAACAGTCCCGTGCGCGCCTTCCGCGGCGTGGGCGGCGAGCCGTTCTTCGTCGCGCGCGGCGCCGGCGCGCGCGTGTGGGACGTCGACGGCCGCGCCTACCTCGATTTCGTGGGCTCGTGGGGGCCGCTGATCCTCGGCCACGCGGCGCCGCCGGTGGTGGAGGCGGTGGTGGCGGCGGCCGGCCGCGGCACGAGCTACGGCATGCCCACGCCGGGCGAGGTCGATCTTGCGGCCGCCATCACGGAAGGCTATCCCTCCATGGAGATGGTGCGGCTGGTGAGCTCGGGAACGGAGGCGGCCATGAGCGCCATCCGCCTCGCGCGCGGCGCCACGGGGCGGGACGTCATCCTGAAATTCGACGGCTGCTATCACGGGCACGCCGACAGCCTGCTCGTGAAGGCCGGCTCCGGCGGCGCCACCTTCGGCATTCCCGACAGCGCGGGGGTGCCGGCGGCGCTCGCGCGCCTCACGCTCACCGCGTCCTTCAACGATGCGGAGGGCGTGCGCGAGATCTTCCGCGAGCGCGGGGCCGAGATCGCCGCCGTCATCGTGGAGCCGGTGGCCGGCAACATGGGCGTGGTGGCGCCCGCGCCGGGCTTTCTCGCGCTGCTGCGCACGCTGACCACGCAGGCGGGCGCGGTGCTCATCTTCGACGAGGTGATCACGGGCTTTCGCGTCGCGTACGGGGGCGCGCAGGAGAAGTACGGGATCACGCCGGACCTCACGTGCCTGGGCAAGATCATCGGCGGCGGATTGCCGGTGGGCGCCTACGGGGGGCGGCGTGACCTCATGGAGCGGGTGGCGCCGCTGGGGCCCGTCTACCAGGCGGGCACGCTGTCGGGCAATCCGCTCGCCGTGGCCGCCGGCCTCGCCGTGCTGCGGGCGCTGTCCGACCGGCGTGCATACGAGCGCCTGGACGAGCTCGGCGCGCGGCTCGAGCACGGGCTGCGGGAGGCCGCGCAGAAGTCGGGGGTGGCGCTCACCGTCAACCGGGTGGGTTCCATGCTCACGGGCTTCTTCTGCGCGGCACCGGTGACCGACTACGCGAGCGCGCGCAACGCCGACACGCAGCGCTACGCGCGCTTCTTCCACGCCATGCTCGCGCGCGGCGTCTCGCTGGCGCCCTCCCAGTTCGAGGCCGCCTTCGTCTCCCTCGCGCACACGGACGCCGACCTCGACACCGCCGCGCGCGCCGCGTCGGAATCAATGGCGGCCTCCTCCTGACCATCGAGGAGCGCCACGGCTTCGCCGGGGCGCTGCCGAGCGCGGGGGAATGGGGGCCCGTCGAGGCCCCCAGGTAAATCGATCGCGCTGCCGAGCGCGGGGGAATGGGGGCCCGTCGAGGCCCCCAGGTAAATCGATCGCGCTGCCGAGCGCGGGGGAATGGGGGCCCGTCGAGGCCCCCATGTAA
>JBBDXO010000170.1:0-3340 GCA_040902295.1 Candidatus Rokuibacteriota bacterium | reverse complement strand
CCGGGCGCGTCGAAGGGCGCCGTCTGCGACACCTTCGCCGGGTCGATGCGGCCCTCGGCGCTCGGCAGATGGATGCCGGCGCCGAAGGCGGTGACGGCGAGCGCGGCCAGCATGCCGACCGGGATGGCGATGGACGGCAGGATCCACGCCAGCTCGTACAGGTACACGGTGGTGTTGCGCCGGGGCGCGCTCATCGCTGCCAGAGCCGCGCGTAGGCGTTGAGCCAGAGCGCCGTCAGCGTGAGCAGGTAGATGAGCATGAACAGCAGCGCGCCCTTCGGGTGTTCGTGCTCCCCCTGGTCGTCCATCATCTGTTGGTCCCCCCTTGCGGCCGACGCCGGCCGCGCCGCTGGGAGGAGCAACGTGGATGCCACGCCGCACCCCAGTTCGGACGGGCATTTGGCGGCCGCACACGCGGTGGCGCCGGGGCGTGCGTGCCCCAGCGGGGCGCGCCGGCCCCGCCCGAGCCTGCGCGGGATGCGACGTAACTGCGTGCCGTCGCAGCGTGCGCGGGCGTGGCACCGCGGTTGCTGTCTGTCCTGTGCGACGGCAGCACACCAAAAGGGGGGACACACGATGCGCGTGAACGAGTTGATGACGGCGAATCCGATCACGGTGCCGCTCGACATGCCGGTGGTCGAGGCCAAGCAGCTCATGGGGCACAAGCGCTTTCGCCACCTGCTGGTGGTGGACGGCACGCGCCTGGCCGGGATCGTGACCGACCGCGACATCAAGCTCAACATGCCGTCGCCGGCCACGAGCCTGTCGGTGTGGGAAGTGAACTACCTGCTCGCCCGCCTGACGGTGGGCGCCGTGATGACCACGGGCGTCATCACCGTGGAGCCCACGCGCGATGCCGGCGACGCCGCCCGTCTCATGCTCGATCACAAGATCGGCGCGCTGCCCGTCATGGACGGCGGGGTGATCGCCGGCATCGTGACGGAGAGCGACTTCGTGCGGGCCTTCGCCGCGCAGCACACGCTCGCGGGCGTGTAAACGTGGTGGACGCCACCGCGCCCGGCGCCCGGCCCCGGATGCGCGTCATGGTGGCCACGGATGGATCGGACGACGCGCGCGCCGTCGTGGACTGGCTCGCGCGCTTTCCGCTCCCGGCGGACGCCGAGCTGCTCGCGATCACGGTGGTGACCGTGCCGCCCTCGCCCCTCGACATCCCGACCGTGCGGCAGTTCACGCAGGCGCTGCGGGACGAGGCCCGGGGCACGGTGGAGGGGGCACGCGCGACGCTGGCGGCGCGGTGGCCCGCGGCGCAGGCGCGCCTGTGCGAAGGCGAGCCGCGCGCCGAGCTGCTGCGCGCGATCGAGGAGTGGACGCCGGACCTGGTCGTGCTGGGGGCGCGGGGCCTCGGCGCGGTGGCGGCCGCGCTGCTCGGCAGCGTCTCGCTGGCGGTGGCGCGTCACGCGCCCTGCCCGGTGCTCGTGGTGAAGCCGGGTGCGCGCGCGCTGCGCACCCTGCTCGTCGCCGCCGACGGCTCGGACGCCTCGGCGGCGGCCGCCGCCTTCGTGGCGGCACTGCCGCTCGCGCCCACGCTCGACGTCCGCGTGGTGGGGGTGGTGGAGCCGCCGCGTGTTCCGCGATCCGCGCCCGCCTCACTGGAGCCCGTGCTGCTGGCGGCGGTGGACGACGTCGTCGAGGCGCGCCGCGCCGAGCTCGCGAAGGCGCTCGCCCGCGTCGCGCAGCCGCTGCGCGGCCGGGCCGCCGTGCAGGAGGCCGTGGTGGTGGGGCACCCGGCGGACGCCATCGTGCAGGCGTCGGCGGCCGGCGCCGCCGACATGGTGGTGATGGGCGCGCGCGGGCTGGGCCCCGTGACGCGGCTGCTCCTCGGCAGCGTCTCCGAGCGGGTGCTGCGCCACGCCGACTGCCCCGTGCTCGTCGTCAAGCGGCGGACCTGACGACCGCGTCACGTCGCGAGCCGGATGGCCCCTGACCGGGCGGGGCCGCGCCGCCCCAGTGCCCCGGCGTGTCCCCGCTCGTCATCGCGCGCGGCACGTGTCGCCGCCCTGAAAGCCGCTGAATTCGCTCGTGCTCCAGTACCGGTGGGCCCGGCATTCTGCTTGCACGATCGACATCCGCCGGGGTGCGATCGTCACGTGTCACACCAGGTGAGGAGGCCGCCATGAAAGCGCGTCACATGTACTCGCGCGTCGGGATCGAAGCAGACCTCGAAACGATGGCCGACGCCCGTCAGGCGACGAAAGCCGTGCTGCAGACGCTGCGCGACCGGCTCACACCGGACGAAGCGCGGCAGGCGGCGGCGCAGCTGCCCGCGGAGCTGAAGCGGATGTGGATGACGGACGACCGCCGGGACCGGCGGCCGCTGAAGCTGCACCGCCGGGAGTTCTACGATCGCGTCAAGCGGCAGGCGGAGCTGCCCACGCTGCGGAAAGCCGAGCTCGTGACGGACGCGGTCTTCGCCGCGCTCAAGGAGCAGCTGTCGGCAGGGGAGGCGGACGACATCCTCACCCAGCTGCCGCGCGATCTGAAATCCGTGTGGATGCACGCCTGACCGCGCCCGCGCTGCGCGAGGAGGTCGTGGCCGCGGGCGGCGCTGCGCTTTTCGCTGTAGATTTGGGCCATGGCAGCGGGTGAGGTGACGTTCGTGTTCGCCGACCTCTCGGGGTATACCGCGCTCACCGAAGCCCACGGCAACGCCGGCGCCGCCACCGTCATCCGCCGTTACATGGACATCGCGCGCGAAGGGCTGCCCGCGGATGCCCGCATCGTGGAGCGTGTCGGCGACGAGGTCGTCATCGCGACGGCGAGCGCGGTGACCGCCGTGCACATCGCCCTGAGCCTGCGGGCGCGCGTGGCGCGTGAGCCGCGCTTCCCCGCCTTGCGGATCGGCGTTCACCGCGGCGACGTCATCGAAGAGGACGGCCACTTCATCGGCGCCGCCCTCAACGTCGCCGCCCGGGTGACGGCGCGCGTGCTGGCCGGGCAGGTCGTGTGCACGGAGGCCGTCGTGCAGGCGGCGCCGGCGACGGCGGACGTCACGTACCGGCCACTGGGGCGCGTGCGGCTGCGCAACCTCGCCAGGCCCGTCGCGCTCTACGAGGTGTGCGGCGGCCACGTCCCATCGCCCGTGTTCATCGACCCCGTGTGCCGCATGCAGGTGACCGCGGAGTCCGCGGTGCGGGTGCTGACCGTCGGGGATGGTCAACGCTACTTCTGCTCGACCACGTGCGCCGACGCGTTCGAGGCGGCGCCCGGAGACTTCGCCGAGTCACGATGACCGCCTGCGCGGCGCCTCCGCCGTCGGGCGTGCGCCAATGACTCTCGTGGAATGCGGTGACGGCGGGGGCCGGGCGGGCGGGCCACGGGCG
>JBBDXO010000169.1:0-23156 GCA_040902295.1 Candidatus Rokuibacteriota bacterium | reverse complement strand
GGGGCGAGCGCGGGCTCGTGGCCGCGCTCGCGGGCGTGATCCTGCTCGTGGGCGCCGTCGACGATTACTACCTGCACCCGGGCCTGGACGGCGGGCCCCAGATCCTCTTCGGGGGCATCAAGACGTATGGCCTCGTGCTGCTGGCCCTCGTCATGGCGGCCGCGGTGCGGCCGTCGCACGGGGCACGCGCGTGACCGTCTCGCGCGACGCCGCGCGCATCTTCATCACCGCCATGCTGCTGTATGCCGCCTTCTGGAACCCGTGGATGCAGTTCTCCAACACGAGCAACTTCCTCGATGCCGCGGTGTCGTTCGTCGACACCGGCCGGTGGGAGCTGGCGCATGCCCCGCTCTACGAGGGCAAGGACACCGCCACCGCGCGCGACGGCCGCGTCGTGCCCGGCGTGCCCATCGGCACCGCCGTGGCCGCCATGCCGCTGTACGCGGGGTGGCGGGCGCTCGCCGGCCCGGTGCAGACGATGGACGACTTTCACGGCTTCAACGCCTTCGTGGCCCTCGTGCTCTGCGCGCCGGCGGCGGCGCTCGCCGCCGTGCAGGTGGCGTGGCTGGCGGGATGGCTGGGGGCGGGCCGCCGCGGACAGATCCTCGCCGCGCTGCTCTTCGCGCTCGGCACGCAATGCTTTCAGTTCGGCACCATGGTGGCCAAGGAGAGCCTCGCCGCCCTCGCGCTGACCACCGCCGTCCGCCTCGCCGTCTCCGCGGGCGGGCGGTGGCGCCGCCCCGCCGCCGGCGCGCTCGCGGGAGTGGCGGTGTGGCTGACCCATCCACTCGCGCTCCTGGCGCCGCTGCTGGCGGGGCTGATCGTCGTGCGGCACGGCCCGCGCGCGGGCGTGGCCTTCGTGGCGGGCGGGCTGCCGTTCGCGGTCGCGCTCGGCGCCTACAACGCGTGGCTCTTCGGCGCGCCCTGGTCGTCCTCGTATTCCGCCATCACGGGCCTGGACACGCGATGGGTGCTGCCGAAGCCGGCCATCCTCGCGGACTTTCTGGTCGGCCCGCGTGGTGGACTGTTTCTCTACTCGCCGTTCCTGCTGCTCGCGGGGGCGGGCCTCGCGGCGGGGTGGCGCGGCGCGCGCCGCCCGGAGGCGGTGGTGACGGTGACGCTCCTCGCCGGCTTCTGGCTCGTGGGCGCGAGCTGGCAGTCGCAGTTCGCGGACCGCGCATCGTGGTCGCACGGGCTGGGCACGCGCTACCTGTTCCCCGTGCTCCCGCTGCTGGCGGCCTTCGCGGCGCCGTCGCTCGAGCGGCTGGGTCCGCGCGCGCTGGCGCTGGTGGCGGTGCCCTCGCTGGCGTTCGGCTATCTCGGCGCGCAGGCCGGCTTCGCGCCGGTGTCGAACGCGCTGCCCTACGCGCTGAAGACGTGGGTGTCGGGCACCGGCATGGGCGTGCTCTTCAAGGAAGTGCTGCCCGCCTGGCTCGGCGTGGACACGCTGCACACGGTGGTCAGTCGTGCCGACGTCACCGCCACCGACGTGTTCGCCATGCTGCCCACGCACGCGGGCCTCGCGCTCGCCGTGCACCAGGGGCTCTTCCTGCTGCTGAACGCGCTCGTGCTCGTCGCCATCGCGTGCATCCTGCGCCGGGTGTGGCGCGAGCCCCTCGCCCTGGAGGCCGTCGCGTGCGCGTCGTGATGGTGTGCCCGTCCTACCCCCCGCAGCCGGTCACCTGCGGCGTCGGCGACTACACCCGCTGCCTCGCCACCGAGCTCGCCCGCCAGGGCGCCACCGTCAGCATCGTGACGTCGGGCGAGTGGCGCGGACAACCGTCGTCGTCCAGGATCACGGTGCTCCCCCTGTTCGCCCCCGACGCCGCCTGGTGGCGCGTGATGCCGGCGGACGTCGTGCACGTGCAGTACGCGCCCGACCTCTACCCGCGGCGGGCGGAGGTGGCGCTGCTGCCGGTGCGTGCCCGCCTCCGGGGCGCCCCGCCGCTCGTCGTCACCTTCCACACGCTGCTGGACGGCACCACGGCGGGGCGCGCGCTGGCGCTGTGGCTGCTGTCGGCCTCGGCGGCGACGATCAGCGCCAACGACGAGGTGACCGGGATGGTGCGCCGCCGCCTGCCCGCCTGGCTCGCGGGGCGGCTCACCGAGATCCCGATCGGCTCCAACATCGCCCCCGCGCCCGCCGCCGACCGCGCCGCCGTACTCCTGCGCCTGTCGCTGCCCGTCGACACGCAGCTCATCGCGCATTTCGGTCTCGTCTATCCCGGCAAGGGACTGGAGACGCTGCTCGACGCCTTGAGGCAGGTGCGCCGCCGCCACCCCCGCGCCCAGCTCGTCATCGTGGGCGACACGCGGCCGGAGGATTGCGCCTATCGAGCCGGGCTGCAGGCGCGCGCGGAGCGGATGGGGCTGCGGGGGGCCGTGGCGTGGACGGGCCGCGTGGCGGATGCCGACGCCTCCGGCGTGCTCGGCGCCGCCGATCTCTTCGTGGCGCCCTTCGACGAGGGCGCCTCCATCCGGCGCGGCAGCCTGATGGCCGGCCTCGCGCACGGATGTGCCGTGGTCAGCACGCGGCCGGCGCGGCCGTCGGGGTGGCTGCGCGACGGCGACGCGCTGGCGCTGGTGGCGCCGCGCGATGCGGCGGCGCTCGCGGAGCGCATGATCGCCCCCGCCGAGCGCGCGCGCCTGGGCGCCGGCGCGCGCGCGCTCGCCGGACGCTTCGCGTGGCCCGACATCGCCGCCCGCACCCGCGCGGTCTACGAGAGCGTGCGGCGGCCCCGCATGCGCAGCCACGCATGAAGATCCTCGTCCTCACGCCGACCTTTCTGCCGGTGGTCGGCGGCGCCGAGCTCGTGGTGCTCGAGGTCTACCGGCGCCTTGCCCGCCACCACGAGGTGCGGCTGTTGACGCCGGTCCTGGGCGCCGGGGTCGTGCGGGCGTTCGGCTCCGACGAGTACGAGTCGCTCGTGAACTTCCCCGTCGAGCGCTACGCCGACCGCGTGACGTTCATGCGCGTGCGAGGCCACCGCCTCACGGCGGGCGCGCTGCCGCCCTTCTCGCTGTCGGCGGTGGCCGCCGTGTGGCGCGCGGTGAGGGCGTGGCGGCCCGACGTGCTGAACGTCCACTACCTCATGCCGACCGGCCTCGCGGGCGTCGTCGCCGAGCGGGCGCTCGGCGTGCCCACCGTCCTCACGCTCAATGGACGGGACGTGCCGGGCCCGGGCGTGCCCGTCCTCTGGCGCTGGTGGCAGCGCGCGCTCCTGGCCTCCGTCTCCGGCGCCACGTACGTGTCCGGCTACTGCCGCGAGGCGGTGTACGGCGACGGCGTCGGGCGCGGCACCGTGATCTACAACGGCGTCGACGTTCCCGCGCCGGCCGGCGACGGCGCCGCCGTGCGACGCCGGCTGGGGATCGGCGCCGACGAGCGGGTCGTCTTCGCCCTGCAGCGCCTGGCGGCCGAAAAGCGCGTGAGCGCGCTGCTCCTCGCCCTGCGGCGGTGCCTGGACGTCGGCGGCGCCGTGAGGCTCGTCATCGGCGGCACCGGGTCCGAAGAGGGCGCGCTGCGGGCGCGGGCCGCCGAGCTCGGGATCGACAAGCACGTGTGCTTCGCCGGCTACATCCCGCGCGCGGAGCTGGCCGACTACTTCGCCGCCGCCGATCTCTTCGCCTTCCACTCCACCTTCGAGACCTTCGGCATCGCGGTGGCGCAGGCGATGAGCTACGGCCTGCCCGTGGTGACGGTGCGCAGCACGGCGCTGCCCGAGATCGTCGGCGACGGCGGCGTGCTCGTGGAGGAGGGCGATCCGGCCGCCCTCGGCGACGCGCTGGCGGCGCTCGCCTTTGACGCGCCGCGGTGCCGCGCGCTCGGCGCCCGGGGCCGCCGCCGGGCCGAAGCGCTCTTCTCGTGGGACCGCGTGGCGGCACAGTACGCGGCGGCGCTGGAGGCGGCATGCCGCTGAACGTCCTCTACCTGCACCACGTCGCCCCGCTCAGCGGCGCCGAGAACAGCCTGCGCCTGCTCGTGCGCCACCTCGACCGCGCCCGTGTCACGCCGTACTTCGCGGGCCCCGCCGCCGGCGCCTTCCCGCAGGCGCTGGCGGCCGAGCGCGTGGAGATGCGCGCGGTCGCCTTCGGGCCCCTGCGCGACGTGCTCGGCGTGGGCCGGAGCGTGCGCCGCCTGTGCGCGCTCATCCGCCGCGACCGCATCGACGTCCTGCACGCCAACGGCCCGCAGACGAACGTGTGCGCGGGCCTCGCGGGGCGGCTGGCGCGCGTGCCGGTCGTGTGGCACGCGCGCAATCTGCTCTACGGCGACATGTGGGACATCGACCGCCTGCTGGCGCCGCTGGCCAGCCGCATCATCTGCAACTCGGAGGCGATCCGCCGCCGCTTCGCGGGCAGCCCCGGATGGTCGCGCTCGCTCACGATCATCAACGCGGTGGATCCGCTCGAGTTCCACCCCGGGCTGCCGCGCGAGCCCTTCCGCGCGGAGCTCGGCCTCGGCGCCGAGGAGCCGCTCGTCGGCATCGTGGGACGCATCGGCCTCGGCAAGGGCCACGAGCATTTCGTGGCGGCAGCCGTCCGGCTGCTGAGCGCGGGGGTGGCCGCGCACTTCGTGATCGTGGGCGACACCCTCTTCGAGGAGGACGGCTGGCGCGCGGAGGCCCTGCGGCGCACGGTCAAGGACGCCGGCGTCGAGGCGCGCGTGCGCTTCGTGGGCTCGCGCCGCGACGTGCCCGCCGTGATGCGCGGCCTCGACGTGCTCGTGCTCGCCTCCGACGCCGAGCCGTGCGGCCGCGTGCTCTTCGAGGCGATGGCCTCCGGCACCGCGGTGGTGGGCACGGACACCGGCGGCACGCCGGAGATCGTGCGCGACGGCCGCGAGGGGCTGCTGGTCCCGCCGCGCGACGCGGGGGCGCTCGCGGCCGCCATCGAGGCGCTCGTGCGCGATCCCGAGCGGCGCCGGCGCCTCGGCGCCGCCGGTGTCGAGCGCGTGCGCGCGGAGTTCACGATCGACCGCTACGTGGCGCGCACGCTCGAGGTCTACGAGGCGGTGCGCCGGCGATGACGGGGAGAGCGGACATCGACGTCGTGATCGTGAGCTGGAACACGCGCGAGCACCTGGCGCGCTGCCTCACCGCGCTCACGGCGGCGGGCGACGACGGGGTCGGCCTCAACGTGATCGTCGCCGACAACGGATCGACCGACGGCTCGGCCGCCATGGTTGCCGGCAAGTTTCCGCACGTGCGCCTGCTCGCCGGCGCGGACAACGTCGGCTTCGGCCGCGCGTGCAACGCGGGGGCTCGGGCGGGCTGCGCGAGGGCGATCCTCCTGCTCAACAGCGACTGCGAGCCCGCCCCCGGCGCCCTCGCCGCCATGCTCGCCGCCCTCGACGCAGGACCGGACGTGGGCGGTGTCTTCTGCCGGCTCGTGAATGCCGACGGCACCCTGCAGCCCTCCGTGCACCGCTCGCTGCCGACGCCGTGGTCGCACCTGGGCGACGTCGTCTTCCGCGGCTCCCTCCGTCACGCGCTCTACCGGACGGTGGCCCTCAAGCGCTGGCTGCTTGCCCCCACGCAGCGCCGCCACGCGGTGGCGCACGACGTGGCGTGGGGCGGGGCCGCGTGCCTGCTCGTCCGGCGCGCGGCCTTCGAGGGGGTGGGCGGCTTCGACGAGCGCTTCTTCATGTACTCCGAGGATCTCGATCTCTGCGCGCGGCTGGGCGCGGCGGGTCATCGCCTCCGGTACCTGCCGGAGGCGGCCGCCATGCACGCGTGGGGCGCCTCCACCGCGCAGCGTCCGGCCGCCATGGTGCGGGAGGCCTACGTGAGCCGCGTGCGCTATTTCGACAAGCATTTCCCCGGGTGGGGGGGCGCGGTGGCGGCGACGCTCGCCACCGTGGAGCTCGGCGTGCGCCGCGCGACGTTCTCGGTGCTCGGGCGCCTGCCGGGCGCCGATCGCGCGGGGTGGCGGCGGCGCGCCGCCGAGAGCGCCGCGTGCGCGGCGAGCGTGGCGCCCGCGCTCGGCGGCGGCGCGCGCGCGGTGGCCGTGCTGCTCGCGCTCGTGGTGGCCCTCGGGGTGGCGCGCTACGTCAACGAGCTGGCGCGGCTGGCGGCGGATGCGCTCTTCATCGATTTCGCCCATTACTACACGTACGCCACCCTCGTCGCGCAGCGGGCGAACCCGTTCGAGGCGGATGCCATCGCGCGCGTCGACGCCGCCCTCGGCCTGCGCCGCGCGGGGGCGGACGCCAACTACCCGCCCGTCTTCTATCTGTTGATGCAGCCGTGGATCCTGCTGCCGTTCAAGGCGTCCGCCCTCGCCTGGCTGGCGGCGGCGCAGGTGGCGGTGGGCGCCTCCATCGTCCTCGCCATGCGTCGCGTGCCCGCCGCGCATCCGGCGGCGGTGGCGGCGGCGGCGCTGGTGGCGCTCAACTACCAGCCGCTCACCGAGAGCCTCGCCGTCGGCCAGGCGAACTGGGTGCTCCTGCTCCTGCTCACGGTGGCGTGGTGGGCGGTGCGCACGGCGCGCCCGTGGACGGCCGCCCTCGCCCTCGGCGTCGCCGTGCACGTCAAGCCGCAGTTCGCGGTCATGATCCCGCTGCTGTGGTGGGTGGGGCAGGGCGCGGTGGCGGCGAGGGCGGCGGCGGTGGCGGGCGCGGCCGCCGGCGCCGGCGTGGCGCTTCTCGGCTGGCGCCATCATGCCGACTACCTCGCCTACGTCTGGGCCATGCCCGCCTACCTGCACGCGTGGAGCGAGAACATCTCGCTCCATGCCACGCTGCACCGCGTGCTCGACGGTGCGGTGGGCCGCCGCGCGGTGGAGGCGCTGGCCCTCGGGGCGGCGGCGGTGGTGGTGGTGATCCTCGGACGCGCGCTGCCGCGGGCGGTGACGCCATCGGCACCGGCGTTCGACTGGGCATGGGGCCTCGGCCTCGCCGCGGTCCTGCTGCTGTCCCCGCTCGCCGAGGAGCACCATCTCGTCGTCCTCCTCCTGCCCATCACCCTGCTCCTGCTGCGCGTGGAGGGCTGTCGGGGGTGGACGGCCTCGGTGCTCGTCATGAGCGTGCTGCTCATCGCCGCCCGCTACTCGCTCGCCCGCTTTCCCGCGCTGCATGCGGGAGCCGGCGCCCTGCTGATGATGGGCAAGATCGCCGGGGTGGCGGGGCTCGCGTACGTGCTCGCGCGCCGGCTCCGGGAGGAGGAACGCGCATGAGCGCCGAGCTGAGCATCGTCATCCCCGCCTGGAACGAGCGTGAGAACCTGGAGCTGCTGCTCCCCGCGCTGCGCGAGGTCCTCGACACCCTCGGCGTGGAGGCGGAGGTGGTCATCGCGGACGGCGGCTCCACCGACGGCACGCGGCAGGCCGCCGAGCAGCGGGGCGCGCGCGTGGTGACGCAGAGCGAGCGCGGGTACGGAGGCGCCCTCATCGCCGGCTTCGCCGCCAGCACCGCCCCCTACGTCATCACGATGGACGCCGACCTGTCACACCGGCCGCTCTTCATCGAGGAGCTGTGGAAGCGCCGGCACGACGGCGAGATGCTCATCGCCTCGCGCTACGTGCCGGGCGGCAGCGCCGAGATGGGCCCGGTGCGTCGCGTGCTCAGTCACATCCTCAACCGCACGTACGCGCGCGTGCTGTCGCTGCCCCTGCGGGACCTGTCGAGCGGCTTTCGCATGTACCGCCGCGACGTGCTCACGGGCATCACGCTCGTCGCCCGCGACTTCGACGTCCTCGAGGAGCTGCTCATCCGCGTGCACAGCCAGGGGTGGCGCATCGTGGAGGTGCCCTTCCGCTACATGGCGCGCGGCACCGGCAGCTCCCACGCGCGGCTGTTCAAGTTCGGCTGGGCGTTCACCAAGACGCTCGTGCGCATGTGGCAGCTGCGCAACTCGGTGGCGGCGGCCGACTACGATTACCGTGCCTTCGACAGCATCGTGTGGCTGCAGCGGTACTGGCAGCGCACGCGCCACCGCATCATCCTCGACTACGTGGGGCAGGGCGGCCGCGTCGTCGACGTGGGCTGCGGGTCCAGCCGCATCGTGATGGCGATGCCCCGTGCCGTCGCCATCGATATCCTACAAAACAAACTACGGTGGTTGCGCCCCCATCATAGGCTACTTGTGCTCGCCAGCGGCGACCGGCTGCCCATGGCGGACGGCACCGTGACCACGCTCGTGACCTCCGAGGTCATCGAGCACGTCACCAACGCGCCCGAGCATCTCGCCGAGGCCGCCCGCGTGCTCGTGCCGGGCGGCATCCTCGTGGTGGGCACGCCCGACTACGGCCGCTGGCTGTGGTGGGCCATCGAATGGGTGTACGGCAAGGTGTTGCCGGGCGCCTACGCGCACGAGCACGTCACGCACTTCACGCGCGACAGCCTCGCGGAGGCGCTGCGCGCGCTCGACTTCGAGATCCTCGACTGCCGGTACGTCGGCTTCTGCGAGATGATCTTCAAGGCGCGCAAGCCCCTCCCATGACGCGCCTGGGCATCGACGGCCGCGAGCTGCAGCGCGACGGGCGCACCGGCATCGCGCGCTACGCCCTCGAGATCCTCACCGCGGCCTCCGCGCGCGGCTGGACCGTCACCGTGTACGGCGACCACGACACCCGCCGTGACCTCGCCCTGCCCGGCGTCACCGTGCGCGTGCTGCAGGCGCCCGCCACCGTGTGGTGGGACCAGGTGGCGCTGCCGCGCGCGCTGCGCGCCGACGGCGCCCGCGTGCTGCTGTCGCCGTATTACAAGACGCCCCTGTGGTCGCCGTGCCCGTCCGTCGTCACCATCCACGACCTCTTCTTCATCGGCTATCCCGGACGGAGGCGTCCGGTGATGGACGGACTGCGCACGGCGGCGGCGCGCCTGTACGCGTGGCGCGCGCACGGGGTGATCGCCGACTCGGAGCATTCGGCGCGCGCGGTCGTGGAGCGCCTCGGCATCGACCGCCGCCGCATCACGGTGGCGCCGGTGGCGGTGGGCGCGGAGTTCGTGCCGTCGGCGCTCGACGAGCGGGCGCGGGCCCGCTACGGCGTGGGCGGCGCCTATGTCCTCTACGTGGGCAACTTCATGCCGCACAAGAACCTCCACCGGCTGCTGCGCGCATGGGGGTTGCTGCCGGGCGCGCTGCGCGCCCGCCACCGGCTCGTGCTCGCCGGCGGCGGCGACGCCGGCCGCGCGGGCCTGCGCGCGCTGGCGGCCGCGCTCGGCATCGCGGACTCCGTCGTCTTCCCCGGCCGCGTCGCCGACGGCGACCTGCCGGGGCTGTACAGCGCGGCGGCCGTCTTCGTGCTGCCGTCGCTCGAGGAGGGCTTCGGGTTGCCCGCCGTGGAGGCGATGGCGTGCGGCGCGCCGGTGATCGTGTCGGATGGCGGCGCCCTCCCGGAGGTCACGGCGGGCGCGGCGGTCGTCTTCGATGCCGGCAAGGAGGAGGCGCTCGCCGCCGCCATCACGGCCGTGCTGGTCGACCGCGAGCATGCGGACGTCCTGCGCCGGCGGGGCGCGGCGCGGGCGCGGGCGTTCGCGCCCGCCCACACCACCGCGCGCGTGCTCGATCTCCTCGAGCGCGTCGCGCACGGTCACCGCTGATGTGCGGGATCGCGGGCTACGTGACGCCGGGGGCGGGGCCGGAGCCGCTGGCGGGGATGCTGCGCGTGCTCGAGCACCGGGGGCCCGACGATACGGGGAGCTGGAGCCGCGACGGCGCTGCGCTCGGCATGACGCGCCTGGCGATCATCGACCTCGTGACGGGACGCCAGCCCATGACGACGGCGGACGGTGGCGCCGCCCTCGTCTTCAACGGCGAGATCTACAACTTCCGCGAGCTGCGCTCGGCGCTGCAGGCGGCCGGCGTGCGCTTCGCCACCACCAGCGACACGGAGGTGCTGCTGCGCCTGTGGGAGCGGGACGGCGAGGCATGCGTGGAGTCGCTGCGCGGCATGTTCGCGTTCGCGGTGTGGGATGCGCGGTGCGCCCGCCTGTTCGTGGCGCGCGACCGGCTCGGCAAGAAGCCGCTGTATTACTGGCACGGGGACGGAACGTTCATCTTCGCCTCCGAGATCAAGGCGCTGCTGGCTCATCCGGCCGTCCCCCGCGCCCTCGACTGGCAGGCCTTTCATCACTACATGGCGTTTGGCTATACGCCGGGCGATCGGTCCATCTTTGCCGGGGTGCGCAAGCTTCCCGCCGGCCACACCGGCACCGTGGCCGGCGGCGCGCTCACCCTGCGCCGCTACTGGACGCTGCCGCCGGCACGCCCCGCGCGGCCGGAGCCCGCGGCCGACATGGCGGCGCGCGTGCGCGCCGAGGTGCGGGAGGCGGTGCGCGTGCGCCTGGAGAGCGACGTCCCCCTCGGCGTCTTCCTGAGCGGCGGCATCGACTCCAGCGCCCTCGTGGCCTGCATGCGCGAGATCACGAGCGGGCGGATCGCGACCTTCTCCATCGGCATGGCGGGGGCGGCCTCCCACGACGAGCGCCCGTACGCGCGTCTGGTCGCGGAGCGCTTCGGCACCGACCACCACGAGGAGATCGTGGAGCCGAAGATCGCCGAGCTGGCGGGCGCGCTCGTCCGGCATTTCGACGAGCCCTTTGCCGACTCCTCGGCGCTGCCCACCTTCGCGGTGGCGGAGGCGACGTCGCGTCACCTCAAGGTCGCGCTGTCGGGCATCGGCGGCGACGAGGCCTTCGCGGGCTATCCGCGCTATCTCGGCGTGCGTCTGTCCGAGCTGTACGCGCGCGCGCCCGGCGCCCTGCGGGCGGTGGCCGACGCCGCCGCCCGTGTGGCGCTGCGTGACTCCGACGGCAGCCGCAATCTCGGCGACTGGTGGCGCCGCTTCTCCACGGGGGCGCGCGTGCCGATGCCCGAGCGGTACATCGCGTGGACGCGCTTCTTCGGTGACGACGACCTCGCCGCCCTCGCCACGCCGGCGCTGCAGGCGCGCTGGAGCGCGGACGTGGACGCGCCCGCGCGGCGGGCGTGGCAGAGCCGCGCGCCCGGTGACGCCGTGGACGGCGCCATGCGCATCGACCTCGCCACCTACCTGCCGGACGACCTGCTGGCCATGGCCGACCGCATGAGCATGGCGCACTCGCTCGAGGTGCGCGCGCCCTTCTGCGACCATCGCGTCATCGAGACGGCCCTCGGCCTGCCGTCCTCGGCGCGGCTGTCCCGCCTGCGGCTGAAGGCGGTCCTGAAAGCGGCCTTCGCGGACGTGCTGCCCCCGGCCATCGTGCGCCGGCGCAAGCAGGGCTTCATGATCCCGCTCAACCGCTGGCTGCGCGACGACCTGCGATCGATGGTCGAGGATCTGCTGGCGCCCGACCGCGTGCGCGCGCGCGGTCTCTTCCGGCCGGAGGCGGTGGCGGCCCTGCGCGCCGAGCACGCCGCGGGCGCGCGCACGCACGGCGACCGGCTGTGGACCCTGATGATGGCCGAGCTGTGGATGCGCGAGTACCTCGACGGGCACGGGCCATGGCGCCTGACGTGAGCCGCCTGCGTGTGCTCATGGTCTCCGACGTCTCGCCCGCGGCCCCCGGCGGCGGCGGCGAGCGCGTGCTGTGGGAGCACGCGCGCGGGCTGGCGGCGGCGGGCCACGACGTGCGCGTGCTGAGCCGCATGCCGGCCGCGCCCGCGCCCGCGGTCCTCGAGCGCGACGGCGTGCGCATCCGCCATCTCGTCGCCGATCGAGGCTCGCTGCGCCGCCTCCTGCGCGGGATCCTCGTCGACTCCAGGCGCACCGCCGACGAGATGCTCTCCCGCGAGGGCGCCGACGTGCTCGACGTCCACCAGCCCCTCACCGGCTGGGGCGCGCTGCGCGCCGCCTCCGCGCGCGGGGTGCCCGCCCTGTACACGTTCCTGTCGCCCGCGCCGCTCGAGTACCGCTCACGGCGCCGCATGACGCGGCATCACGTGGGCGGCGGGGTGGGGGCCGCCGTGACCGCGCTGCTGTGGATGGTCGAGCGCGCCTGCGTGCGCCGCGCCCGCCGCGTGGCGGTGCTGAGCGCGTACTCGGCGGGCCAGCTCAGGCGCCTCTACCGCCTGCCCGCCTCCCGCATCGTCACCATCCCGGGCGGCGTGGACACCGAGCGCTTCGAGCCCGCCGCCGACCGCGAGGCCGTGCGCGCGCGCCTGGGGCTGCCGGGGGGCCGGCCGCTGCTGCTCACCGTGCGCAATCTCGAGGCGCGCATGGGCGTGGACGTCCTCGTGCGCGCGATGGCGATCGTGCGCCTGCGCGTGCCGGAGGCGTTGCTGCTGGTGGGCGGCGAAGGCTCGCGCGGCGACGAGCTGCGCGCGCTGAGCGCGAGCCTCGGTCTCGAGCGCCACGTGCGCTTCCTGGGCTGGGTCCCCGACGTTGACCTGCCCGGCTACTACCAGGCGGCCGACGCCTTCGTGCTGCCCACGCGCGCGCTGGAAGGCTTCGGCCTCGTCACCGTGGAAGCGCTCGCCTGCGGCACGCCGGTGCTCGGCACCGCCGTGGGCGCCACGCCCGAGCTGCTGGCGCCGCTCGAGCCCGCGCTCGTGATGCACGATGGCAGCGCGGCCGGTATCGCCGACCACCTCTGGCGCTTCCTCGACCCCAAGGAGCACCCCGCCTCCGCCGCGGCCGCGTTGCGCCGGGCGTGCCGCGCCCACGCCGAGGGGTACACGTGGCGCCGCTCCGTGAGCCTCCTCGAAGCCGAGCTGCACGCGCTCGTCACGTGAGCACGCCCCTGCGCGTCCTTCACGTCATCACGCGCCTGACCCTCGGCGGCTCCGCCGAGAACACCGTGGCCTCCACGCTCGGCCTCGTGCGGGCCGGCTACGACTGCACGCTGGCGGCGGGCCTGCCCGGCTCCGACGGCGACGTCGTCGCGGACGCGCGGCGCCGCGGCTGCGTGGTGGTCGACGTGCCGTTCCTGCGTCGCGAGGTGGGCGTCCACGATCTCGTGGCGCTCGTGGCCCTCGTGCGACTGATGCGGCAGTCCCGGCCCGCCATCGTGCACACCCACACCTCGAAGGCGGGCTTCACGGGACGGCTGGCGGCGCGCATCGCGCGCGTGCCGGCGGTGATCCATCAGCCGCACGGCCACATCTTCTACGGCTACGACGGCCCGCGCACGACGGCGTTCTACGTCGCGCTCGAGCGGCGGGCGGCGCGCTGGACGGACGTCATCGTCACCCTCACCCCCCGCGGCACCGAGGAGCACCTGGCGCGGGGGATCGGGCGACCCGCGCAGTACGTGAGCGTGCCGAGCGGCGTGCCCACCGGCGCCCTGCGCGCGCGCGCGCCCTCGCGCGCGGCGGCCCGTGCGCGCCTCGGCCTGGGGCCCGGCGATTTCGCGGTGGCCGCCCTCGGCCGCTTCGTGCCCGTCAAGGGATTCGACCTCCTCGTGGCCGCGCTGCCGCGCCTGGCGCAGGCCGCGCCGGGCGCGCGCCTGCTGCTGATCGGCGACGGCCCCGAGCGCGAGGCCCTGGAGGCGCTGGCGCGCCGCCTCGGGGTGAGCGGCCGCCTCACGATCACGGGGACCACCGGCGACGTGGGCGCCTACCTCGCCGCCGCCGACGTCTTCGCGGCGCCCTCGCGCAACGAAGGCATGGGGCGCGCGCTGGTGGAGGCGATGGCCCTCGGCCTGCCCGTGGGCGGCGATGCGGTGGGCGGCATTCCCGCCGTCGTCACCGACGGCGTGAGCGGCCGCCTCGTGCCCGCGAATGACGCGGGGGCGCTCGCGGAGGTGCTCGCCGAGCTTGCGCGTGACGGCGCGCTCCGCGCCAAGCTCGGGGCCGCCGCCGTGGAGCGCGCGGAGGCGTTCTCCACCGCGGTCGCCGACGCCGCCATGCTCGCCGTCTACGAGGGGCTCGTGCGCGCCCGGGGCTGGCGGTGAGGGCGCTGGCGGCGGCGGTGGCGCTGGCGGCGATCCTCGCCGGCGCTGCCCCCGCCACGGCGCTGGAGGCCGTGCGCGGCATCGTGCACGTCCACACGGACCTGTCCACGGGCCAGTTCACCCTCGAGGAGCTGGCGGCCACCGCCGACACGCAGGGGATCGGCGCCCTGCTCCTCGCCGAGAACTATCTCAACCGCGTGGAGTACGGACTGCCGCCCTTCCGCGCCCTCACGACGGTGGCGCACGAGGCGCCCTCCGTGCACGGGCGCCTGCACGCGTACCTGGAGCGCGTGGCGCGCATCCGGGCGCAGTTTCCCCGGGTGCTCATCCTGCCCGGCGTGGAGGTGATGCCCCACTATTTCTGGACGGGATCGGTGCTGGCGTCCGACCTCCACCTGCACGACACGCAGAAGAACCTGCTCGTGTACGGCATCGAGGACGCCCGCGCGCTGGGCGGGCTGCCCGCCGCCGGTAACCGCGCGGCCGGCGTGTATTCGCTGCAGTCCGTGGTGGACGCCCTGCCGATGCTCCTCATCATTCCCGGCCTAATGCTGCTGCTGCGCACGCGGGCGCACCGCCGCCGCCTCGGGCGCGCCGTCATCGTCGTCCGCCGGCGCTCGTGGGCGCCGGGGCTGCTGCTCTGCCTCGTCGCCGTCGCCGCCGCCGTGCGCGGGTGGCCGTTCACCACCGATCCCTATGCGACGTCCCGATCGTTCGGCGTCGATCCGCACCAGGCGCTCATCGATCACGTCGACCGCCTGGGGGGGGCGACCATCTGGTCCTTTCCCGAGGCGCGCGACGCGGGCGAGCAGCCGGTGGGGCCCGTGCGCGTGTCGTGGTCCACCGAGCCGTACGGCGACGACCTCCTGCGCTCCTTCCGCTACACGGCCTTCGGCGCCGTGTACGAGGACACCACGCGCGTGGAGAGTCCCGGCGGCGGCTGGGACCGCCTCCTGCGGGAGTACGCCGCGGGCGAGCGCAGCCGCGCGTCGTGGGCGATCGGCGAGGCGGGCTTTCACGACCACAGCGCGCACAAGCAGCTCGGGACCATCGAGACGGTGTTCGTCGTGGGCGAGCGCACGGAGGCCGGCGTGCTGGACGCGCTCAAGCGCGGCCGCATGTACGCACGCCAGCGCACGCCCGCGCTCGCGCTCGATCTGGCGGCCTTCGCGGTCACCACCGCCGAGGCCGCCGCCGGCCTCGGGGAGACGGTGCGGGCGGCGGCGGGCACGCCGCTCGCGGTCACCGCCGGCATCGCGGCCAGCGACGGCGGCGCGCACGAGGTGCGCGTGACGCTCGTCCGCAACGGTGCCGTGGTGGGCGCGTGGACGGGGATGACGCCGCTGCCCGTCACGCACCACGAGGTGGCGGCGGGCGCGCCCCTCGTCTTCCGTCTCGACGTGCGCGGGCCTTCCAACACGCGCCTGCTCGCCAATCCCATCTTCGTGACGCCGTGAAGGTCGCCATCCACCAGCCGCACTACCTGCCGTGGCTCGGCTATCTCGCGAAGTGGGCGGCGGCCGACGTCTTCATCTTCCTGGACACCGTGCAGTACGAGAGGAACGGCTGGCAGAACCGCAACCGCATCAAGACCGCGGCGGGCCCCCGGTGGCTCACGGTGCCCGTCTGCGGCGCGCCGCTGGCCACCGCCATCGCCGACGTGCGCGTGGACGCCTCACAGCCGTGGCGCGAGCGCCATCGCCGCGCCATCGAGCAGGCGTACGCGCAGGCGCCGTATCTGGCCGCGCACCGTGACACGCTCGCCGCCTTCTACGAGGAGCCGTGGCCGCAGCTGGCGCCGCTGGCGGCGGCGAGCGCGGAGTGGATGGCGCGCGCGGCGGGCATCACCGTGCCCGCGCGCCTGGCCTCCACGCTCGGCGTGAGCGACCCCGATGCCACCGGCCGGCTCGTGGCGCTGTGTCGCGCGGTGGGCGCGGACACGTACCTCGCGGGCCGGGACGGCGCCGCGTACATGGACGTGAGCCGCTTTGCGGCCGCGGGAATCTCCGTGTTGACGCAGACCTACGAGCATCCCGTGTACGTGCAGCCCCACGGGGATTTCGTGCCGGCTTTGTCCGCCGTCGACTTATTATTGACGCACGGCCATGACGCGCTTGGCATCCTTCTCGGCGGCAGCTCCTGGTCCCGCCTCCCCCCCGGTCCCCGAGCGACCTGAGTGAACGTCCTCGCCATCGGCGCGCATCCCGACGACATCGAGTACGGCTGCGGCGGCATGCTCATCAAGTACGCCGAGCGCGGGCACTCCGTGTACATGTTCGTGGCCTCCGACGGCGCCCGCGGAGGCGACGGCGCCGAGCGGCGGCGCGAGCAGCACGACTCCGCGCTCATCCTCGGCGCCCGCGAGGTGTTCTGGGGCGACTATGTCGACACGGAGCTGCCGCTCAACCGCGAGCTCATCGTGAAGCTGGAGACGGTCATGCGGCAGGTGCAGCCGCGCATGATCCTCGTGCACAACCCCGACGACACGCACCAGGACCACCGCCACCTCGCGCAGGCGGCGATGTCGGCCACCCGCTACGTGCCGAACTTCCTCCTCTACGAGGGGCCGACGACGCAGAACTTCGCCCCGAACTGCTCCACCGACATCGAGAAGGTGCTCGACAAGAAGCTGGCCGCCCTCGAAGCGCACCGCTCGCAGGTGGCCCGCACGAACATCGAGGACCTCACCATCCTCGAGCTCGCGGTGTCGTCCGCCAACTTCCGCGGCATCCAGGCGCGCGTGAAGTACGCGGAGGCGTTCCAGTCCGTGCGTCTGCTCCTGAATCTGTGATCGCCCACGCGCGCCCCACGCTCGACGACGGCGATGCGGAGCGGGTGGCGCGCACCATCCGCTCCGGCTTCGTCGCGCAGGGGAGCGAGGTGGACGCCTTCGAGGCCGAGCTGGCGCCGCGCTTCGGCGCCGCCGCCGCCGCCGCCGTCGGCTCCGGCACCGCCGCCCTCGAGCTGGCGTTGCGCGCCCTCGGCGTGGGGCGCGACGACGAGGTCATCATCCCCACCTACGTGTGCGACGCGCTCTACCAGGCGGTCACCCGCTGCGGCGCCGTGCCCGTGCTCGGTGACGCCGATCCGGAGACGGCGTCGCTGTCGCCCGTGGACGCGCGCCGCCGCCTCACCGCGCGCACGCGCTGCGCCATCGTGCCGCACGCCTTCGGCCTCGCCACCGACGTGAGCGCCTTCGCCGGCCTCGGCGTGCCCATCGTGGAGGACTGCGCGCAGGCGCTGGGCGCCGTCATCGACGGCCGGCCCGCGGGCGCCACGGGCGCGCTCGCGGTGTCCTCCTTCTACGCCACCAAGATGATGACGACGGGCGAGGGGGGGGTGGTGGCCGGGCCCGCCGCGCTCGTGGCGCGCGTGCGCGAGGCACGGCAGTACGACGAGCGCGAGGACCTCGCGCCCCGCGTGAACGCCAAGATGACCGACATGCAGGCGGCGCTCGGCCGCGGCCAGCTCGCGCGGCTCGACGGCTTCGTCGCGCGGCGCCGCGCCATCGCCGACCGCTATCGCGAGCGGCTGCGCGGCCTGCCGTGCCGCACGCCGCCGCCGGCGGGCGAGCGTCACGTCTACCATCGCTTCGTGATCACCGTGGAGGTTGCCGTGGACGCGGTGCAGGCCGCGCTCGCGACGGGCGGCGTGGCCGCCCGCCGGCCGGTGTTCCGTCCCGCCCACCGGGCGCTCGGCCGCACCGGCTTCCCCGAGGCCGACCGGCTGTGGGCCCGCTCGCTGTCGATCCCGTGCTACCCGACCCTCACCGATGCGGACGTGGACGCGGTGGTCGCCGCCCTCGCCCGGGCGCTCGCGGGATGAGCCCGGGCCAGCCCCGGGCGGCGCCCGTCACCACCGCCCGCGCGTGGACGCCGGCGCCCTGGCTGTGGGCCCTGCGCTCGGCAGGGCTGCTCGCGCTCTTCATGCCGGGCGTGCGCGACGCCTTTCGCTCGTGGCACCTCGTGTGGCTCTACCTGGCGCTGCTGGCGTTCGCGGCGGCGGCGTTCGCCGTGCCCATCGTGCGGGCCCTCGCGACGCGGTGGGGCGTGCTCGACAATCCGGCCGACCGCAAGGTGCACGCGGTCGCCACACCGCTCCTCGGCGGCGCCGCCGTGTACGCCGCCTTCGCCGCCACCGTGCTCTTCAACTTCACGTTCTCGCTCCAGCTCAAGGGCGTGGCCGTGGGCGCCACCATCGTGGTCCTGGTGGGCATCGTCGACGACATCATGGACATCCCCGCGCGCGTCAAGCTCGCCGGGCAATGCGCGGGCGTGCTGACGGCCATCCTCTACGGCGTCGTCCTCCACACGGTGCCGCAGTCGGTGCCGGGCGCGGTGTACCTCAACCTCCTCCTCACCGTGCTGTGGTTCCTCACCGTCACCAACGCCCTGCAGTTCCTGGACGGCATGGACGGCCTCGCCGCCGGCCTCGGCGTCATCGCGGGCATCTTCTTCAGCATCGCCGCCCTGCAGCGGGACCAGCCGTACCTGATGTTCCTCGGCGCCGCCCTCATGGGCGCGTGCGCGGGCTTCCTGCCGTACAACTTCCGGCCCCGCGGCGCCACGATCTTTCTCGGCGACTCCGGCGCCAGCTTCGTCGGCTTCACGCTGGCGGGGTTGGCCGTCATGGGAGAATGGTCGGACAGCAGCCCCGTCGTCGCGCTGCTGACGCCGGCGCTCATCCTGGCGGTGCCGCTCTTCGACATCGCCTTCGTCGGGAGCGCGCGCATCGTCACCGGCAAGGTGCACTCGCTGCACGAATGGCTGGCGTACACGGGCAAGGACCACATGCACCATCGCTTCGAGGCGCTCGGATTGACGAAGACGCAGAGCGTCCTGCTCATCTTCTTCATCGCGGGCACGCTGGGTCTCTCCGCGCTCCTCCTCGCCGTGTCGACCCCGCACGAGGCGGCGCTGCTCCTCCTGCAGGCCGCCTGCGTCCTCGCCATCATCGCCGTCCTCGAGGGCGTCGGGCGCGGGCGCGGCCAGTGAGACGGCGGGCGCTCGCCCTCCTGCGGGAGCGGTTCGTCACCGCGCTGCACGAGGACCGGCCGTGGCGCGTCGCCCTTGCGCTGTCGGTCGGCGTCTTCATCAGCTTCACGCCCTTGTACGGCGTGCAGACGATCCTGGCCCTGGTGGTGGCCACGCTCCTGCGCCTCAACCGGGCGATCACGGTGACCGGCACGTGGATGAACCTGCCGTGGTTCGCGCCCTTCATCTACGCAGGCGGCCTCAAGCTCGGGACGGTGCTCCTGCCGGACCTGCACGGCCTGTCGGGCCTCTCCGTGGCGTTGCTCGTCGGCACCACGATCTTCGGGGTGGCGGCGGGGGCGGTGACCTACGTGGTGGCGCTCGCCGTGATCGCACGCCGCCGGCCGCGGAAGGCCGGCGTGGATTCCGCCCGGCGCCGCGCCGCCTGAGCGGGCGCGCGGTATGATGCCCGCATGAGCGCGCGCGTCCGGAAGGGTGTCTTCCCCGCCGCCGGCCTCGGCACCCGCTTTCTGCCCGCCACCAAGGCGCAGCCCAAGGAGATGCTGCCGCTCGTGGACAAGCCCACCATCCAGTACGTGGTGGAGGAGGCGGTCGCCTCCGGCCTCGGCGAGATCATCATCGTCACCGGCCGCGGCAAGCGCGCCATCGAGGACCACTTCGACGCCTCCATCGAGCTGGAGTTCTACCTCAACGACCGCGGCAAGCTGGAGGAGCTCGCGGAGATCAAGACCATCTCCGAGCTGGCGTCCGTCTCCTACGTGCGGCAGAAGGAGCCGCTCGGCCTCGGCCACGCCATCCTGTGCGCGCGCGCGCTGGTGGGGGACGAGCCCTTCGGCGTGTTCCTGGGCGACGACGTCATCGGCGGCGCCCCCGTGCCGTGCATGCGCCAGCTCCTCGACGTCTTCGAGCGTTACGACGGCCCCGTGATCGCCGTGGAACGCGTGCCCCGCGAGCGCATCCATCAGTATGGCGTGATCGCGGGCAGGAACATCGGCGGCAACGTGTGGGAGATCAGCGATCTGGTCGAAAAGCCCCAGGCCAAGGACGCGCCCTCCGATCTGGCCATCATCGGCCGCTACGTGCTGACACCGGACATCTTCGCCATCCTCGCCGCCACCGCCGCCGACACGCGGGGTGAGATCCAGCTCACCGACGGCCTGCGCACGCTGCGCGGGCGCCGGCCGATGTACGCCGTGGAGTTCGAGGGCACCCGCTACGACACGGGGGACAAGCTCGGCTTCCTGAAGGCCACGGTGGAGTTCGCGCTGGCGCGGCCCGATCTCGCCGACGCGTTCCGCAATTATCTGAAATCGCTGCGGCTCTAGGGAGGCCGCGCGTTGACTTACCGCATCGATCCTGCCACTATCTATCGCGCTCCCGGCGCGTAGACCACATAGATGGCACCGAACGCCTCCAAGCGGCCTTTCCATACGGCTTCCGACGCCGAGATCAAGAGCGGCCAGGTCTCGGACGTCTATTTCGCCCGCACGGTGGAGATCCTGACCGCACGGAAGAACCGCAAGCGCGTCAAGGCCGAGGTGTACCTCAAGTCGCTTCCGGAGGACTGGCACTGGGCCATCCTCGCCGGCGTCGAGGAAGTGGCGGCGCTGATGGACGGCGTGAGCGTCGACGTGCGCGCCATGGACGAGGGCACGGTGTTCGCGCCCTACCAGCCGGTCCTCACGCTCGAAGGCGTCTACGTCGACTGGGCGCAGTACGAGACGGCGCTCCTCGGTCTGCTGTGCCAGGCCTCCGGCATCGCCACCAAGGCCGCGCGGTGCAAGAAGGCGGCGGGCGAGCGCGCCGTCATCTCCTTCGGCGCGCGCCGCATGCACCCCGCCCTGGCGCCCATGATCGAGCGCAACGCCTTCATCGGCGGCTGCGACGGGGTGGCGGTGACCAAGGCGGCGGAGCTGATCGAGGCCGATCCGCTCGGCACCATCCCGCATTCGCTGGTGCTCCTGCTGGGCGACACGGTGGAGGCGCTGAAGGCGTTTCACGAGATCATCGAGCCGAAGGCGCGGCGGGTGGCCCTCATCGACACCCTGCAGGACGAGAAGTTCGAGGCGTTGCGCGTGGCGCAGGCCCTCGGCAAGGACCTGTACGCGGTGCGCCTGGACACCCCCTCGTCGCGTCGCGGCGACCTCTATCGCATCCTCGAGGAGGTGCGGTGGGAACTGAACCTGCGCGGCTTCGGGCACGTCAAGCTCATCGCCTCCGGCGGCATCGACGAGTACGAGATCCTTCGCCTCAACCCCGTCGCCGACTCCTACGGCGTGGGCACCTCCATCGCGAACGCGCCCGTGCTGAACTTCGCGCTCGACATCATGGAGATCGAAGGGCAGCCCATGGCCAAGCGCGGCAAGTGGTCCGGGGCCAAGGACGTGCTGCGGCGCCGCGGGACGCTGGAGACGGTCGTCCTCCCCGCGGGGACGGCGGCGCCGGCCGGTACGTGGGATCCGATGCTCAAGCCGCTCGTCACGGGCGGGCGCGTCGTACGCGACCTGCCGCCGCCGCGGACCATCCGCGATTTCGTCCTCGAGCAGCTCGCCCCCGTGCCGCTCGACACCCTCAAGCGGCAGGGACTGCGAAGCGACTATTAGCGGCGCGCCTGTGACAGCCTCGACGTCGATTCTCGAGCGGATCGTTCAGGACAAGCGGCAAGAGGTCGCGTCACGCAAGCGCACGGCGCCGCGGGCGGGTCTGGAGCGCCGCTGTGCCGGCCTTCCCGCTGCGCGTGACTTCGAGGCCGCGCTCACGCCGGCGCCGGGCGGCGTGCGGCTCGTGGCGGAGGTGAAGAAGGCGTCCCCGTCGCGCGGTGTGCTCGCGCACGATTTCGATCCCGTCGGCCTCGCCATCCGCTACGCGCGCCACGGCGCCGCCGCCGTCTCCGTGCTCACCGACGAGAAGTACTTCCAGGGCAGCCTCGACCTGCTCGCTGCCGTGCGCACCGCCGTCGGGGTGCCGCTGCTGCGCAAGGACTTCACGATCGACGAGTACCAGGTGTGGGAATCGCGGGCGGCGGGCGCCGACGCCGTGCTGCTCATCGTCTCCATCCTGGAGCCGGCGCTGCTGCGCGACCTCCTCGCCGCCGCCAAGGGGCTCGGCCTCGCCGCCCTCGTCGAATGCCATACGGCGGCCGAGGTGGAGACCGCCCTCGCCGTGGGAAGCCGTCTCCTCGGCATCAACAATCGCGACCTCGCCACCTTCGAGACGCGCATCGAGACCACGCTGGCCCTGCTGCCCCGCATCCCCCCGGGGCCCATCGTCGTCAGCGAGAGCGGCTTCTTCACCGGCGCGCAGGTGCGCGCGGTGGTCGCCGCCGGCGCCCACGCCGTCCTCGTGGGCGAGGGCCTCGTGAAGGCGGACGACGTGGCCGCCAAGATCCGGGAGCTCACGCTGGCATGACGCGCGTCAAGATCTGCGGCGTCACCAATGTCGAGGACGCGCGCATGGCCGTGACGGCGGGCGCCGACGCGCTCGGCTTCATCTTCGTGGAGGACACGCCCCGCTTCGTCACGCCCGAGCGCGTGGCGCCCATCGTCCGCGCGCTGCCGCCTTTTGTGACACCGGTCGGCGTCTTCTGGGATCACGCGGCGGGCCACATCACGGCGGTGGTGGAGGCGTGCGGGCTGCGCGCCATCCAGCTGCACGGCGACGAGAAACCGGAGGACTGCGACGGCTACGCGGTGCCCGTCATCAAGACGATCAAGACGCCCCCCGCCACCACCATCGAGGGCCTGCCGGAGTACCGGCTGGGCGTTCTGGCGCGCGCGGTGCCGTTCCTCAGGCACGCGGCGGCGGTCCTCATCGACAGCGAGGCGCGCTGGAGCGAGGGCGAGCGCCGCGAGCCCATCGAGTGGTCGACGGTGCGCCTCATGTCGCAGGGCCACGCGGGCCTGCCCGTGATCCTGTCCGGCGGGCTGACACCGGACAACGTGGGACGGGCGATCGACGTCGTCCGGCCCTACGCGGTGGACGTCAACTCCGGCGTGGAGTCGTCCCCCGGGCGCAAGGACCCGGACAAGGTACGCCGGTTCATCGCCGCGGCCAGGCGGGCATGAGGAAGACCGTCGCCGCGCTGCCCGACGCGCAGGGGCACTTCGGACGGTTCGGCGGCCGCTTCGTGCCCGAGACGCTGATGGGGCCGCTCATCGAGCTGGACAAGGCGTATGCCTCCGCCCGGCGTGACCGCACATTCCAGGCGCGCCTGGCGTCGCTGCTGCGTGAGTACGCGGGCCGGCCCACGCCGCTCTACTTCGCGGCGCGTCTCAGCGAGCAGGGCGGGGGGGCGCGCATCTATCTGAAGCGCGAGGACCTCTGCCACACGGGCGCGCACAAGATCA
>JBBDXO010000168.1:7790-23220 GCA_040902295.1 Candidatus Rokuibacteriota bacterium | reverse complement strand
GGCGTCATAGTTCTGTATAGCACGATGAGCGCCGCCCTCGGAGCTCCTCCTGCGCCAGCAGTGACAGGACGTTGCAGCCCACGCCGTGGGTCCTCGGCCGTAATACGCCGCAAGGCGCTGCTGGCTATCACCCGGACTCTGCGGCAGCTCGATATCCCGCCCGCTTGGATCAGGACAGGAACATCCCGTCGTCGGCGCTGCGGACGCCTGGCAGG
Source organism: Candidatus Rokuibacteriota bacterium (assembly GCA_040902295.1). Lineage (GTDB taxonomy): Bacteria > Methylomirabilota > Methylomirabilia > Rokubacteriales > CSP1-6 > JBBDXO01. The sequence goes on along the minus strand of JBBDXO010000168.1, from coordinate 23,005 downwards.
CCTCGGTTGAGGTCGTGGCTCCACGCATCCAGTGCGCGGGATCAGAGCTGGTCGCGCAGCGGGATCAGCGGCAGGTAGAAGAGGTTGCGGAACCAGTGGCGCCGCCACTCGTCGTAGTCCACCTGCCTGGTGTGCTTGAGGTCCTCGCGGAAGATCTCGGTCATGCGCGCCGCGAGCCCGCGGTCCATGAAGGTCAGGTTCAGCTCGTCGTTGAGGGCGAAGGAGCGGTTGTCCAGGTTGGCGCTGCCGATGCTGACCCATTGCCCGTCGACCACCATGGTCTTGGCGTGGAGCAGCGCGGGGCCGTACTCGTAGATCTTCACGCCGGCTTCGAGGGCGCGGCCGTGCAGCCCGCCAGCGCCACGCCGAGCGCGATCACGGCGGCCAGCCCGCGCAGCATCACGGGCGCGCGTAGTGCTCGATGATGTAGCCGGCGATGGAGTGCCGCGACGGGCCGGGGGGCAGGGCGCCCACGTCGAACCAGCGGGCGTCCTCCAGCTCGTCGTGGTCGATGACGACCTCGCCCCCCGCGTAGGTGGCGACGAAGCCGATCATGAGCTGGCTCGGGAAGGGCCAGTTCTGGCTGCCCACGTACGTGATGTCCTGGACGTCCACGCCGACCTCTTCCTTTACCTCGCGCGCCACGCAGCCCTCGAGCGACTCGCCGTTGTCCACGAAGCCGGCCACGAGCGCGTAGCGGCCCGGCGCGAAGGTCGATTTGCGCGCGAGCAGCACGCGGTGGCCGTCGCGCACGAGGACGATCACGCACGGGTGCAGGTGCGGATAGTGCTCGTAGCCGCACCGCCCGCACTTCTTGCCCCACTCGCCCTCGATGCGCGTGGTGGCTCCGCCGCAGCGCGGGCAGTGGCCGCTCGTGCTCTGCCAGTGCAGCGCCTGCATCGCCATGCCGCCCAGCGACAGCAGCTCGTCCGGCAGCCGCGTGCCCTTCATCGGGATGAGTGTCTCGCCCCGCAGGCCGGCGGGGAGAGGGGCGCCCGCGGGCAGCACGCTCACCCAGCACGGCGCATCGCCGAGCGTGCCCAGCCAGAAGGGCTCCTCGTCCTCCGCGCAGCCGGCGGGGCGCGCGCCCTGCGGCAGGCACGGCGTGTCCGTGTCGGCGAGGACGAGCAGGTTCTGGTCCTGCACGATGAGCCAGTGCCCGACGGCCTCGGGCGGCTTCGTGCCGCGCTTGGCGGGGGTGAAGGTGCCGCGCAGGCAGTCGCGGTTGAAGGGCAGGTAGACCGACGGCGGGATCATGCGCTCCTCCGGGGAAGGTGAAAGGCCTCCGCGAGCAGCTCGTAGGAGCGCAGGCGCGCCTTGGGATCGTGCGTGATGCTCACCACGACCAGCTCCTCCGCGCCGTACTCGTCCGCCATCGCGAGCAGGCGCGCGCGCACGCGCTCCGGGTCGCCCGTGATGCTGCGCCGCCGCGCGTGCTCGGCGATGGCACGCTCCTGCGCCGTGTACGGATACGCCTCCGCCTCCTCCACCGAGGGATAGGCGCCGAAGCGTCCGGTGTAGAGCCGGACGATGAAGAGATCGCGGCTCTGCGCCAGGCGGCTCGCCTCGGCGTCGGTCTCCGCGCACACGACGAAGACGGCCACGCTCGCGCGCGGCCGCGCCATCATCGGCGAGGGCTGGAAGGCCGCCGTGTAGGCGCGCGTGACCTCGGCGCCGCCCTCGCCGTTGATGAAGTGCGCGAAGGAGAAGCCGGTGCCGAAGTGCGCGGCGATGGCGGCGCTGTCGCCGCTGGAGCCGAGCAGCCACACCTCCGGCGCCGTCGGCCCCGTGGGCATCGCCTTGATGCCGCGGAAGGGATGGCCGGGCTCGATGGTGTCGTGCAGGAAGCCGATGACGTCGCGCACCTGCTCGGGAAACGCCTCCAGCGGCAGCGCGCCGGGGCCGTGCTTGAGCGCGCGCGCGGTGCGCCCGTCGGTGCCGGGGGCGCGGCCGATGCCGAGGTCGATGCGCCCCGGGAAGAGCGTCTCCAGCATGCGGAAGTTCTCGGCCACCTTGAGCGGGCTGTAGTGCGTGAGCATCACGCCGCCCGAGCCCACGCGGATGCCGGAGGTGTGCGCGGCCACCTGGCCGATGAGGATCTCCGGCGTGGAGCCGGCGAGGCCGCCGCTCGCATGGTGCTCGGCCAGCCAGTAGCGGTGATAGCCGAGCCGGTCGGCCGCGCGCGCCAGCTCGAGCGTGTTGTGCACGGCGTCCGCGGGCGTGCTGCCGCTCGGGATCGGCGACTGGTCGAGGACGCTCAGAAGGGGCGTGGCGGCCACCATGGATAGAAGGCAGGCATGTCCTTGCCCGGCGTCTGCGTGAAGCGCGGCGGGCGCTTTTCGAGGAACGAGGCGATGCCCTCGTACGCATCCGCCGAGCGGCCCGTGTACGCCATGCCGAGGGAGTCGATCCGGTGCGCCTCCATCGGGTGATCGGCGCCGAGCATGCGCCACAGCATCTGGCGGATGAGCGCCACGGAGACGGCGGAGGTGTTCTGCGCGATCTCCAGGGCCAGCGCGCGCGCGGCCGGCATCAGCGCCTCGGGGGCGACGACGCGGCTCACGAGCCCCGCCGCCAGCGCTTCGTCCGCGGAGAAGACGCGGCCCGTGTACGTCCACTCCGCCGCGCGGCTGATCCCCACCAGCCGCGGCAGGAACCACGTGCTGCACGCCTCCGGCACCACGCCCCGCCGCGCGAAGACGAAGCCCATGCGCGCGGCGGTGGAGGCGAGGCGGATGTCCATCGGCAGCGTCATGGTGATGCCGAAGCCGACAGCGGGGCCGTTGATGGCGGCGATGACGGGCTTCGTCATCTCGAAGATGCGCAGGGTGACGAGGCCGCCGCCGTCGCGGTGCTCCTCCGGCGGCTGCGTGCGGCCGCGCGCGGGCCCGTCGAAGGTGTTGCCGCCGGTGCCGAGGTCGGCGCCCGCGCAGAAGGCGCGCCCGGCCCCGGTGACGATCACCGCGCGCACGCCGTCGTCGGCGTCGGCGCGGTCGAGCGCGCCCACCAGCTCCTGCAGCAGCGAGGTGGTGACCGCGTTGAGCCGGTCCGGCCGGTTCAGCGTGATGGTGGCGACGGCGTCGGCCGTCTCGTAGCGGATCGTCTCGGGCATCAGGATCCGATGAGCCCGATGCCGGCCTTGTCTTCGCGGGGGGCGACGGCGGGGGCGGGCACCGCTCCCGGCTCGAGCTTCTGCAGTTGCGGCATGACCTCACGGGCGAAGAGGCGCATGTTGCGCTCGGCCTCGTCGTACGGCATGCCCGCGTAGCTGAAGACGCCCACGAAGTGCTCGTTGCCCACGCGGCGGCGCACGTCGATGATCTGCTCGTAGCACTGCTCGGGGGTGCCGGAGATCTGCAGATCCACGAAGAAGTCGGTCACGCTGTCGGCGCCGTAGGTCTGGATCTTGTCCGCCATCTTGCCGTAGTACTCGTACCCCTTCGTCTTCGCGAGATGGTCGCTGCCGAAGTTGTAGTGGGCGAGCACGGACTGGAAATAGCCACCGATGTAGCGCCGCGCCATCTCGCGCGCGCGCTCGGCGCTCTCGTCGCAGAAGGTCCACCCCGCGCACACCGGCGCCGGCGCCTCCGCCGCGTTGACGTCGCGGTAGACCCGCCGGTACTCGTCCAGCTCCTTGGCCACTTCCTTCCACGGCTTCTGCGGGATGATCAGCATGCCGATGCCGAGCTTGGCCATGATGGGCACCGACTCCGGCGACACCGCGGCCGCGTAGGTGCGCCCGCGGAACGACTTGAAGGGCGCGGGCCGGATGGCCGCGCGCGGCTGCTTGATGTAGGTGCCGTCGTACTCGCAGTAGCCGCTCTCCAGGCCCCGCAGCAGCATCTCGGCCGCTTCCACGAAGCGCGCGCGGGATTCGTCCATCGGCAGCCGGAAGCCGTCGAACTCCACCTTGCCCGCGCCGCGGCCCATGCCGAGGATGAAGCGGCCGCCCGAGATGTTGTCGAGCATGGAGACTTCCTCGGCCACGCGCATGGGGTCGTGCCACGGCAGTACCACCACCATGGAGCCGAGCTGCGTGTGCCGCGTGCGGCCCGCCATGTAGGTGAGGAACTGCAGCACGTCCGGACACATCGTGTAGTCGGTGAAGTGATGCTCCACGCCCCAGATCGACTGAAAGCCGAGCGGCTCCGCGAGATCGGCCAGCCGCAGCTCGTTGAGGTAGACGTCCCGGTCGCTCCGCGCCTGGCCGGGATTCTGGAAGACGGCCGCCATTCCGACGTGCATGCTCGTTCCCCCCTCGCCGCCACTATACCCGGCCGCGCGGGCGGGCGCCCGGCCCGGCCGGGACGGGCGCGCGAATCGCGTATACTCGCCGGCACCATGATCGACGGCACCGCCGACGTCCTCGCCGCCCACCGCTTCGACGTGACCGTCCTCGAGCGCTGGATGCGCGAGCACGTCGAGGGCTTCGGGGGCCCCCTCGACGTCAGCCAGTTCCGCGGCGGCCAGTCCAACCCGACCTATCATCTCGCCTCGCGGGGCGGCCATGAATACGTGATGCGCCGCAAGCCTCCCGGCAAGCTGCTGCCCTCGGCGCACGCCGTCGACCGCGAGTATCGCGTCATCACGGCGCTGGCGGGCACGGGCGTACCCGTGCCGCGCACCTACGCCTACTGCGCGGACGAGGCCGTGATCGGCACGCCGTTCTACGTCATGGACTACGTGCGGGGCCGGATCTTTCGCGATCCCGAGCTGGCCGGCATCGCGCCCCGCGAGCGCGCCGCCGTCTACGACGACATGAACGACGTCCTCGCGCGCCTGCACCGCGTGGACTGGCAGGCCCTCGGCCTCGCCGACTTCGGGCGCCCCGGCAACTACTACGCGCGCCAGATCCACCGCTGGTCCTCGCAGTACCGCGCCTCGGAGACGGAGAAGATCGAGGCCATGGAGCGGCTCATGGCGTGGCTGCCCGACAACATCCCCGCCGACGATCACACCACCCTCGTGCACGGCGACTACCGGCCGGGCAACTTCATCGTGCATCCGACGGAGCCGCGGGTGGCGGCCGTGCTGGACTGGGAGCTGTGCACCCTCGGCCATCCGCTCGCCGACCTTGGCTACAACTGCCTGCCCTACCGGATGTCGAAGGAATGGGAAGGGCTGCGCGACAAGGACCTCGCGGCCCTCGGCATCCCCACGGAGGAGGCGTACGTGGCCGCCTACTGCCGGCGCACGGGCCGCGAGTCAATCGCCGATTGGGATTTCTACATCGCCTTTGCGATGTTCCGGTTGTCCGCCATCGCGCAGGGGATCATGGGGCGTGTCATCGCCGGCACCGCCAACGACCCCAACGCGCGCGAGCGCGGCAACCGCGCGCGCCCGCTCGCCGAGTCCGCGTGGGCCATCCTGGCGCCGCGCGCCGGCTAGGCCACGTCCGCTGGCACCCACGTTGCTCCTCTTCACCCGCTGAGGAGGATCAACCATGAAAAAGCTACTTGCAGCAGCCGTCGTCCCTTCGCTCCTGGCGTTCTTCGCCGCAGAGGGTTTCACCCAGACGACCCGCCCGAGCACCGACCGGCCGGCGATGGATCGGCCCGCGGATCGGCCCGCGGCTGACCGTCCCGCCGCCGCCCCCCGGGCCGCGGACAAGCCCGAGCGCGCGGCCTGGACGGCGCCGGCAGGCGTGCACACGTCCAGCGATCTCATCGGGGCTCGCATCAAGAACGCCGAGGGCAAGGACGTCGGCGAGATCGACCAGCTCGTGATCGATCCCAGCAGCGGTAACGTGACGCACGTGATCGTCGGCCTCGGTGGCCTGCTCGGCATCGGGGAGACGAAAGTCGTGGTGCCGTTCTCGGACATCACGCTCGGCGCTCACCAGGGCGCGAAGGCCCAGGTCACGATGGACGCGGCGAAGCTGGATAGCGCGCCGCGGTACGAGCGCAGGCAGGCCGCTCGCGACCTGACCCCTGCCGCAAGCCCGCGGACGGCGCCGGCCGCCCGCCCGGTCGAGAAGCCGGCCGACAAGCCGGCCGACAAGAAGTAGGCCGGCCCACCCGCAGGGCGCTCAAAAATGCCCAGATCCTAGGCGGCGAGGCGTTCCCGACTGAGGCGTGGCCCTGCCACGTCGCAGGGAGGGAACACCGAGCCAACGACGGAGATGGGCATTTTTCAGCGCCCTGCCTACGCGACCTCGAACAGCCCCGCGGCGCCCATCCCGCCGCCGATGCACATCGTGCACACCACGTACTTGACCCCGCGGCGCTTGCCCTCGATGAGCGCGTGGCCGACCATGCGCGAGCCCGACATGCCGTAGGGGTGCCCGATGGAGATGGCGCCGCCGTCGACGTTCAGCGTGTCCATGGGGATGCCCAGCTTGTCGCGGCAGTAGACGACCTGCACGGCGAAGGCCTCGTTCAGCTCCCAGAGGCCGATGTCGTCCATCTTCAGGCCGAAGCGCTCCAGCAGCCGCGGCACCGCGAACACGGGGCCGATCCCCATCTCGTCGGGCTCGCAGGCGGCGACGGCGAGACCGCGGTAGATCCCGAGGGGCCGGAGACCACGGCGCTCGGCGAGCCTGGCGTCCATGACCACGCAGGCGGAGGCGCCGTCCGAGAGCTGGCTGGCGTTGCCGGCGGTGATGTGGCCCTTCTCGCCGGTGACGGGCTTGAGCGCCGACAGCCCCTCCGCGCTGGTGTCGGGACGGTTGCCCTCGTCCTGCTTGAGGGTCACCTCCTCGATGCGCGTCTCCCCGGTGGCCTTGTCCTGGACGATCTTCTTCGTGGTCATGGGGACGATCTCCGCGTCGAAGCGGCCCGCCTTCTGCCCGGCGGCGGTGCGCTGCTGGCTGACGAGCGCGTACTCGTCCTGCGCCTCGCGCGTGATGTAGTAGCGCGTGGCGACCGTCTCCGCGGTGAGGATCATCGGCATGTACACCTCGGGCTTGTACTCGTCGAGCCACTCGTCGTGCAGCCGGTGCGCGTTGAAGTTCTCGTTCTGCACGAGGCTGATCGACTCCAGGCCGCCCGCCACCATGATCGGCACCCGGTCGACGATCACGCGCTGCGCGGCCATGGCGATGGCCTGCATGCCGGACGAGCAGAAGCGGTTGACGGTGACGCCGGCGGTGGTCACGGGCAGCCCGGCGCGCAGCGCCGCCTGCCGCGCGATGTTCTGGCCGGTGGCGCCCTCGGGCAGCGCGCAGCCCATGATGACGTCCTCGACGTCGCCCGGCTCGAGGCCCGCCCGCTTGACCGCTTCCGCGATCACGTGGCCGCCGAGGGTGGCGCCGTGCGTGTTGTTGAAGGCGCCACGGTACGCCCGGCCGATGGGGGTGCGCGCGGTGGACACGATGACGGCGTCAGCCATGAGGGGTCTCCTTGAGGGGTGGATACCGGGGAATCATATATCGGAACCCGCGCGCGCGGAATCGGCGCGGCTTGACTGATCAACCATATGGTTATATTCATATCCGTAGAAGGAGGGGCGCCATGGCCATGCTGACGACCCGTGAGACGCTCTCGATCGACACGTTTCGGGCGGAGGCCGACGGCTGCCTGGGCTACCTCCTCGTGGACGAGGCCGCCGGCGCCGCCCTCGCCATCGATCCCCGCCTCGACCTGGTGCAGGCCTTCCAGGACGCGCTGGCCGCCCGGGGCGCGCGGCTGGCCTACGCGGTCGACACGCACACGCACGCCGATCACCTGTCGGGCGTCCGCGTGCTCGCGCAGCGGACGGGCGCCACCGTGCTGGCGCACGCGGCGTCGACGCTGACGGGGCCCGCGCAGCGCCTGCGGGGCGGCACGACGCTGGCGCTCGGGACGACGGTGATCTCCGTCCTCGACGCCCCCGGCCACACGCCCGACTCGCTGGCGCTCCTCGCCGCCGGCCATCTCTTCACGGGCGACGCGCTCTTCGTGCGCGGCGCCGGCCGCACGGACTTCATGGGCGGCAGCGCCTCCGATCTCTTCGAGACGTTCCGGCGCTTCGAGGCGCTGCCGGACGCCACCGTCGTGCACCCCGGCCACGATTACGTCGGGCAGGCGACGAGCACGATCGGCGCTGAGAAGGCGGACAATCCGCTCCTGCGGGAGCGCGACCGCGCGGCCTTCCTCGCGCGTCTGGCGGGCACGGGCGCGCCGCCCGCGAACATGGCCGCCGTCCTGCGGCACAACCTCGGGGAGGCCGAGACCGCCACCATCGCGCCGCCGGCGCTTGCCGCGCTGCGCGGGGGACCGCGCGAGGTGTTCCTGCTCGACGTGCGCACCCCGCTCGAGTTCGAGAGCGAGCGCATCGACGGCGCCCTGAACATTCCGCTCGATGTCCTGGATGCGCGCGTGGAGGACGTGCCCGAGCACGCGGAGGTGGTCGTCGTGTGCCGCACGGGCGTGCGCGCCACCCTCGCGGCGCAGACGCTCGCCGGCGCCGGCCGCCGCGCGCGCGTGCTCGAGGGCGGCGTGCTCGCGTGGCGGCGGGCGCGGCTGCCGCTGCGGCAGGGGCGCCGGCGCCTGCCCGTCGATCGGCAGGTGCAGCTCATCGTGGGCACGATGGTGCTCACGGGCGTGACGCTGGGCGCCTTCGTGAGCCCGTGGTTCCTGCTCCTCGCCGCCTTCTTCGGGGCCGGGCTCACCTTCGCGGGCGCCACGGGCACGTGTGGCCTCGCGCTCGTGCTCTTGAAGATGCCCTGGAATCGTCTGCCCGCGATGCCGGCCGAGGGCGGCGCGGCGTGTGCCGCCCCGGGGCCGGCCACGTGCGCGGCGCCGCCGGCGCCGCGGAGCTGACCATGGCCAGGAAGCCGGCGGCGGCGATCCCGGTGCTCTCACCCCAGGCGCTCGAGATCGTCGCGCAGCGATTCCGCGCGCTCGGGGACGCCACGCGCCTGGGGCTGCTCCACGCGCTGTTTGCCGAGGAGCGCACCGTGCAGCAGCTCTGCGATCGCACGCGTACCTCGCAGGCGAACGCGAGCAAGCACCTCGCGCTGCTGCGGGAGCAGGGGCTCGTGGCCCGGCGCCGCCACGGCTCGTTCGTCTACTACCGGATCGCCGATGCCGGCCTGCAGCCGCTCTGCCGCCTGGTGTGCGGCTCCCTCGCCGAGCGCCACGAGGCCGTGCGCGCCAGCCTCGCATCATGACGGGGTCAGCCGCGCGCTGAGCCGCCGCCGATCATCCCACGGGCACCTCCATGCCCGCCAGGAGGTGAATGCGCGTGCCGGTGTCGATGCGACCGTCCGTCATGTGGTAGACGCGATCGAATCCGTCGAGCATCCGGTCATCGTGGGTGACGACGATGACCGCGGCGTGCCGTTCCCGCCCCAACCGTCGCAAGAGGTCCATGACGGCCCGGCCGCGCTCGGTGCCCAGGGCGGCCGTCGGCTCGTCGGCCAGGATGACCGCCGGATCATTGATGACGGCGCGGGCCACGGCCAGCCGCTGCTGCTCGCCGCCCGAGAGCGTGGGCGGATGCACGTGGGCGCGGTGGCCGAGATCCAGCCGGTCCAGCAGCGCCTGCGCCCGCCGCCGTGCCTGGCGCAGCGAGACACCGTTGAGCGTCAGCACCAGCGCGACGTTCTCGATGGCCGTCAAAAATGGGATGAGGTTGTACGACTGGAAGATGATGCCCATCCGCTCGCGCCGCAGGCGGCGGTCGTCGACGAGGACACGGCCGTTCGTACACACGAGGCGCCCGTCCAGGACGATGTCTCCGCGCGTGGGAGCGTCGATCAGGGACAGGGCCCGCAGCAGCGTGGTCTTGCCGGAGCCGCTGGGTCCCATCAGGGCCACCAGCTCTCCGGCCTCCACCGCGATGGAGGCGTCGTGCAGCGCGACCACCTCCGTCTCACCGCGGCCGAAGACCTTGGTGACGTGCTCGCCGACGATCATCGGCATCATGCGCCTCCGCCCAGTGCCGTCGTGAGGTCCACGCGCAGCGCCTTGCCGATGCCGACGAGGCTCGCGAGCACGCAGATCACGAGCACGATGGTGAGCAGGACGTACTGATCGAAGGCGAGGATGACGGTCCGGCGCGGGAAGTACTGGGAGGTGCGCCCGATGAGGAGGGCGCCCACCGCGAAGCCGATGACGCCCAGCGCCACGGCCTCCTGGAGGATGAGGGCGGCGATCGTGCGGTCGGGCGTGCCCAGCACCTTGAGCGTCGCGATGTCGCGGGTCTTTTCCAGCGTCATCGTGTAGATGATCAGCGCGATGATCACCGTCGACACGGTGAGCAGGATGGCGCGCATGAGGAAGATCTGCTGCCGCCCGCGCTCGACCACGTTCCTCGCAAGGACCGTCTCCTGTTGCGCGGCCGTGAGTGCCCGGTAGTAGTTCCAGCGCTCGATGTGAGCCTGGACCGCCGGCGCGTCGGCGCCGGGATCGAGACGGACGAGGATGGCGTTCGCCAGGTGCGTGTTCTGGACGAGCGGGGCCAGCGCCTCCGGGCGGACGGCGGCCAGGCCCGGCGCGCTCCGGATGTCCGCCTCGAGGCGCGCGCGATCGTTGTGGACGGCTTCGTTGGCCTTCGAGAACTGGATCTCCTGCGCATCCTGGAGCGACACGAACGCGACGGGATCGCCGGCAGAGGACACGATGCCCTCGGTGAGCCCGACGATGCGGAAGAGGAGCCGGCCGATGGGGACGCTCGTGCCGACCGGCAATCCGGCGTCCCGGCCGATCACCATCTCGTAACGACTCTGGACGATCGGGCGGCCGGCCACCACGGCGGGAGGCCCGCCGAGGGCGCCGAGCCGGTACCCGATCAGCTGCACGCGAAACAGCCGCCCGCCGGCGCGAAACTGCAGGGCCTGGAAGGCGACCGGGCTGGCTTCACGCACACCCGGCACGGCGCCGATGACCCGGTAGAGATCGTCCGGAATTCTCGAGCTTTCGGCGAAGGGACCGTTCGTATTCTTCTGGACGACCCACAGGTCGGCCCCCGAGGCGCGGACGATGCTGAGCGCCTCGAGCACGAGCCCCTGGTAGACGCCGCCCATGGTCATCACGGTGGCCAGGAGCAGGCCGAGTCCGAGCGCGGTCAGGATGAACCGTCCGAAGCGATACCGGACGTCGCGAAGCGCGAGGTTCACGTCGTGCGTGGGCCGCTACGGCCCCACCGGGGCGCGGGTGACACTCACGCGACGGCCTTCGTTCGATGCCTCGGCCAGCAGTCCGGGCACGAGCACGACCTCGTCGCCGGGCCGCAGGCCCTCGAGCACCTCCGCCCATCCCGCCGGGTCCACGATCCCGAGGCGCGCGGCCCTGAAGTGAAGGCGGCCGTCGGCCACGACCAGCGCCCCCGCGCCATCCGGCCGCCGGACGAGCGCGGCCAGCGGCAGCGCCGTGGCGCCGCGGCGGACGGGAGGTCGGATGGCGATCTCGACCTGCTCGCCGAGCGTGAGGCGCGCGGGGTGCTCGGCGAACGCCACGTCGACCGCGAGCTGCTCGGTGACCCGGTCGCCCTCGCGCTGGATCCGGGCCACGCGGCCCCGGAACACACGCCCGGGAACGGAGCGGAACGTGATGTCGGCGGCATCCCCGACGGCCACGCCCGCGGTGTCCCGTGCGTCCACGGAGACGGTGGCCCATGCGGTCGTGGGATCCGCGAGCTTGTAGATGGCGGCGCCCGGATTCACGATGCTCCCCGCTTCCAGCGCGCGGCTCACCACGTACCCGGTGAGCGGGCTGTCGATGCGCGTGTCCGCGAGCTTTTCCTTCGCGAGCACGAGCGACGCCTGGGCAGCCTGCAGCTGCGCGCGGCCCGCCTCGATCAGATCCTTGCGGGTGCCCTGCAGCGCCAGCTCGAGCGCGTGGCGCGCCTCGCGCTCCTGCGCGGTGCCCACGTCGTAGGCCTGGCGCGCCCGGTCCCGATCCTGCGTCGAGATCAGCTCCCGGGCGAACAGGTTCTGCACCCGCTGAAAATCCTGCTCCATCAGCGTGCGCGTGGCGCTCGCGATGGACACCCGCGCCCGGAGCTGCTCGATCTCTTCCGTGCGCGCGCCGGCGAGGAGGTCGCGAAGCTGGGCGTCGGTCGCGCGCACGGTCGCCTCGGCGCGGTCCATGTCGGCGCGGTACTGGGCGTCATCGAGGCGGGCCACGAGCTGCCCCGCGGTGATGGTGTCGCCCTCGTCCACGAGCACGGCCACGAGCCGTCCCGTGATCTTGCTGCTGACGCTGACCAGTGTTTTCGCCTCGACCGTCCCGATGCCCTGGATGGCGGCCGCGATGTCGCGCGTCGTCACGGCGGCCACGGTGACCGCCGGCGGGCGGAGCATGTAGAGTCCGGTGAGCCCGGCGACGGCGAGCAGCACGGCGGCGATGCCCACTCTCCTGAGGGCACGAGCGACGCGGGACCTGCGCATCGCCGGCTCATGCGCCCGGGGCGGCCCCGGAGCCTGGGCGCCGTTGGGCGCAGTCCTCGTATCGGCAACTACCGTCCCGGTTGCGTCGCTGGCCATCTCGGACTCCTCCGTCCTCTTCTCGGTCGGAGGCTGAAATGGTGCATCAGCCGCGCCAAGGCCGCGCCCGCGCTTCGGGACGGAGTATCAGGGGGTTGGACCAGCGGGCGGCCGGCATCCCGGGCAGCGGCACCGCCCCCCGTGGGGCGCCGATGTCCCAGCGGGGCTTCAGTGCCCGTGGGTGTGGGGCATCTCGCCTCGCGCCATCGCGAGGTGATGGCGCTGGTGGTGCGAGCCCGCGGTCAGCAGCCCCGCGAAGCCGAGGCCGCGGATGCGCGCCACACGCGCGCCGTCGTCCGGCGCCCTGGCGACGACGGTCAGGCGAACGCCGTTGGGGATGGTCTCGGTCTTCGCCGCCCATTCGGACATGCGGTCGAGCTCGGCTGCATGCGGCACGACCATGCTGGCAATCGCCTGCCCGGTGCGGCCGGTGCCGGTGACCTCCATGGCGAGGCCGCCGGGGACCGGGCTCTGCCGCACGGCCGAGCGCAGCACGACCTCGTTCATGTCGATGAGGTGCTGGCGCAGCCGCTCGATGTCGACCTTGGTCCAGTCGACCGCGGGATCGGCCTCGAGGATGCGGACGATCTCCGCGATGGCGCCGAAGGCGTCCTGCCCCGGCATCGTGGGCGCGTTCCCCGCCGTTGCGTGCATCGCATGCATGTGCTGGGCGTGCATGGCCGCGCCATGCGACGGCATCGAGCCGTGCCCGTGGGCGGGCGCCGCCGGCGGCTGATGCTGGGCGAAGACGGTGTGCACGACCACGGCGCCCGTGAGCGCGACGCCGAGCGCGATTGCGAGGACTGCTCTGCCCATGATGGCCTCCTGTCAGAATCGGTCACCCGATAGTATGCGGAGCGAGGCAGGGGCGAATCCATGACTTAGGTCACACCGCCTTCGCTAGTCCCCCCGGGCGGCCCGGGTGATAATGAGGGCCGGCCAAGGGCATCGGCGCCGGGCAAAGGAGACGCGGACACGATGACGACCCACGACCTCGCGCCGTTCTTCGAGCGCCGCCAGCACTTCACGGCGGCCCTCGGCGACGGCATCGCGATCATTCCGGGCGCGCAGGAGATGGGCCGCAACGGCGACGTGCACTACGAGTTCCGCCAGAGCTCCGACTTCTTCTTCCTCACCGGGTTCGACGAGCCGGACGCGGTGGCCGTCATCAATCCCGCCCACGCCAAGGAGCGCTTCGTGCTCTTCGTGCGGCCGCGCGACCGCGAGCTGGAGATCTGGAACGGCCGGCGCGCAGGCGTGGAGGGCGCCATCGCCACCTACGGCGCCGATGCCGCCTACCGCATCGACCAGCTCGACGACAAGCTGCGCGGCTACCTGCTCGACCGCCACACGCTCTACTACCGTCTCGGCAACCCGGCGCACGACCCCCGCATCATCCGCCTGCTCACGGAGCTGCGCGCCGTCCGCACGCGCGGCTTCACCACGCCCGTGCGCATCGAGGACCCGGGGCCGCTCGTCCACGAGCTGCGCCTGCGCCGCTCGCCCGCGGAGCTGGCGCGGCATCGACGCGCGTGCGAGATCACCCGTGACGCCCACACGGAGGCCATGCGCGTGGCGCGGCCCGGCATGTACGAGTACCAGGTGCAGGCCGCGATCGAGTACGTCTTCCGCAGCGGCGGCTCCATGCGCAACGGCTACCCCTCCATCGTGGCCTCCGGCCCCAACGCGTGCATCCTCCACTACACGGAGAACACCCGGAAGATGGAGGACGGCGACCTGCTGCTCATCGACGCCGGCTGCGAGTTCGGCTACCACAGCGCCGACATCACGCGCACCTTCCCCGTCAACGGCCGCTTCACCGCGCCCCAGCGCGCGATCTACGAGCTGGTGCTGAAGGCGCAGCTCGCCGGCATCGCCGCCGCGAAGCCGGGGAACCGGTACGAGGCGATCCACGACGCCACCCGCCGCGTGCTCACCGAGGGGCTCGTGGCTTTCGGCGTGCTGCCGCGCAGCGTGGAGGAGTCGCTCGCCATGCACCACTACCGCGAGTTCTACATGCACGGCACCGGGCACTGGCTGGGCATGGACGTCCACGACGTGGGCGACTACCGCGTCGGGCGCGCCTCCCGCGTGCTCGAGCCCGGCATGGTGCTCACGGTGGAGCCCGGCCTCTACTTCGATCCCGAGCGTGAGAGCGTCACCTACGACCTGCGCGAGTTCAGCGAAGAGGAGATGTGGGAGCGCCGCTACCGCCTCGGGATGGCGGCCGCCCGCAAGCTGGAGGACGAGGAGAAGGCGCACGCCAAGAAGGTCACCCACCCCGTCCCCGCCCCCTACCGCGGCATCGGCATCCGCATCGAGGACGACGTGGTCATCACCGCGGGCGGCTGCGAGGTGCTCACGGCGGGGACGCCGAAGACCATCGACGAGGTCGAGCGCGCGTGCGCGGAGGCGCCGCGCGTGATCCGGCCCGCATGAGCGCCCGCCGGTACGTCGTCCGCCACCAGGACGTCACGCCCTACTCGCCCGCCAACCACGACGACACCGTCAACCGCCGTCTCATCGGCCGCGACAACGTCGGCGCCACGCAGGTGGAGGTCGTGCTCGGCACCGTGAAGAAGGGCGGGGGGGCGCTCAAGCACTCCCACCCGGGCATCGAGCAGGTCTGCTACGTCCTCGAGGGCCGGGCGCGGGTGGAGATCGGCGACGAGGCCGTGGGCGAGCTCGGCCCCGGCGACTCGGTCTTCTTCCCCGCCGACGTGCCGCACGTGTTCACCACCGTGAGCGAGGAGCCCGTGAAGGTCCTCGTCATCTACGCCCCGCCCTACGCGGAGACGGGCGCCGT
>JBBDXO010000168.1:6112-7690 GCA_040902295.1 Candidatus Rokuibacteriota bacterium | reverse complement strand
GCGCGCCCGGATCGGGTAAAGTCTCCTAAAACCGCCCCCGGGAGAGAGGTACCGACCATGAGAGAAGCCGTCGTCGTGTCCAGCTCGCGCACGCCCCTCGCGAAGTCGTTTCGCGGCTCCTTCAACCTGACCCGGCCCGACGATCTCGCCGCCCACTGCATCAAGGACGCGCTCGGCAAGGTGCCGCAGCTCGACATCAAGGAAGTGGAGGACGTGATCCTCGGTTGCGGCCAGCCGCACGGCTCGCAGGGCCACAACATCGCGCGCGTGGCGGCGGTGCGCTCGGGCCTGCCCGTCACCACGGCCGGCACCACCGTCAACCGCTTCTGCTCGTCCGGCCTGCAGGCCATCGCGATGGCGGCCCACCACATCATCAACGAAGGGGTGGAGGCGGCCATCGGGGGCGGCGTGGAGTCGATCACGATGATGCAGCGCGACAGCAGCCCAAACCCGTGGGTGAAGGAGCACTACCCCGGCATCTACATGGTCATGGGTGACACGGCGGAGGTCGTGGCCAAGCGCTACAAGATCAGCCGGCAGGCGCAGGACGAGTACTCGCTGCTCAGCCAGCAGCGGACGGCGCGCGCGCAGGAGGCGGGCCTCTTCAAGGAGGAGCTGGCGCCCATGCACGTCACGCGTGGCATCGTGGACAAGAAGACGGGCGAGATCGCGGGCAAGGAGGAGTACTACGTCGACAAGGACGAGTGCAACCGCGCCGACACCACGCTCGAGGGCTTGCTGAAGCTGCCGCCGCACTTCGACAAGGACAGCGGCCAGGGCTCGGTCACCGCGGGCAACTCCTCGCAGCTCTCCGACGGCGCCTCCGCCACCGTGCTCATGTCGCGCGAGCGCGCGCAGGCCCTCGGCATCAAGCCCAAGCTGATCTTCCGCGGCTATGCCGTGGCCGGCTGCGAGCCCGACGAGATGGGCATCGGTCCCGTGTTCGCGGTGCCGAAGCTGCTCAAGCGCCACGGCCTCAGCGTCAAGGACATCGACCTCTGGGAGCTGAACGAGGCTTTCGCCTCGCAGGTGCTGTACTGCCGCGACCGCCTCGGCATCGATCCCGACAAGCTGAACGTCAACGGCGGGTCGATCTCGATCGGCCATCCCTTCGGCATGACGGGCTCGCGCATGGTGGGCACCATCGGCAACGAGATGCTGCGGCGCCGGGCCCGCTACGGCGTCGTCACCATGTGCATCGGGGGCGGCCAGGGCATGGCGGGCCTCTTCGAGGCGTGCAGCTGACGTCCGCGCCACGGCGACGGCTGGAGCTCGTCGAGGGCTCCGCCGTCGCCCTCTGCGCCGTGCTGCTCCTCGCGCTCACTGCGCGGTTGAGCGGCGCGCCGTGGAGCCCCGCCGCCGTCATCGCCGTCGCCGGCGGCCTCGCCGCCGGCTATCTCGCCGCCGATCTCGCCTCCGGGCTCGTGCACTGGTTCTGCGACCGCTTCTTCGAGGAGGATTCGCCGCTCATCGGCGCCGTGCTCATCCATCCCTTTCGCGAGCACCATCGCGATCCGCTCGCCATGACGCGCCACGGGCTTCTCGAGCTCACGGGCAACGCGTGCCTGGGCCTGGCGC
>JBBDXO010000168.1:0-6012 GCA_040902295.1 Candidatus Rokuibacteriota bacterium | reverse complement strand
GCTGATCCTGTCCGCGCGCGCCCACGCCACCCATCACCGCCGCGGTGAAGGCGCGTACTGCGTCACCGTGGGATGGATGAACGGCTGGACCGATCGGCTCGGCGTCTTTGCGCGGCTCGAGCGCGCGCTGCGCGCGGCCGGCGTGCCCGCGCTACACCGCCGGCGTCGCGCTCGCCGTGCCGGCGCCGGTGAGCGCCTCCTCCAGCACCTGCTCGGCGGTGTCCACGAAGACGAACCGGAGCGCCTGCCGCGCCTCGGGCGGCACGTCCTCGACGTCGCGCTCGTTGTGGCGCGGCAGGATCACCGTGCGGACGCCCGCGCGGTGGGCGGCGAGCATCTTCTCCTTGATCCCGCCCACCGGCAGCACCTTGCCGCGCAGGGTGATCTCGCCCGTCATCGCCACGTCGCCGCGCACGGGGCGGCCGGAGGCGAGGGAGGCGATGGCGGTCACCATCGTGACGCCGGCCGACGGGCCGTCCTTCGGGATGGCGCCCGCGGGCACGTGCACGTGGATGATCTTGCCCTCGAAGAGCCGCGGATCGATCTGGAGGCGCTCGGCGTTCGAGCGCACGTATGACACGGCCGCCTGCGCGCTCTCGCGCATCACGTCGCCCAGCATGCCGGTGAGGACGAGCCGCTCCTCGCGGCTCGGCATCATGGTCGCTTCCACGAAGAGCACGTCGCCGCCCGTCGGCGTCCACGCCAGGCCCGTGGCCACGCCGCTGCGCTCCGTGCGCTCGGTGACCTCGTCGAAGAAGCGGGGACGGCCGAGGTACTCGCCCACGCTCTCCGCCGTCACGCGCACGGGCTCCGTGGCGCCCTCGGCGATGCGCCGCGCCAGCTTGCGCGCGACGGTGGCGATCTCCCGGTCGAGGTTGCGGACACCCGCCTCGCGCGTGTAGCGCCGCGCGATCACGCGCAGCGCGTCGTCGTCGAAGGCCAGCTCCCCCTCCGCGAGGCCGTGCGCCGCGAGTTGCTTGGTCACGAGATACTGCTGCGCGATGCGCACCTTTTCCTCGTCCGTGTAGCCCGACAGCGGCAGGATCTCCATGCGGTCGCGCAGGGGCGCGGGGATGGTGTCGAGCGTGTTGGCGGTGGCGATGAAGAGGACCTGCGAGAGGTCGAAGGGCACGCCGAGGTAGTTGTCGACGAAGGTGTCGTTCTGCGCGGGGTCGAGGACCTCCAGCAGCGCCGAGGAGGGATCCCCGCGCCAGTCCGCGCCCACCTTGTCGATCTCGTCCAGCATGAACACGGGATCGCGCGTCTCCGCCCGGCGCAGGGCCTGGATGATCCGTCCCGGCAGCGCGCCGATGTACGTGCGCCGGTGCCCGCGGATCTCCGCCTCGTCCCGCACGCCGCCCAGCGACATGCGCACGAACTTCCGCCCCAGCGCCCGCGCGATGCTCTGCCCCAGGCTGGTCTTGCCTACGCCCGGCGGCCCCACGAAGCAGAGGATCGGCTCGCGGGCGGGATTGTCGCCCGGGGCGCGCGGCGGCTCGGCAGGCGCGGGCTGATCGGCGGCGGGAGCGGCGCGCTCCTGGCGCAGCTTCTTCACCGCGAGGTACTCGACGATGCGGTCCTTCACCTTTTCCAGGTCATAGTGGTCCTCGTCGAGCACCTTGCGCGCGAACCGGACGTCGATGCCGCCGCCGGTGGTGGCGCTCCATGGCAGCGCGGCCATCCATTCCAGATAGGTGCGGATGATGCCGTGCTCGGGGGAGGCGGCGGGGATCGCGCCGAGGCGGCTCAGCTCGCGGTCCGCTTCGCGGCGCGCCTCCTCGGGCAGCTTCGCCTCCTCCAGCCGCCGCCGCAGCTCCGCCGTCTCGCCCTGGTCCTCCTCGCCCTCGCCGAGCTCGCGCTGGATCGACCGCAGCTGCTCGCGCAGGTAGTACTCGCGCTGGCTCTTCGACAGCCGCTCCTGGGTGTCGCTGGTGATCTTCTGGCCCAGCTCCCGCACCGCGAGCTCGCGCTGCAGGACATCGATGAGGCGGCGCAGCTTGGCGTCGACCAGGTCCAGCTCGAGGACCTCCTGGCGCACCGCCGGGCTCAGCGGCGCCACCGCCGCGATGAGGTAGGCGACCTGGCGCGCATCCGGCAGGCTGGCGGCGGCGTCGGCCAGATCGTCGGGCAGCTCCCGGCTGAGCGCCACGACCCGGCGAAACAGGTCCACCGCGGCCTGCCGGCGCGCATCCGCCTCGACGCCCGTGCCGGGCTGATCGGGCGCCGTCTGCACGCGCGCCACCAGGTAGGGATCGGTGCTGACGAAGTCCAGGAGGCGAATGCGCTCCAGTCCCTGCACGAGGATGTGCAGCGTGCCGTCCGCCGCACGCGTGAGCTGGTGAATGAGCGCGAAGGTGCCGACGCGGTGAAGGTCCGCGGGGCCGGGCTCCTCGCCGGTGCCGCGCTGCGCGACGAGCGCGAGGAGCCGGTTGCCGCGCATGACGTCGTCGACGAGCCGTACGGAGCGCGGCTGCCCGATGGCCAGCGGCGCCATGGCGAGCGGAAACACCACCGTGTCGCGC
Source organism: Candidatus Rokuibacteriota bacterium (assembly GCA_040902295.1). Taxonomy (GTDB): domain Bacteria; phylum Methylomirabilota; class Methylomirabilia; order Rokubacteriales; family CSP1-6; genus JBBDXO01. Next base: position 3,490 of record JBBDXO010000168.1, on the reverse strand, counting down.
AGCGGCAATACGGGAAGGCTTTCCGGCAGCGAGGTCTGGACCACGCTCAGGCTCCGGGGGCTCTGCCCAGCGTGACGCGAAGAAGCCCGGCGTCGTAGCGGACGGCCACGTGGTCGGGATCGACCGGCCCCGGCAGGCCGATCGCGAGGCGAAACGGCCCCTGGCGAATGGCGGCGACGCGGTACACGGCGCGCGCGTCCACCGGAGGCACGGTGCGCTGGCCTTCGATGACCAGCGCGTCGTCGAAGAGCAGTAGCTCTAAGTCGTCGTCGCCGACGCCGGCCAGATCGACGACGACGACGACGGACGTCTCCGTCTCGTAGACGTCGGTGTCGGGCCGCCAGCCGGGCTCGCTGAGCACCACCATCGTCCGTGTCATCCACCACCCGGGCTCGGACGCGGCCAGGGACATCACGATGTTGGAGCGGACGCCGACGTGCCGGTATCGCATGGCTCTCCTCGCGGCCCGCGCGGCGCCGCAGCCCTCAGGAAGAATTGTACCGCCGCTGGAAATGGCGTGAAGCAGCGGCGGCCCGAGTACAGTGGGGGACGATGGATGCCCGGCAGCCGCTCGGCTACGACACGCGCTTCGGCCGCGGGTGGATCAGCGGCGTGTCGTCGGTGTTCCTCGGGGCGCTGGGGGCGGGCGCGGTGCTGTGCCTGCTCTTCCCCGACGTGCTGACGACCCCGGACGCCCGCGCCGTCTATCCGATGGCGCTCATCCGCTTCCTCATCCATCTGGTGCTGGTGGCCGCCTTCGGCCTGGGCGTGCTCAGCGTGGTCCTGAGCCGGAGGGTGGCCCTGGGCGCCACCGGCATCGCGCTCGCGGTGGTGGCCGTGCTGCTCGGCGGCTCCGAGGTCGAGGTGCAGGGGCCGGTCGCCTCCGCGCACTACGTCGGCTTCGACTGGTTTCTGCTGAACATCTTCGTGCTCGCGCTGGTGTTCGTGCCGCTCGAAGTGCTGTGGGCGCGGCGGCCGGAGCAGGGGTTCTTCCGCACGGGCTGGCTCACCGATCTGCAGCACTTCGCCGTGAGTCACCTGCTCGTGCAGCTCACCGTGCTCCTCACGCTGGTGCCCGCCGCCGTGTTCTTCCGGTGGGCCGTCGATGCCCGGGTGCAGGCGGCCATCGCCGCGCAGCCCTTCGTGGTGCAGTTCGTGGAGATCGTCGTGGTGGCGGACCTCGCGGAGTACGCGATCCACCGGCTCTTCCACCGGGTGCCGTGGCTCTGGAAGTTCCACGCCGTGCACCACTCGTCGCAGGTGCTCGACTGGCTGGCGGGCTCGCGCATCCACCTCGTCGACGCCGTCCTCACGCGCGCGGTGGCCTTCGTGCCGCTCTACGTGCTCGGCTTCGCGCCGGCCCCCGTGTACGCGTACCTGGTGTTCGTCGCCTTCCACGCGGTGTTCGTGCACGCCAACGTCCGCTTCACCTTCGGCCGGCTCGCGACGATCGTCGGCACCCCGCGCTTCCATCACTGGCACCACAGCGCGCAGCCGGAGGCCGTGGACAAGAACTTCGCGATCCACCTGCCCGTGATCGACCGCGTGTTCGGCACGCACTACATGCCGGAGGGGCAGTGGCCCGCCGCCTACGGCATCGCCGGCAACCCGGTGCCCGAGTCGTACGTCCGCCAGCTCGTGTTCCCCTTCGCCCGCTGACGCCGGCCGGGCGCGCGCACCCGGTGGGGCGGCCGCCGGCCGCCCTCACGCCATGGCGCCCCCATCCACGGTGTAGATGCCGCCGTTGATGTAGGAGGCCTCGGCGCTGCACAGGAAGGCGACGAGCGCCGCCACTTCCGGGGGCTCGCCGAAGCGCCGCATGGGGATGGTGCGCGTGAAGGCGTCGTGGGCCGCCGCCGGGTTCTTGCCGCCGAAGCCCGCTTCCAGCTCGCGGGCCATCGGCGTCTCCACGGGGGCCGGGCACACGGCGTTGACGCGGATGTCGTGACGCGCCAGCTCGTAGGCGGCGGTGCGGGTGAGGCCGATGACGGCGTGCTTGCTGGCGGTGTAGGCGACGAGGTTGGGGCTGCTGCGCATGCCGGCGATGGAGGCGGTGTTGACGATGGCGCCACCGCCGCGCGCGCGCAGGGCGGGGACGACCTCTTTCATTCCCAGCCAGATGCCCTTGACGTTGACGGCCATCACCCGGTCGAAGACGTCTTCCGGGTAGTCGGTGAGCGGGCTCACCGCGCCCAGGATGCCCGCGTTGTTGAAGAGGCAGTCGATGCCGCCGAAGCGGTCGACGGCCGCCGCCACGTAGCGGCGGACGTCCGCCGCCCGCGTGACGTCCGCCTCCACCGCGAGCGCGGCCCCGCGCGCCTCCTGCACCGCGGCCACGCCTGCCTTCAGCCCCTGCGCGGAGACGTCGACGAGCACGACGGCGGCGCCCTCGGCGGCGAAGCGCGCCGCGGCGGCGCGGCCGATGCCGCCCGCGGCGCCCGTGATGACGACCACCTTGCCGTCGAAGCGCCGGTCCATCGTCAGATGGCGGCCACGACCATGATCTCCACCAGGTACTTCGCGGAGGCGAGCCTGGCTTCCACCGTGGCCCGCGCGGGCGTGTTCATGGGATCGACCCAGGCGTCCCACGCCGCGTTCATCTCGTTGAACTTCGCCATGTCGACGATGTAGATGGTGGCGGAGAGGAGCTTCGACTTGCTGGACCCGGCGGCGGCGAGGAGGCTGTCGATCTTCTTGAGGATCGCCTCCGTCTGCCCCTTGGTGGTGGGCTCGTCGCCGTTCACCTGGCCCGCGAGGTACACGGTGTTGTTGTGGACGACGGCGGCGCTCATGCGGGGTCCGGTCTGGTGGCGCGTGACGGTCATAATCTCTCCTGATGGACGGGATGCGCTGCGCTGATGCACGAGACGATAGCATCCGCGCGCGCCCTCGTGGGATCATCCTTGCGAGCACGAGGAGGACGCCATGGCCCTGACCCCGAGCGAGCGCGAGGTCCTCATCCGGAAATACGCCGAGGGCCCCGCGCGCCTGAAAGCCGCCCTCGCCGCCGTGCCCGCGGAGGCGCTGACGTGGCGCCCCGAGCCCACGGAGTGGTCGGCGCACGAGATCATCTGCCACTGCGCCGACTCGGAGACGAACGCGTACACGCGCATCCGCCTGCTCGCGGCCGAGAAGACGGCGCCGACCATCCTCGGCTACGACCAGGACGTGTGGGCCCTCGCCCTCGACTACCACGCGCACCCGCTGGAGCCGGCGCTGGCGGTGGTGGAGGCGGTGCGCGCCAACACGGTGCCGCTGCTCCGGCGGCTGCCGGAGTCGGCGTGGAGCCGGCGCGGGCGGCACACGGAGTCCGGCCCCTACGGCGCCGAGGACTGGCTGAGGATCTACGCCGATCACCTCGAAGGGCACGCGGCGCAGATCGAGGGCAACGTGACGAAGTGGGCCGCCGCGCGCGCGCGCTGAGCGCGCGACGACTCGACCTCATCCGCGCACGAGCAGCACGAGGCCGGAGGCGAACAGCAGCGTGAAC
>JBBDXO010000167.1:0-23294 GCA_040902295.1 Candidatus Rokuibacteriota bacterium | reverse complement strand
CTTCTGTCCGTGTAAATCCAGCCTAGGCGGCGTCGCGCCGGCGGTACTCGGGCCGATAGATCTGCTCGCCGCGGTAGCTGGTCCACTCGCGCTCGAAGTACTCGGCGTCCTCGCTGCTGCGCGGGTGCACGCCCATCACGATGCCACCCTCACGGATGCCCGCGTCGTAGTGATCGGCCCGGTCCTCCGGAATGCCGGCGCCGATGAGCGCGCCGAGGAGACCGCCGGCCACCCCGCCGCCGGCCGCGCCCGTGAGCGCCGCCGCGATCGGCCCCATGGCCAGCACGCCGATGCCGGGAAGCGCAATGGTGCCCGCGGCCGCGAGGCTCATCAGGACGGCGCCGAGGCCGCCGCCGATGAGCGCCCCGGTGCCCGCCCCCTCGGCCGCCTTGTCGCCCAGTGCGGTGTCCGGAGCACCGTCGCCGAAGTGGCGCCGGCGGGTGTCCTCGGACATGAGCAGGCTCACGTCGTCCCTGCCGTACCCGCGCCCGCTCAGCGAGCTCCACGCGCGCTCGGCGCTGTCGCGATCCCTGAACATGCCCGTCATGATGTCTCGGCGCTGAGGTTCCATGAATGACGCCTCCCTCGGATGTATGGTGTGCGGCGCGGATTGGGTGTCGCAATGACGGTGCCAGCGACCTGCCCGGGCCCGCCGGTTGCTGCCGAGCGGCGGGTGCGGTAGCATGCGCTGCCCACCGTCGTTCGTGCAGCATCGGTCTCCAAAGGAGGAGAGCATGGATAGCCGTCTTCGGGTTCTCGCCGAGCAACTGGCCGGCGGCGTCATCGCGCGCCGCGAGTTTCTGCGCAAGGCCGCGGTCATCACCGGCGGCACCGCCGCCGGACTTCACGTGCTCGGCAGGATGGCGAGCGCGCAGGGCAAGCCCAAGCTGCGCGTCTGGCTCTTCAAGAGCTTCGTGACGGCGGGCAACGACGTGCTCGCCCGTCACGTGGAAGCGTGGGGCAAGGAGCGCAACGTCGACGTCGAGATGGACTGGGCGACCTTCGGCGACCGCGAGCAGAAGTTCGTGGCTGCCATCGAGGCCGGCAACCCGCCCGACATCGCCGAGATGAACATCCTCGGCCCCATGCGGTACAAGGCGGCCCTGCGTGATGTGTCCAGGCTCACGGGCGAGATTGCGAAGTCCAAGGGCGGCATGCTGCCCTTCGCCGAGCAGGCGACGACGATCGAGGGCAAGTCCTACGGCGTGCCGCGCTACGCGATGATCAGCGCCTTCTTCATCCGCAAGGACATCATGGAGGCCAAGGGGCTCAAGCCGCCGACGGTCTACGATCCCGACGTCGTCGACTTCGCGAAGAAGACGCAGGATCCGTCGAAGGACCTCTACGGCCTCGGCCAGACGCTCAACCGCTCCGACGACGCCAACGGCTTCATGCAGGCGCTCCTCTGGGACTACGGCGGGAGCGCGTGGGACAAGGACGGCAAGCCCGCGCTCGCCACCACGTACTACAAGCAGAACCTGGCCGCGCTGCAGTTCGCGGTGGATACCATCCAGAAGCACAAGATCCAGCCTCCCGGTGTCATGGGCTGGACCGACGTCGGCAACAACGAGGCATACATGGCGGGCAAGCTGGTGACGACGAACAACGGCGCCAGCCTGTATTTCGCCATGGTCAGCAAGAAGCACGACCTCGCGTCCAAGACCATGCTCGTGCAGACGCCGGGCGGTCCCGCGGGCGCCTTCAACGGCGCGAGCTGCTACAACTGGTGCATCTTCCAGAAGTCCAAGCACGCCGACATGGCCGAGGACCTCGTGCGCTACATGGAGGACGAGAAGCGCTTCACCGAGTACATGCAGGTCTCGGTGGGCCAGGCCGGTCCCGTCTACAAGGGACGCGTCGATCACCCCTACTGGAAGTCCGACCCGAACTTCGACGCCATGGTGAAGAACATCCTGCGCAGCGTGCCCTCCGGCCATCCCGGCCCCATCACGCCGGCGGCGGTCGAGGTGCAGGCGCAGTTCATTCTCCCCGACATGGCGGGCCGCGTGGTGTCGGCCGGCCTCTCCCCGGAGGCCGCGCTCAAGGAAGCCCACGGGAGGATCGAGCAGATCCACAAGATCCGCAGCCGGGCCTAGGACTCTTCGCCGGTGGCGATTTCCTCCGCGCGCCTCCCGGCGGCGGCGCTGCAACCGCGGCGGGTCGGGCTCAAGCGCTGGCTTGGGCCCGACTACTGCCTCGGCTTCCTCTTCGTGCTGCCCATCGTCGCTCTCGTGCTCGCGCTCGTCGCCTACCCCTTCTGCTACGCCATCTACCTGAGCATGACGCAGAAGTACGTGGGGATCCCCCCCGTCTTCGTGGGGCTCGAGAACTACGTGCGCCTGGCCTCGGACGGCTTCTTCCAGCGCGCCGTCGCCAACAGCTTCATCTTTACCTTCGCCTCCGTGGCCGCCAAGCTCGTGATGGGCATCGGCATGGCGCTCGTGCTCACCTCGAAGATCCGCTTCCGCTCCTTCTGGACCGGTGTGCTCCTCGTGCCGTGGGTGGCGCCCACCGTCGTCTCCGCGCTGAACTTCCTGTGGATCTACGACTACAGCCTCGGCGTCCTGAACTACCTGCTCGTGCGCGTCTTCGGCATCCTGCCGCAGGGCGTGGGCTGGCTGAGCGAGCCCGGCACCGCCATGGCCTCCGTCATCGCCGTCAACATCTGGCGCGGGTTTCCCTTCTTCGGCATCAGCTTCCTCGCGGGCATGAAGGGCATCCCGGGCGAGCTGTACGAGGCGGCGGCGGTCGACGGCGCCAACGCGCTGCAGCGCTTCCGGCACGTGACCGTCCCCGGTATCCGTAACATCCTGATCATCGTCGTGCTGCTGTCCACCATCTGGACCTTCAACGACTTCGCCATCGTCTACATCCTCACCAAGGGCGGGCCGGGCGGGTCCACGATGGTGCTGCCCGTCTTCACCTACGAGATGGCGTTCGGCGCCCAGCGCCTCGGGGAGGCGATCGCGGCCGCGCTCTACATGCTGCCGCCGCTGGCGTTCGTGATCGTCGTCCTCGCGCGCTACATGCGGCGGGGGCGCGCGCGATGACGCCGGTGGCGCGGATGGCGGGCTCGCGGCAGCGCAGCCAGGTGGTGATCGAGCGGCTGCAGTCCGGCGTGTCGTACGCCATCCTGCTCGCCATGCTCGTGATCGTGATGTTCCCGTTCTACTGGATGACGGTGACCTCGTTCAAGGGCGAGCTCCAGATGCGCAGCCTCACCTCCATGTTCTGGCCCGTCCCCTTCGTGACGGAGAACTACGATCACCTGCTGGGCAAGACGGAGTTCGTCGCCTGGTACCGCAACAGCATCATGGTCTCCGTGTCGAGCACGCTGCTGGCCACCGCCATCGGCACCATCGGCGCCTATGCGCTGGCGCGCCTGCGCTTCCTCGGCCGCGCCTTCATGGCGAGCGCGGTGCTGATCACCTACCTGGTGCCGCCCTCCATCCTGTTCATCCCGCTCTACGCCCAGGTGCGCAACCTCGGCCTCGCCGACAGCCTTGCCGGGCTCATCCTCGTCTACCCCTCGTTCACGGTGCCCTTCGTCACCTGGCTGCTCATGGGCTACTTCGAGTCCATCCCCGAGGAGCTGGAAGAGGCGGCGATGATCGACGGCGCCACCCGCTTCGGCGCCTTCCGCCGCGTCGTGCTGCCGCTGGCGGCGCCGGGCCTGCTCGCCGCCGCCCTCTACGCCTTCACCCAGGCGTGGAACGAGTTCCTCTACGCGCTCGTCTTCATCACCAACGTCAAGCTCCGCACGCTGCCCGTCGGCCTGTCGGGCTTCATCACCGGCGACGTCTACGGCTGGGGCTACCTCATGGCGGGCGCCGTGCTCACGACCTTGCCCGTGATCGCCGCCTACATCTACCTGCAGAAATACATGGTGGAAGGACTGACGGCGGGCAGCGTGAAGGGCTGAGGTGACGACCGAGGTCCGCGCGGTCTGCTCGCACGACTGTCCGGACGCGTGCGCGCTCCTGGTGACCGTGGACGGCAAGCGCGCGGTGAACGTGGCCCCGAATCCCGCGCATCCGGTGACCGGGCGCCATCTGTGCGTGAAGGTCGATCGCTACCTCGAGCGCGTCTACAGCCCCGAGCGCCTGCTCACGCCGCTGCGGCGGCGCGGGGCGAAGGGCGCGGCCGACTTCGTGCCCATCGGCTGGGACGAGGCGCTCGACACCATCGTGGAGCGGTGGCGCGCCATCGTGGCCGCCGAGGGCGCGGCCGCCATCCTGCCGTACTCCTATCTCGGCAGCATGGGCATTCTTTCCGCGCTCGGCACGATGCACGCGCTCTTCCACCGGCTCGGCGCCACCCGCCTCGAGCGCACCATCTGCGGCGGCCAGGACGCGGGGCTGCGCGCGCTGGTGGGCGCGGCCTTCACCGATCCGGAGAACCTGGAGGGCGCGCGGCTGGTCATCGCCTGGGGCATCGATCTCGTCTCCACCTCGATCCACACGTGGGACATCGTCAATCGCGCGCGCGCGCGCGGCGCGCGCCTCGTCGTCGTCGATCCCTATCGCAGCCGCACGGCGGCGCAGGCCGACGTGCACGTCCGCCTCCACGCGGGCACCGACGGCGCGCTCGCGCTCGGTCTGCTGCACGTGATCTTCCGCGAGCGGCTCGAGGACACCGACTATCTCGATCGCTACGCCAGCGGCGTCACGGAGCTGCGCGCGGCGGTGGCGGAGTGGACGCCGGAGCGGACGGCGGCGGTGACCGGTGTGGCCCCCGCCACCATCGTCGAGCTGGCGCGCGAGTACGCGACGACGAAGCCCGCGGGCGTCCGGCACGGCGTGGGCATGCAGCGCGCGGCGGGCGCGGGCATGGCGCTGCGCGCCATCCACTGCCTGCCCGTCGTTGCCGGGCAATGGCGCCACGCCGCGGGCGGCATCGCGGATGCGCGCACGCTGCGCCTGTCGCGCGTCGACCGGCTGATGCGGCCCGACCTCGGCCCCGCGGCGCCGCGGACGGTCAACATGATCCAGCTCGGGCGCGTGCTGACGGATCCCGGCCTCACGCCGCCGGTGCGCGCGCTCTACGTCTGGAACTCCAACCCGGCCATCATCGCCGCCGACCAGGGTCGCGTCCTGCGCGGCCTGGGCCGCGAGGACCTGTTCACCGTGGTCCACGAGCAGTTCCTCACCGACACCGCCCGTCATGCCGACATCGTGCTGCCCGCCACCACCATGCTGGAGCAGCAGGACCTGCTGGGATCCTGGGGCTTCAACTACATGGCGGTGAGCCCGCCCGCCATCGCGCCGCGGGGCGAGGCGAAGAGCAACAGCGAGGTGGCGCGTGTGCTCGCCGCCCGCCTCGGCTTCGACGATGACGTGTTTCGGCTCAGCGATTCCGAGCTCATCGATCTCGCGCTCGGCGAATCGACGGCGGAAGCCGCGGGAGCCACGCGGTCCCGCCTCGATGCCGAGGGCTTCGCCTATATCGGTCCGGGGAAAGGCAAGCCGGTATACGCGCGGGGCGGCTTTCCCACGCCGAGCGGCCGCTTCGAGTTCGTCTCCGCCGATCTCGCGCGCGCCGGACACGGCCCGCTGCCGGTGTACATCCCGCCCGCGGAGGGCCCGGACACGGACGTGGCCCTCGCCGCGCGCTTTCCCCTCCGTTTGCTCACGCGCAAGCGGCACCATTCCATCAACTCGTCGTACGGCGGTCTGCCCGTGCTGCTGCGCGCGGAGCCGGAGCCGGAGCTGGAGCTGCATCCCGTCGACGCGGGCGCGCGCGGGATCGCCGACGGGCAGGCGGTCCGCGTGTGGAACGATCGCGGCGGCGTGACCTTCCGCGCCCGGCTCACCGAGCGCGTGCCCGCCGGTACCGTGGCCGCGCCCTTCGGCAACTGGATGCGCGAGGGCGGCAGCGCCAACGCGCTCACGAGCGATCGCCTCGGCGACCTCGGCCACGGCCCCACCTTCTGCGATGCGCTCGTGGAGGTCGCCGCCTGCGGTGCCGCGGCGCCGGTCGCGTCGTCGCGCGTGCGTTGACAATGTGGCTTCAATAAGGCAGCATTGTGGCCACATGGAAATGATGACCACCGTCGGGATCCGTGAGCTCAAGAACCGGCTCAGTGAGTTTCTGGCCCGCGTGAAGACGGGCGAACGTGTCTTCGTCACGGACCGCGGCCGTCCCATCGCGGTCATCTCACCGCCGCCGGACGGCGAAGGGGACGAGCGCATCACGGCCATGGTGCGTGACGGTATCGCGCGCTGGGGCGGGGGTAAGCCGCGCGGAGCGGCGCGGCCGGTTCGTGTCCGAGGCGCCTCGATGGCGCGGGCTGTCATCGAGGGCAGGCGGTGACGCTGTATCTCGACACCAGCGCGCTCGTGAAGCTCTACGTCGACGAGGAGGGCTCCGAGCTGGTCCGTGAGGGCGTCGAGGAGGCGCGGTTTGTCTCCACCTCCGCCATCGCCTATGTCGAAGCCCGCGCCGCCTTCGCACGCAGGCGGAGCGAGCGGACGTTGACGCGCCCGGCGCACCGCCGGGTGATCGACCTGCTCGACGCCGATTGGCCCCGATACATGCTGCTGGACGTGACGGACGCGGTCATTCGCGAGGCCGCGCGACTCACCGACCTCCACGGACTTCGGGCGTACGATGCGATCCATCTCGCATCCGCGGGCGCGGTGCGCGAGCGGTTTCCCGAAGGGGTTGTGTTTGCCTCGTGGGATGCGCGCCTCGACGCCGCTGCCTCGCGCGAAGGGCTCAGCCCATTGAGGCATCGATGAAGACCACCTATCCCGGCGTGTACGCGCGGTCGATGAAGGACCCGGCCGGCTTCTGGGGGGCCGCCGCCGAGGAGCTGTACTGGGACCGGCGGTGGGACCGGGTGTTCGACGACTCGCGGCCGCCCTTCCACCGGTGGTTCACGGGCGGGATGCTGAACACCTGCTACAACGCCCTCGACATCCACGTCGACCGCGGGCGGGGCCGGCAGCGCGCGCTCATCTACGACAGCCCCGTCACCGGCACCGTGAAGGCGTTCACCTATGCCGAGCTGCGCGACGCCGTCGCGCTCTTCGCGGGCGCGCTCGCGGGGCAGGGGATCGGCAAGGGCGACCGCGTCATCCTCTACATGCCCATGGTGCCGGAGGCGGTCATCGCCATGCTCGCGTGCGCGCGCATCGGCGCCGTGCACTCCGTGGTCTTCGGCGGCTTCGCGGCCAAGGAGCTCGCCACCCGCATCGACGACGCCAAGCCGAAGCTCATCGTGTCCGCCTCCTGCGGCATCGAGGTGAGCCGCGTCATCGCCTACAAGCCGCTGCTCGATGCGGCCATCGCGCTCGCGCGGCACCGCGTGGAGCGCTGCATAATCTTACAAAGGCCTCAGGAGCAGGCGGCCATGACGGCGGGCCGGGACGTCGACTGGCACGAGGCGGTGGCGGGCGCCACCGCCGCCGAGTGCGTCTCCGTCGCCGCCACCGACCCCCTCTACATCCTGTACACCTCCGGCACCACCGGCATCCCCAAGGGCGTCGTGCGCGACAACGGCGGGCATGCCGTGGCCCTGAAGTGGAGCCTGCCCAACGTGTACGGCGTGGCCGCGGGCGACGTCATGTTCACCGCCTCCGACATCGGCTGGGTGGTGGGCCATTCGTACATCGTGTACGCGCCGCTGCTGCGGGGCGCCACGTCGATCCTGTACGAGGGCAAGCCGGTGGGCACGCCCGATCCGGGCGCGTTCTGGCGGCTCACCGCGCAGCACGGCGTGTCCGTGATCTTCACCGCCCCCACCGCCTTCCGCGCCATCAAGAAAGAGGATCCGCGCGGCGAGCACGTGGGCCGTCACGACCTCAGCCGCTTCCGCACGCTCTTCCTGGCGGGCGAGCGCTGCGACCCCGACACGCTGCTGTGGGCGCGCGAGCGGCTCGGCGTGCCCGTCATCGACCACTGGTGGCAGACGGAGTCGGGGTGGCCGATGGCGGCCAACTGCGTGGGGCTCGGCATGCTGCCCGTGAAGCCGGGCTCGCCGACGAAGCCGGTGCCGGGCTACGACATCCGCGTGCTCGACGACCGGGGCACGGAGGCGCCCGCGGGCACCACCGGCTCCATCGTCGTGCGCCTGCCGATGCCGCCCGGCTGCCTGCCCACGCTCTGGAACAACGACGCGGGCTACGAGCAATCGTACCTGGCGGCGTTTCCCGGCCACTATCTGACGGGCGACGCCGGGTACAAGGACGATGACGGCTACGTCTACATCATGAGCCGCGTGGACGACATCATCAATGTCGCCGGTCACCGGCTGTCCACGGGCGCGATGGAGGAAGTGCTCGCCTCCCATCCCGACGTCGCCGAGTGCGCGGTGGTGGGGGTGGCGGACGAGATCAAGGGCGAGGTGCCCGTCGGCTTCGTGGTCACGAAGGCGGGCGTGGCGCGTGCCGAGGCCGACATCGTGCGCGAGCTCGTGGACAGAGTGCGCGACAGCATCGGGCCCGTGGCGGCATTCAAGACGGCGGCCGTGGTGAAGCGGCTGCCCAAGACCCGCTCGGGGAAGATCCTGCGCGGCACCATGAAGAAGATCGCCGAGGGCGCCGAGTACACCCTGCCGGCGACGATCGATGACCCCGCCATCCTGGCCGAGATCACCGAGTCGCTGAGAGACATCGGGTATCCGAGGAGACCATCATGAAATTCCCGCTTGCCACCGGAGACGCCGGCGCGCTCGGTCTCGACGCGCCCGCGCTCGACCGGCTCATGGAGATCGTCACCCGCCACATCAGCGAGGGGCGCTACCCGGGCGCGCAGCTCGCGGTGGCGCGCCACGGCACGCTTGCGCTCGTCCGCACGCTGGGCGATGCGCGCGTCGACCCCGCGCGCGCCGTGGCCAACGACGACACGCTGTGGCTGCTGTACTCGAACACGAAGGTCCTCACCGCGTGCGCGGTGTGGCTGCTGGTGGAGCGGGGCGCGCTCGCCTTCACGGATCGCGTGGCCGAGCACCTGCCCGGCTTCGAGGCCAACGGCAAGGGCGACATCACCATCGTGCAGCTCCTCACGCACCAGGCGGGCTTTCCGAACGCCGACGTGCCGAAGGAGGCGTGGGATGACCACGACCTGCTGCGCAAGGTCGTGTGCGACTTCACGCCGGAATGGACGCCGGGCTCGCGCGTCCACTATCACGGCCGCGCCGCCCACTGGACGGCGGCGGCGATGATCGAGGCCATCACGAAGACCGACTACCGCACCGTCATCCGCGAGCAGGTGATCCTGCCCCTCGGCCTCGGCGACGAGCTGTACGTGGGCCTGCCCGACACGCAGCACGCGCGGGCGGCCGACATGCACGAGCCCGGCGCCGAGGGCGGCCGCCAGGCCAAGCGCGCCGACGAGAACAACGCCGCCTTCCGCCGCGCGGGCACGCCGGGCGGCGGCGGCTACGGCACCGCCCGCGCGATGGCCGCCTTCTACCAGATGCTGGCCCAGGGCGGCAGCCTCAACGGCAAGCGGCTGCTGTCGTCCCGCATGGTGGCGTACGTCACGCGCGACTTCACGGGCGAGCGGGCGGACGACTACATGGGCATGCCGATGCACAGGGGCCTCGGCCCGCACTCGCGCTCGACGGGTATCACCATTCGGGGTCTCGGCAGCCTCGCCTCCCCCCGCACGTTCGGCCACGGCGGCGTGGGTTCCTCCTACTGCTGGGCCGATCCCGACTCCGGCGTGTCGTTCGCGTACCTGACGAACAGCCGCGTGCCCGACCCGTGGCACAGCGCGCGTCTCGACGTCATCAGCAACGCGGTTCACGTGGCCATCGACTGACATGGCGCGCATTGCCGTCATCGCGTCGAAGGCGGAGGTGCCGGCCGGCCAGGAGCACGTGTGGGACCAGATCGCCAGCAGCCGGGGCAAGGTGGTGGGGCCCTTCAGCGTGCTGCTGCACCGTCCCGAGCTGGCCCGGCGGACGGCCGAGCTGGGCGCCTACATCCGGTTCGAGTCGACCCTGACGCCGGTGGACCGGGAGCTGGCCATCATCGCGCTCGCCCGGGAGCTCGACTGCCAGTTCGAGTGGGCGTATCACGTGATCGAGGCGCGCAAGGCCGGCGTGCGGGAGGAGGCGATCACCGCCATCCGCGAGGGGCGGCTGGAGGGCCTCACGCCGGAGGAAGCGCTCGTCGTCCGGTACGTGAGCCTGCTCTTCCGCCGCCATCGCGTGGATCAGCCCACCTTCGACGCGCTCCGGGCCCGGCTCGGCGTCGACGGCCTCGTGGAGCTGACGGCCACCGCCGGCTATTACGGTATGCTCGCGTGTACCCTCAACGCATTCGACGTGACGCCCGAGGCGGGCGCGGAGGTCCTGCATGTTCCGTGACGTGGTGACCGGCATCGACGAGCTGCGCGCGCTCATGGGCGAGCCCAGCGTGGTGGCGCTCAAGAAGGACATCGGCGTGCTCGACGGGCATTGCCGCGCCTTCATCGCGCACTCGCCCTTCGTGCTGCTGGCGACGGCGGGGGCGACGGGCCGCTGCGACGTCTCGCCCAAGGGCGATGCGCCGGGATTCGTGCGCGTGCTCGACGACCGGCACCTCGTGATTCCCGACCGTCCCGGCAACAAGCGCTTCGACGGCATGCAGAACCTGCTCGACAATCCCCACGCCGGCCTCCTCTTCCTCATCCCCGGCAAGGAGGAGACGCTGCGGGTCAACGGCCGGGCCTGGATCGTGCGGGACGAGGAGATCCTCGCCTCGCTCACCGCGATGGGCAAGCGGCCCGCCCTCGCCATCGGGGTCGAGGTCGAGGAGTGCTTCCTGCATTGCGCCAAGGCCTTCAAGCGCTCGCACCTGTGGGAGCCGGCGCACTGGCCCGACCTCGGCGATCTCGCGTCGGCGGCCCGGATGTTCCTCGATCAGACGAAGATGGACGACATGACCGTGGACGACATGGAGCGCCGGCTCCAGGACGGTTACACGAAGAGCCTCTACTAGATGTACCGGATCGGCATCGACGTCGGCGGCACGTTCACCGACCTCGCCGCCGTGGACGAGCGCGGGCGCGTCGTCATCGCCAAGTGCGCGTCGACCCCCAAGGATCCCTCCGACGGCCTCATGGAGGGCCTGGCGCTGCTCGCCGCCGAGGTGGGCACCGACCTCGCGGGGCTGCTCGCCGCCACCGAGCGCATCGTGCACGGCACCACCGTGGCCACCAATGCGCTCCTCGAGCGCAAGGGCGCCCGGGTGGGGCTGCTCACCACCGAGGGCCATCGCGACATCATCGAGATGCGCGAGGGCCTCAAGGACGACCGGTACAACCTCCGGATGCCGCCGCCGGTGCCGCTGGTGGAGCGCGCGCTGCGCATCGGCGTGCGCGAGCGCATGACGGCCGAGGGCGCGGTGGCCATTCCGCTCGGCGCCGCCTCGCTGCGGGCGGGGATCGCCGCGCTGCAGCGCGCCAGGGTCGATGCCGTCGCGGTGTGCTACCTGCACGCCTATCGCAACGCCCGGCACGAGGCCCTCACCGGGCGCGCCGTCGCGACGAGCATGCCGGGCGCCTACATCTCCCTGTCCTCCGAGGTGCTGCCGCAGATCAAGGAGTACGAGCGGATCTGGACCACCGTCGTCAACGCTTACGTCGGCCCCGCCCTCGCGCGCTACCTCAGGGCGCTCGCCGTGCGTCTCAAGGCGAGGGGGTATCGCGGCCACGTGCTCATCATGCAGTCGCACGGCGGCGTGGCGCCCATCAAGGAGTCGTCGCGGCTGGCGGCGGGCTCGGTGCTCTCGGGGCCGGCGGGCGGGCTCGCGGCCGGCCGCTACGCCTCGCGGCTGGTCGGCGAAGGCAATCTCATCACCTTCGACATGGGCGGCACCAGCACCGACATCGCGCTGCTGCAGCGCGGTGAGCCCCAGCTCACGGGGGAGAAGACGGTGGGCATGGCGAAGGTCGCGCTGCCGAGCCTCGACATCCACACCCTCGGCGCCGGCGGCGGGTCCATCGCCTGGGTGGATGCGGGCGGGATCCTGCACGTGGGCCCGGAGAGCGCGGGCGCCGACCCCGGACCGGCCTGCTACGGCAAGGGCGGGGAGGCGGCCACGGTGACCGACGCCAACGTGGTGCTCGGCTATCTGGATCCGGCGAACTTCCTCGGCGGCCGCATCGGCCTGGATGCGCGCGCGGCGCACACCGCCGTGCAGAAGGTCGCCAGGGCGCTCGACACGGCGGCCCTGGCGGCGGCGGAAGGCATCTCGAAGGTCGTCAACACCAACATGGCCGAGGGCATCAAGATCGTGTCGGTGCGCCGCGGCGTGGATCCGCGGAAGTTCGCCCTCGTGTCGTTCGGCGGCGCCGCCGGCCTGCACATCACGGAAGTGGCCCGCCTGCTCGAGATCCGCCGCGTCATCGTGCCGAGCGTGGCCGCCGTGCTCTCCGCGTGGGGCATGCTCGCCACCGACCTGCGCTACGAGCTCGTGCGCTCCCACGTGAGCGAAGTCTCCCGCCTGACGCCCGCGGCCCTGCGCCGCCTCTTCGCCGCCATGGAAGCGGAAGGCCGCAAGCGGCTGGGCCGCTTCGACGGGGCCGTGAGCGTGCGGCGCTCGCTCGACATGCGCTACGGCGAGCAGATCTTCGAGATCCAGGTGCCGCTCGACGGCGTCGACATGGCGTCACCCGCGCTGCTGGACGAGATCGTGGCGCGCTTCCACCACCGCCACGAGGAGCTGTACGCCTACAGCGCGCAGGGCCAGGAGGTCGTGGTCGTGAACGCGCGGGTGGCGGTGGTGGGCGCGCTGCCCGCGCTCTCGCCGGACTCCGGGGTGGCCGGCCGTGGCGCCGCTGCGGCGCCGGGCCGCCGTCGCGTCTACCTGGGCGGCTGGATCGAAGTGCCCGTGCACCGCATGGACGAGCTGCCCGCCGGCTTCGAGACGAAGGGGCCGGCCATCTTCGAATCGGCGACGACGACGGTCCTCGTCCGCGAAGGCGAGCGCGTCACCGTCACGCCCCACGGCTGGCTGGATGTTCGAATCGGCGTGGCCTAGAAGGCGTTACGCCCGGGCAAAGCCGAGGACGGACGCCACCTGCGCTTGCCGCTTGTCGAGGGTCAGGAACACGAGGCCGGCGCCCGCCGGCGCCAGAAAGAGCGCGCACGCCAGGTGCCAGAGATCGGCGCCCCGCAGGTATCCGGCCGCCGCGATCACCTGGAACTCTCGTGTGAGCGGCCGGTCGGGGTAGACCCACGTCAGCCCTGACATCAATGGCTCCGGATCGGCCGGCACGGCTTCTCGTGCGAACGCGGCGCGGAGCTCGGCCTCGAGGAGGTTCGACGACACCAGCCGGTCGAAGGCGGCCAGCCGCGCGGCCAGCCGTTGCGCGCCGGGCTCCGTGAACGCGATCGCCACGAGGCACGAGCTGTCCACGTAGGCGACCGTCACTCGCGCGACTCCAGAAACCGCTTGAGCGCGCCCGGCTTGCGGATGACCGGGCGTAGCCCGGGGCGGCCTGGTGTGGCCCGCCGGCTGAGAACGCCCCGGTCTTCGAGCCGGCTGAGCGTCTTGTCGAGGCTGGCCGTGCGCTCCAGAGGCCGGATCTCGGCGATTTCCTCTCCGCGGTACGCGATGACGACGCGCTGGCCCGCTCGCACCTTGCGCATCACCTCGCTGAACTTCGCCTTTGCCTCGTACGTGGAGTACGTCTCGGACATGCAGCACCCTCCCCCTACGATTATAGACTAGTCAGACCAGGTCACCTGAGCAGTGGAGGGGCGGCGGACCCGGCCGGGCGCGGGCTGGCGTCGGGACGACGGCGCGGCGTGAATGCGGGGGCCTCGAACAGGCCCCCCACAGCGGCGGGCCGTTCGACAGCGCCCGGCGCCGGCAGGGGCTGGATTAGCGGCGGGCGCCCTTGTAGAGGCGGTCGGCAAGGGCCCGGGCGCCGAAGGCGGGGAGCATGACCGCGATGATGAGCACGGTGTTGGCGGTGCTGAACGGGTCGTACGCCATTGTCATCCGCTCCAGGGCTTCCGGTAGGCTGTCGGACGTTCGAACGAAGCTGTTGACGGCCCCCGCGACGACCAGCAGCAGCAGGCCCGTCCAGGCGTACGCGAATCCACGAAGTAGCGCGATCATGGGCGGTGCCTCCTCTTGAAAGTGTGTCGTGAAAAGTGCGTCGTGATCCCCGCAAGGCCAAATAGCAAGGAGGGTGCCGGGTCCGGGAAGTCGCTAAATCATTGCTGTACTTGATGCGGGTCTCGGTTCAGGCCGGATTGGCATTGACCATCTGGCCACGCTCGCTGGTCATTTTCTAACCGCTATCGCTGGCGCGTCCGGGTACCCTGAGAGAGCATGGGAATCTGGTCGCTGATTACAGCCACCTTTAGCGACTGGTACGACGACCGCGCGCAGCGGATGGGCGCCGCGCTCGCCTACTACACCGTGTTCGCCCTCGCCCCGGGGGTGCTGCTGATCGTCGCCGTGGCCGGCCTCGGCTTCGGACGCGACATCGCGCAGGAGCAGTTCGTCGAGCAGCTCGGCTACGTCCTCGGCGCCGAAGGCGCGCGCGCCATCGACGCGATGATCGTCAGTGCCCGCCGGCAGGCCGTCGGCACCACGGCCGCGCTCCTCGCCGCGGGGACGTTGCTCTTCGGCCTGTGGGGCGTCTTCGGCGAGCTGCAGGATGCGCTCAACACGATCTGGGGGGTGGCGCCGAAGCCGGGCCGCGGCATCCTGCAGATGGTGAAGGACCGCTTCCTGTCCTTCGCCATGGTGACCGGCATCGGCTTTCTCCTGCTCGTCTCCCTCGCCGTGAGCGCCTGGCTGGCCGCCGTGGGCAAGTTCTTCAGCTACCTGCTGCCGGCTCCGGAGATGGTGCTCAAGGCCATCGACGTCAGCGTGTCGGTCCTCGTCATCACGGTGCTCTTCGCGCTCACGTTCAAGCTGCTGCCGGACGTCGAGGTGGCGTGGCGCGACGTCTTCGTGGGGGCCGGCGTCACCTCGCTGCTGTTCGTGATCGGCAAGTCGCTCATCGGCCTCTACCTGGGCAAGAGCAGCATCGGCTCCGTGTATGGCGCCGCGGGCTCGCTCGTGGTGATCCTCGTCTGGGTCTACTACTCCTCGCAGATCGTCATCCTCGGCGCCGAGTTCACCAAGGTGTGGGCGCGCCGCCATGGCAGGGGTGTCGTCGTCGACGAGGATGCCGTGCCCCTTACCACGGAAGCCAGGCGCGAGCAGGGGATGGGCCGGCGCGACGCCGTCTGAGCGCCGTCGGTCGCTGGTCCCCCCTTTGCACTGTAGCCGGGGGTGGGAGGGGATCCGCCCATGACGGCTCACGTGGTTGCTCCACTGATCGGCCTCGCGTTACTGGCCACCATGACCACCGCCTGCAGCGCCACCACCACCAGGGCCTCCACCGCCCCCGCCACCGGCGAGGGGTCGGCGCTCGCCAGGGAGAGCACCGAGGCGCTTGCCAAGGGCGAGCTCATCGGCACCGGCGTGGGCGCGGCGGCAGGCGCCATTTACGTAGTCAAGAAGCGGAGCTCGCGATGAAGACACTGACGATCGTTGCCGCCCTCGTCGCCGCCATCGTGATGTTCGCGGGCGCGGCCTTCAGCCAGACCCAGGTGCCCGATCCCGCCAAGACGCAGCCGACGAACAAGGTGTGCACGGGCGCCCGCGCGGATGCGCCGAAGAAGCTCGAGGGCAAGATCGTGAAGATCGACCATGAGCGGGGGACGCTCACCGTGCGGACGCACGATGGCAAGATGCAGGATTTCGAGGGATCGCGGGAGACCGTCGCGGAGTACAAGCTCGGGGACGAGCTCGAAGCCACCCTGCGTCCGCAGAGCTGTTGACAGCAGGATCACTCGAGCCTGACGGGCGCACCCCCCGTTGACCTGATCGCAGGGCGTTGACAGCCGCCCGCGCCGCCTGAACAATGGGCCACGAGGAGACGGCACCGATGATCGGCGACCGGGTGAGACCCCGTAGTCCGGCCAGGGCAGCGTCGATCCTCCGCCAGGTGTTTGGCGGCGTGACCGCGGGTTTTGCGTTCCGGCTGTGGGACGGCACCGACGTCCTCCTCGGCGCCGGAGAGCCCCGGTTCACCGTCGTCGTCCATTCTCCGCAGACCTTCGCCCGCCTCATCCGTGAGCCCACTCCGTTCAACTTCGCCCAGGCCTTCGTCGAGAGCGCCATCGACATCCAGGGCGACCTCTTCGCCGCCATGGAGGTCGCCGACGCCATCGAGGCGCTCAAGCTGCCGCTGGCCATGCGCCTGCGCATCCTCGCCTCCCTCTGGACGGCATGACGCGCGGGCTCGCCCCCGCGGACGTCATCGTGGTGGGCGGCGGCCCCGGCGGGAGCACGGCCGCGTGGCGGCTGGCGCTGGCCGGCGTGCGCACGGTGGTGGTCGACGCGGCCGTCTTCCCGCGCGTGAAGGTGTGCGCCGGGTGGGTGACACGGGCGGCCCTCGACGACGTCGAGGTGGATCCCGACACGTATCCGCTCACCATCCAGCCCTTCACGGCCTGCGGGCTGGCCTTCGAGGGGCGGCGGCACGAGACACGCTGGCAGCGTCCGGCCAGCTACGGGATCGTGCGGCGGGAGTTCGACCACTACCTGCTGCAGCGCGCGGCCGCGGCCGGCGCCGATGTGCGCGAGGGCGCGCGGGTCATCTCCGTCCAGACGTCATCCGACGGCGTGGTGGTGCACACGCCGCAGGGCGCGCTGCGGGCGGCCGCGGTGATCGGCGCGGGCGGCCATCGCTGCCCGGTCGCGCACGCGCTCGGCGACGTGTCCGAGCGCGAAGAGGTCGTCGTGGCGCAGGAGAGCGAGACGCGGCTGGCCCCCGGCCATGCCGCGGCGGCGTGGGTGACGGACGCGCCGGAGCTCTACCTGGAGCCGGACCTGCGCGGGTACGGCTGGTATTTCCCCAAGGAGGACGTCATCAACATCGGCGTCGGGTGCACCGGCGCCGCCGACGGCAGCCTTCCCCGCCGTCGCGCCGCGCTCGTCGGGCGGGGGCGCGCTTCTGCCTGGTGGGCGACGCCGCCGGCCTCGCGCGCGATCTGAGCGGGGAGGGCATCGGTCCGGCCATCCGCAGCGGGCGGCTGGCGGCGGAGGCCGTCGTCGCCTTCCTGCAGCGTGGCGCGCCGCTGCCGGCGTACGCCCGGCGCATCGTCGCCCTCTACGGCGCGGGCGAGCGCGGCTGGCTCGGACGGCAAACCGACCGGCTGCCGGAGGCCGTCGCGCGCGCGGTCGTCCGCCTCGCGCTCCGCTTCGACGTCACGCGCCGGCACGTGGTCTTCGGCAGCATCTTCGGGATGCGGGAAGCGAACGGCGCGCACAGGAGGCCGGCATGAGGGTGGCGCAGGCGAGGCGGCAGGCGGCAGAGGCGGTGGCCCATCACTACGACGTCTCCAACGACTTCTACGCGCTCTTTCTCGATCCGCTCATGGTCTACACCTGCGCGTACTACCGCGACCCCAAGGGCACGCTCGAGCAGGCGCAGGCCGACAAGCTGGATCTCGTGTGCCGCAAGCTGCGCCTGCAGCCCGGCGAGCGCCTGCTCGACATCGGCTGCGGCTGGGGCAGCCTCGCCATCTGGGCGGCGCAGCACTATGGCGTCCACGCCCACGGCGTCACGCTGTCGCGCGCGCAGGCGGACTTCGCCGCCGAGCGCATCCGCCGCGACGGCCTCGCCGACCGCTGCCTCGTGGAGTACCGCGACGCGCGTGACATTGCCGCGCACGCGCGCTACGACAAGATCGCCGCCGTGGGCGTCATCGAGCACGTGGGCGTCGCCACCTATCCGGCCTTCTTCGGCCGCGCGCGGGCGCTCCTCGAAGACGGCGGGCTCTATCTCAACCACGGCATCACGCACGAGTTCCACTGGCAGCCGACGAGCCAGACCGACTTCCTCTACCGCTACGTCTTTCCGGACGCCGAGATCCCCGGCCTCACCCCCATGCTGAGCGAGATGGAGCGGGCGCGGTGGGAGATCCTCGACGTGGAAGGTCTGCGTCTGCACTATGCGCGCACGTGCCGCCAGTGGGTGGAGCGTCTCAGCGCCCGCGCCGCCGAGGCGCGCGCGCTCGTGGGCGAGCGCGTCTACCGCACCTGGCTGCTCTACCTGACCTGCTCGGCGGTCGGCTTCGAGACAGGCTCGATCGGGCTCTACCAGGTGCTGCTGCGCAAGCACCGCGACGCCAGCGGCGGCGTCGCGCCCGCCACGCGCGAAGATCTTTACGCGGGTGTGTCGCCGGGGCGGGCGGTCATCTGGCCGGGGTCCATGCCGTAGAAGAGCGGCCGTCCGCCGCCGGGCCGTGGCCATGCGTGCTCGCGCAGCACGCGCTCGTCGATGTCGGCGCCCCAGCCCGGCGCGTCGGTGAGCCAGATGTGGCCGTCGCGGATCACGGGCGGCCGCGTGACGAGCGGACCCTTCCACGGCACGTCGTCGATGTCGATCTCCATGATGCGCACGTTGGGCAGCACCGCGCACAGATGCAGCGAGTGCAGGTCGGCGAGGTGGCTGTAGTAGTTGTGGGGGGCGATGTTGATCTCGCACGCCTCTGCGAGGCGGCCGATCTGCACCGATTGCGAGAAGCCGTTCCACGGCACGTCGATGATGGCCACGTCCACCGCGTGGCGCTCGAGGAAGGGCCGGTACTGGCGCAGCGTGTTGAGGCTCTCGCACGAGGCCAGCCGCGTGGAGGTCGACTGCTTGATCTGCAGCAGCGCGTCGGCGTCCCAGGTGTCGTACTCGAGCCACTGCATGTCGTAGCGCTCGAGCAGCTTCGCGATGCGCAGCACGCCCTCCGTGCGGAAGTTGTAGTTGAGATCCAGGCAGAGGCCGACGCGCGGCCCCACCGCGTCGCGAAAGGTTCCGATGAGCCGGTCGATGGCGTCGAGGATCTCCACCGTGGGGGCGCCGTCGGTGGTGTTGATGCCGCTCGCGAAGCCGGGAAAATAGACGGTGGCGGGGTCGCCCGGGATGACCATGTTCGTCTTCAGCGCGGTGAATCCGCGCGCCACCACTTCGCGTCCGAGGGCGGCGATGTCGTCGTAGGTGCGCAGGGGCGGCGTGCCGAGGAACTCGCCCATGCGCGCCCGCGTCGTCCCGCAATGCGACCAGTACAGCCGCACGCGGTCGCGCAGGGGGCCGCCGAACAGCTCGTAGACGGGGACGCCGAGCGCCTTGGCCTTGATGTCCCACAGCGCCAGCTCGATGCCGGCCACCGCCTTGTGGCTGACGCCGCCGGAGTTCTGGCGCACGCGCCGCAGCATGTCCCAGTACAGGCGCTCCACCGGACGCGGGTCCTCGCCGACGAGAACATCGGCGAGGTCGCGCACGCAGCCGGCGAGGCCGTGCGGGCTCCGGTTGTCGCTGCACTCCCCCCAGCCCACGAGCCCGTCGTCCGTCTCCACCCGCACGAACGTCCACGGCCGCCAGCCGCCGTCACAGTGCAGCGCCTCCACGCGAGCGATCTTCATGCGGGGAGCGTAGACCACTCGGGCGCTCCGCCGCAAGCGGCGGGCAGCCGCCGAGCGGCCCTGGGCGGTGTGCGGCGCCTGCCGGAGCGTGGATGAGTCGCGAGCGGAGATCGGGTTCGGGGCGCGGGGACCACGTGGATGGTGGCCGGATCGGATCGAGGGTGGCCGGCTCCATCGACGCGCCTTGTGCGTGCATCGTGCGTGGTACGCGGGTCCTCACACCCGAACCCGATCTCCTCGTGAGTGATCCACGGTCAGGCGGCTCTGGCCTCCGAGGTGACGGCAGCCCGCCGGACCATCTGCCACGTGTGGGCGAGATGGCGCTCCGTCGTGAGCACGTTGCCGACGGCCAGGCGCAGCCACAGGCGGCCGCGCAAGCGGGTGTGCGTCAGGTACGCCTCGCCGGATGCGTTCACCGTGGCCACGAGGCGCTCGTTGAAGTCGTCGAGCACGGCGTCGCGCAGGCCGGTGGGGGTCGCGCGAAAGCAGACGACGCCCATGGTGACCGGCGCCGCGCGCTCGAAGCCGGGCTCGCCGTCGATCCAGCCCGCGAGCAGGGCTGCCAGCCGCCGGTGTTCGCGGATGCGCGCCACGATGCCGTCCACGCCGAAGGCGCGCAGCACCATCCAGGCTTTCAGGGCGCGGAAGCGGCGGCCGAGCTGCAGGCCGTAATCCATGTAGTTGCGCTCGGCGTGGGCGGCATCGCCGCGCAGGTACTCCGGCACCAGCGAGAAGACGGCACGCAGCATCTCCGGGCGCCGCGTGTAGAGCGCGCTGAAGTCGAGCGGTACGAAGAGCCACTTGTGCGGGTTGACGACCATCGAGTCGGCGCGCTCCACCCCGTGCATCGCCCAGCGTCCCTCGGGCAGCATCCCCATGGCGCCGCCGTACGCCGCGTCCACGTGCAGCCAGAGGCCGTGCTCGCGGCAGATGTCCGCCACGTCCGCCACCGGATCGACGGCCGTGGTCGATGTGGTGCCGATCGTCGCCACCACCGCCAGAGGCCGGCGGCGCAGACGAAGATCGCGGGCGATGGCGGCGCGCAGCGCGGCGGCGCTCATGCGGTACTCCGGGTCGGTGTCCACGCGCCGCACGGAGGTCTCCCCGAGGCCGAGCGTGATGGCGGCCTTGTCGACCGAGCTGTGGGCCTGGTCGGAGGCGTAGATCATGAGCCGCGGCACTTCCCCGCGCCCGGCCAGCCCTTCGCGGCGCACGTCGAGGCCGATCGCCTCGCGCGCCGCCGCCAGCGCGTGCAGCGTGGCGATGGAGGCGGTGTCGTACACGATGCCCTCGACGCCGTCGGGCAGGCCGATCATCGCGCGCATCCAGTCGAGGACGACCGTCTCCAGCTCGGTGGCGGCGGGCGAGGTGCGCCACGTCATCGCGCTCACGTTCAGCGCGGCCGCGATCATCTCGCCGAGGATGCCGGGCGCGGTGGTCGTGGAGCCGAAGTAGCCGAGGAAGGCGGGATGGCCCCAGTGCACGATGCCCGGCATGATGAGGCGGTCGAGGTCGTCCATGATGGCCGCCAGCGGCGCGGGCGTGTCGGGCGCCTGCGCGGGCAGCGTGGAAGCGATGTCGCCCGGCGCGAGGCTCGGACTGATGCGACGGCTCTCGATCGTCTCCCGGTAGTCCGCGATCCAGTCGGCGGCGCGGTGCAGGGCGGCGCGAAACTCGTCGCCGGGAACGTCGCCGAGCGAGGCCATCACGCCGCCCGATCGCGCGCGCGGGCGGACCAGGCGCGGCCGGTGCCTTTGGTGAGCAGACGGCCGCCGAACGGGTACCCGCCGTGCCGGAGCTTCCAGTACATCGCCCAGTACGTGCTCAGGCATCGCTCCAGCACCCACAACGGCGCCCACAGCGTGATCGCCGCGGGCACGACGCGCGCGGCGCCGTCACTGCGTCCGCGATGCGCGAGAGCGATGGGGCCCACCGCGACCGCCGTCGCGTAGGCGGCCGCCGCGCGCCGGCTCCGTCGCCACGCGATCACGCAGGCGAGCGGCAGGAGCGCGGCGAAGAGCGCCGTCTTGGCGCGCATGCCGAAGTCCTCGTAGGCCTGCCGCGCTCGCTGCTCGCGCCACTTGGCGAGCGTGGGCGGGCGCTTGAGGATGAAGAAGTCGCGCGCGTAGGCGAGGCGGGCGCCGGCGGCGGCAAAGTGGCGGACGATCTCCTCGTTGTCGAAGAGCACGTCGCCGTCGTAGTCCCCCAGCCGTCGAAACGTCGACCGGCGCACGCCGCAGGTGCCGGGGTAGTCGCCCGCGCGCAGCGTGCCCCGGTTGATCAGCATGCGCGCCGCTTCCATCCGGCCCCACCACGGCAGGGGGCTCAGGTAGTTCTGCGGGCGCACCATGTCGTGACCGTCGAGGAGGCGGCAGGCGCGCGCGACGTCGTCGGCCGTGTAGCGGATGTCGTCGTCGGCCACGATGATGCGCTCGCAGCGGGCGGCGTCGACGCCGGTGTGGATGCCGTTCACCTTGCCGTTCAGGTAGCGATAGCGCGGATCCACGGCGAGGTGCCGGCAGTGCGCGCCCCAGGCGCGGTCATGAGCGTCGAACACGGAGGCCGGGGAGCCGTCGACGACGAGCACGTCGCAGCCCGCCGCGGCGAGCCGCGCGAAGTACGCCGCCAGCTCGGCCATCTCCGGCTCCGAGGCGCGCACGCGGCGGATGGGCAGCAGGTACGTGCAGCGCGGCGGCGGCGTCACGCGGCGGCCTGCCGGGTGGCGGCGTCGGCGACGCGCGCGGCGCGGGCGACGGCCGCCCCCGCGCGCGCGCTCATCAGCCGCTGCTGGTCGTAGCCGAGCAGCAGCTCCCAGGCGTGCTCGGGATACCGCGCGGCGAGCGGCAGGGCCACGTCGTGCAGCATCCAGCGGCCGTGGCGCTCGTCCTCACGGATGTGCAGCTCCCAGTACCCGCGCGCGGCCTCGGACAGCGCCAGGCGCGCGGCGGCGTCGCGGTAGCTCCGAAAGGCGGCCGGCACCGACACTTCCGTGTACATGAGCCCGCCGACATAGCGCAGGAAGAAGCGCTTGCGCTCGGAGAGCAGGAAGCTGTGATTGATCGTGGCCAGAACCTCGTCGGGCACGCCGTCGAAGTACGCCTCCGGCTCCGTGCGCATGCCGAGCTCCCGGAGCATGACGGTGAAGAACGAGGAGTGCTTGCGCGCCAGGCGGCCGCCGCCGTACTCCTCCACGAGGACGCGCGTGAGCATGGCGTGGACGTCGTTGGCGACGCCGCCCAGCGTGCGCGAGAGCTGGCTGGCTTCCACGAGCCCGTCGAGGGAGGCGATCTCGATGAGGCGCCGGTAGCCGGCGACACCCGCGTGGTCGCGGAAGTAGCGCCCCGTCTCGGAGGCGGGCGGGTCGACATCGTCCGCCGCCCGCGCGCGCAGCGCCGCCGGCACGTCGGCGGCCCGCAGGGCGTCGACGTCGACCTGCGCCAGCTCCCACCGCTGCCACACGTCCTCGATACGGTCGCGCACGGAGCGCAGATACGCCGAGCGCTCGTTGTCGTAGTGGCGCAGGTCGTCGTACCAGAACAGCTTCAGGCGATTGACGCGGTACAGGACGCGTTGAAGAAAGCGCCGTGGCGCGGCGGCCGGCTCGGCCGCATATGCGCCCGTGCGGGCGTCGTCGAGCACGCGCTCGAAGAGGGCGACCGTGCGGGGACGGTCGCCCACGACGCGATCGAGGTCCCTGACGCCGAGCAGCGCCTGGAACCGACGCTCGGCGTCGTCGTAGCGCGCGGCCCCGGAACATGCGTGCATCCGACTCCGCATTGCGGAGTCCCTCATAGCAGGATCGATGCCGACGGCCTGGCGCGGATTATTCGTGAGGCGCGGGCGGGCGGGTGTCGGGGTGCGGAGACCACGTGG
>JBBDXO010000166.1:0-3402 GCA_040902295.1 Candidatus Rokuibacteriota bacterium | reverse complement strand
CCTACCTTGAACGCCCCGATTTTTCCGGCGGGATTCGCGGGTCGGGGCACTAGTCTCGACGTAGAGGCACCTGAAAAGGCGGCACCCCGGACTTTTTCTTGGCGGATCATCTTCGTGCGTTGACGGAGCTCGCGCAGAACGTCGCGCTTCTGCTGTCCCTCACCCTGCTCTACAGCGTCATCCGTCCCCTCTGGCACGGCGGCTCCCCTCTCATGCGAGCGGTGGCGCCCGGCGGGCTGTTCGGGATGATCGCGATCATCGGCATGCACGCCCCCATCGTCGTTGTCCCCGGCGTCATCGCGGACGGACGGGTCATCCCGATCGTGCTTGCCGGTCCCTTCGGCGGCCCCGGCGCGGCGCTCACCGCGGCCGTGCTGGCCGGCGCCTACCGCATCGCGCTCGGCGGCGCGGGAGCGCTGGCGGGCGTGGGCACGATCCTGACCGCCGGGCTCATCGGCGCCTGGCTGGGCCGGCCGGGTGCGCGCCCGCTCGGCCCCCTGGGCTTCATCGCGCTCGGCCTCGTTCTCGACGTGTTCGTGCTCGCCTGGTCGCTGGCGCTGCCCGATGCCGCCCTCGCCCGCGAGGTGCTGGGCGCGGCCCTCGTGCCGGTGGGGCTGTTCCTGCCCCTCGGCACGCTGTTCCTGGGCACGCTGCTGACCCACGAGGAGCGGCGGCATGCCGAGCGCGAGCGCCTGACGTTCACGCAGTTCTCGGTGGATCACGCGGCGGAGGCGATGTTCTGGCTCGACGCCGAGGGCCGCTTCGTCAACGCCAACCCCGCCACCCTGGCGCTCACGGGCTACGCGCGTGACGAGCTGCCGGTGCTGCGGGCGTGGACGGTCGACCTCGACATGGATGCGGCCGCCTGGCCGGCGCTGTGGGCGAGCGTCCGGACGGAGGGCCGCGTCGTCGCCCAGCGGCGCTACCGCCGGCGCGACGGCACCACCGTGGACGTGGAGGTGTCGTACGACTTCATGGATTATCGCGGGCGGGAGTGGATCAGCGCCGTCGCGCGCGACGTGAGCGACCGCCGGCGCGCGGAGGCCGAGCGCGCCGAGCACCTGGCGCGCGAGCGCAGGCTGCGCGTGGAGGCGGAGGCGGCCAGCACGCTCAAGGACGAGTTTCTGGGCACCCTGTCGCACGAGCTCCGCACGCCGCTCACCGCCATCGTGGGCTACGCGCGGATGCTGCGCTCCCGGCGCCTCGACGACGAGGCGATGGGGCGCGCGCTGGCCGTGATCGAGCGCAACGGGCAGGCGCAATCGCGACTCGTGAACGACCTGCTCGACGTGTCGAGCATCGTGCTCGGCAAGCTGCGCATCGAGGCGCGCTCCGTGGATCTCACGGCGGTCACGCGCAGCGTGGTGGACAGCGTGCGCGGGGACGCTGCCGCGAAGTCGGTGGCGGTGGACTTCGAAGCCGACGAGACGCTCGCCGTGTCGGGCGACGGCGCCCGCCTGCAGCAGGTCGTCGGCAATCTCATGTCGAACGCGCTCAAATTCACGCCCGGCGGCGGCCGCATCGCGGTGCGCCTGGAGCGCGCGGCCGAGGAGGTCGTCCTCACCGTGCGCGACACCGGCCACGGCATCCCCCCCGAGTTCCTGCCGCATGTCTTCGACCGCTTCCGGCAGGCGGACGGCTCCGTGACGCGGGCCTACGAGGGGCTCGGCGTGGGGCTGGCCATCGTGCGCGCGCTCGTCGAGCTGCACGGCGGCCGCGTGAGCGCGGCCAGCGACGGCGAGGGGCGGGGGGCGACGTTCGTGGTGCGGTTGCCGGCGCCGGCCCTCAGGCCCGAGCGCGCGGAGCGGCGAGAGCGGCCAGCGTGACGCGCGCCCACGGCTCGTCGAGGGTCGGAGGCGGCGCGTAGCGCAGGCCGCTGGTGATCGCCATCCCCCCCTCCCAGCCCGCCGGGGAGTCCTCGACGACCTCCGTCACTTCGAGCAGGAAGTAGCCGAGCTCCAGCCCTTCGCCACCCGGAACCGGGAGCGGCCCATCCACGGCGCGGGTCTTCACGTACACGGTGACGTCGGGCTCGACGACGAGGAGCGTGCCCACCTGCCGATCGCGCAGGTTGCGCGCGCTGCCGCTGCGCGCCTGGATCACCAGGCCCAGGGTGCCCGCATCGTACGCGCGCACCTCGAGGTAGCTCACGAGCATCGGATGGGGGCGCTCCTGGGCATCGAGCGTGACGAACGGCAGCGCGGCCCCGAGCCGAGCGGTGAGGTCCTGCTGCGAGAAGCGCTCGACGAGCGCCGGCGAGAGCGACGTGCCGAGGGAACGTGTCATCGCGTCGCGAGCCTCCCCATCTGTGTCACGGAACTGACAGACTCATATGCCAAGTCCCTGATTCCATGTGAGAGCGACTCTGGTCCTGCCCTTGCAACTCAGGAGGACGCGATCCCCCCAAGGATCAGCCCACTTGAAGAGGCGTCACATGGAAAGCGCGCGTTGGTGGTTGCTCCTTGTCGCGGCCGTCATGTTCTCGATGTCAGGGTAGGTCGTCCACCGTCGAGGCCGTCACGCCGGCGCCGCGCAGGCGCCGGCCGTCTCGTGATGAATGGACAGGTCCTTGATGGTGGGCGAGGTCCCGCACAGCGGGCACTTCGGGTCGCGCCGCAGCCGCACCTCGCGGAAGCGCATGCCGAGGGCGTCGTAGGTGAGCAGCCGTCCGATGAGCGGCTCGCCGATGCCGAGGATGACCTTGACGGCTTCCGTCGCCTGAATCGTTCCAACCACTCCTGGGAGCACGCCCAGGACGCCGGCCTCGCTTCAGCTGGGCACGAGGCCCGGCGGCGGCGGCGTGGGATACAGACACCGGTAGCACGGCCCCGCGTTCGGCGCGAAGACGGTCGCCATGCCCTCGAACTGGAAGATGGAGCCGTGCACGTTGGTCTTGCCCGCGAGGTAGCAGGCGTCGTTCATCAGGTAGCGCGTCTCGAAGTTGTCCGAGCCGTCCACGACGAGGTCGTAGTCCTTGATGATGTCCATCACGTTGTCCACGGTGATGCGCGTGGGCAGCGCGATGACGTTGACGTCGGGGTTCAGCGCCTTCATCATGCGCGTGCCCGATTCCACCTTGGGCTTGCCCACGTCCGCCGTCGTGTGCAGGATCTGCCGCTGCAAGTTCGTGATGTCGACCGTGTCGCCGTCCATGAGGCCGATGGTGCCCACGCCCGCCGCCGCCAGGTACAGCGCGGTGGGCGATCCGAGGCCGCCCGCGCCGATGAGCAGCACTTTCGAGCGCAGGAGCTTGCTCTGGCCTTTGTCGCCCACCTGCGGCAGCAGGAAGTGGCGGCTGTAACGCTGGATCTGATCGGGCGTCATGGCGACGTCCTTGACGACGGGCAGGCCCGACTGCGTCCACTTCTGGTAGCCGCCCTGCAGGTTGATGACGGTCTCGTA
>JBBDXO010000165.1:0-3410 GCA_040902295.1 Candidatus Rokuibacteriota bacterium | reverse complement strand
GTGCGAGGGAAACGGGTCCTCGCACCCCGACACCCGCCCGCCCGCGCCTCACGAAGAATCCAGGCTAGGGCGCGGTGCCGGCGCCGGCAATCTCGGGGAGCCCGGCTTTCCTCAACGGCTCGTTGAAGCGGTCGCGGATCCACCTGGCGTCCCACCACTCGAGCGGGGTCACGGACATGCCGGAGACGAGCACCTCGAAGTGGACGTGGTCGCCGATGGCGAGGCCGGTGGCTCCCGAGCGCCCGAGCGCCTGGCCCGTCGTGACCGTGTCCCCCGGCTTGACGTCGATGGATGACAGGTGCGCGTAGAGCGTCTGCAGCCCGAGACCGTGATCGACGATGACGGTGTTGCCGTAGATCGTGAGCGGACCCGTGAAGGCCACCACGCCGCTGTTGGCGGCCGGCACCGGCGACTGCTTCGTGGACGCGAGGTCGTAGCCGTAGTGCACCTGGGTGTCGATCTCGCGGCCGTCGTAGATGTACGTGCGCGTCTCCGCGAAGTTCGAGAACACCTTCGTGTTGCGGGGCTGCACGAAGGCGCCCTTCCACAGCGGCGCGGGCGCCGTCCGGCCGCCCACCTTCATCTTCTCCTGATCCGCCTGCTCGCGCTGGTCCCGGTTGATGACGAGAAAGCCCTCCACGAGCGGCCGGCCGGGCGGATGCTGCGGCAACAGCTCGGGCACCTTGGCCTGCAGGAAGGCGTCGGAGATCCTGATGGTGTCGCGCGGGAAGGTGCGCGGCTTCACCTCGCCGGGGATCCCGCGCGTGGCGATATTGCCGGCCTCGTCCCGGGCGCTGATCGTCATGGGCGTGCCTGCGGCGTGGTCATGCGGCAGCGCGACGAGGGCCACGCGGGCGCCGCGCTCGGCGGGCCCGTAGGGAAAGCTCGGAAACACCCGCGTGCCCACGCGCACGTCGGCGGCGGGGGCATCGGCGACCCGGAAGACCACGAGGGACACGCCGCCGGGTGAGATGTACCGCGTGGAGGCGAGCACCTCCACCCTCGGCGGCGTGAGATCGATGGTCACCGGCGCCGTGAAGAGCGCGCGGTCACCCGGCCGCAGCGGACGCCAGAAGTCGTCACGCGCCCACACTTCCAGGGTGGCCGCGCCTTCCTTCAGCCCGAGGGCGGCGCTCTCCACCACCACCGGCAGCTCGAGCCGCGCTCCGCCGGGCGCCTCGCGCGCGACCACGACGACGGGGGCGCCGCCCTGGACCACGCGCACCTCGGCGCGCGCGATGTTGCCCTGCGCGGCCTCGAGGACCACCGTCACCGGCGTCGTGTGGCCGAGGAAGCGCGGCGCGTCGACGGTGACTCGCACGGGAGCCACGGATTGGCGCCAGCCGAGGTACGACACGCCACCGACCACCACGAGGAGGAGAGCGAGGATCACGAGGACCCAGCCGTTGATGCGGGACCGCGGAGGCACGAGGGAAATTCTACCATGAGGCTTGCTTGACACCCCCCGGACCCCTCGCTAGAGTGACGCGGTGTCCACCTCCGCTGTGTGGCTGATCCCTGCCTTTCCGCTGGCGGGAGCGCTCCTCAACATCGTCTTCGGCCGCATCACGGGCCGCCATGCGCACTGGATCGCGGTGCCGGCGGTGGCGGCGTCCTTCGTGGCCGCGTGCGCGGTGTTCGCGCGCGCCTCGGGCGGCGAGGCAGTCACCACCACCCTCTTTTCGTGGATCGTGGCGGGCGACTTCACGACATCCGTCACCGCGTACGTGGACCCGCTCACCGCCGTCATGCTGCTCGTCGTCACGGGCGTGGGCTTGCTCATCCACCTGTACTCGATCGGCTATATGCACGGCGATCCCGGCTACGCGCGGTTCTTCGCGTACCTCAACCTCTTCGTCTTCTCCATGACGATGCTCGTGCTCGCGGGCAATTTCCTGCTCCTCTACGTCTTCTGGGAAGCGGTGGGCCTGTGCTCGTACCTGCTCATCGGCTTCTGGTACCAGAAGGACTCGGCGGCGGCCGCCGGCAAGAAGGCGTTCATCGTCAACCGCGTGGGAGACTTCGGCTTCGGCCTCGGCATCATCTGGATCTGGACGGCCCTCGGCACGCTGGACTACGCGGCCGTCTTCGAGGGAGCGCACACGCTGCCCGTCGCCACCGCCACCGGCATCGCCCTGCTGCTCTTCATGGGCGCCTGCGGCAAGTCGGCGCAGCTGCCGCTGCACACGTGGCTGCCGGACGCGATGGAGGGTCCCACCCCCGTGTCCGCCCTCATCCACGCCGCCACCATGGTGACGGCGGGCGTCTACATGGTGGCGCGCAGCCATGCCATCTTCGAGCGCTCCGGCGTCGCCCTCGAGGTGGTGGCGTGGGTGGGCGTGGCCACGGCGCTCTTCGCCGCCACCGTCGCCCTCGTGCAGACGGACATCAAGCGCGTGCTCGCGTACTCGACGGTGAGCCAGCTCGGGTACATGTTCGCGGCGGTGGGGTTGGGCGCCTACGCGGTGGGCGTGTTCCACCTCGTCACCCACGCCTTCTTCAAGGCCCTCCTCTTCCTGGGGGCCGGCTCCGTCATCCACGGCATGAGCGGGGAGCAGGATCTGCGGCGGATGGGCGGGCTGGCGCCGCGCATGGTGGTGACGACGATCACGATGACGATCGGCGGCCTCGGGCTGGCGGGCTTTCCCGGGCTGGCGGGCTTCTTCTCGAAGGACGAGATCCTCGCCGTCGCCTTCCACGAGCACCGGCTGATGTGGGCGTTCCTGCTCGCGGGCGCCTTCATGACCGCCTTCTACACGTTCCGCCTCGTCTTTCTCGCCTTCTTCGGCGGGCCGCGCATGACGAAGGAGGCCGCGCACCACGTGCACGAGTCGCCGCGGGTGATGACGGTGCCGCTCATCGTGCTCGCCGTGCTCACGGTGGTGGCGGGGTGGGCCGTGGGCGTGCCCTCCGAGCACGGCACGCGCTTCGAGCGCTTCCTCGCCCCCGTGTTTCCCGTCCACGAGGGCGCGCACGGCGGGATCGCGGGCGTCATGCTGCTCGTCCTCTCCGTGGTGGTGGCGCTCGCGGGCATCATGCTCGCGTGGTTCATGTACATGGCGTCGCCGGTGAAGGCGGACACGATCGGCCGCGCGCGCACCCCCGTGCACGCCCTGCTCCTGAACGCGTGGTACGTGGACCGGCTGTACGACCGGCTGCTCGTCACGCCGCTCTTCGCGCTCTCGACCTTCCTCGCCCGCGTGGATCTGGGCGTGGTGGACGGCGCCGTGAACGGTGTGGGGCGCGCGGTGGTGGCGTGGGCGGGGACGCTGCGGCGCGTGCAGACGGGCTACGTCGTGAACTATGCGCTCACCATGCTCGTGGGCGCCGTCGTGCTCGCCGGCTTTCTGCTCATCCGCTAATGACTCTCGTGGAATGCGGTGACGGCGGGGGCCGGGCGGGCGGGTCGC
>JBBDXO010000164.1:0-3418 GCA_040902295.1 Candidatus Rokuibacteriota bacterium | reverse complement strand
GCGGGCGGCTGATGATGTGAAGATCGCGCTGGTGGCGCCGCTGTCGGGGCGGTGGGCGCGCCAGGGGCAGCTCAAGAAGATGGGCGCGGAGATGGCCATTGCCGAGATCAATGCCCAGGGCGGCATCAAGGCGCTCGGCGGCGCCAAGCTCGTCTTGCGCGAGGCGGACGCGGGCGACACCGTGGAGAAGGCGGTGAGCGCGGCCCAGCGCGCGCTGTCGCGGGAGAAGATCAGCGCGGGCATCGGCGCCTGGCTCAGCTCCTTCACCCTCGGCGTCACCGAGGTGGCGGAACGGCTCGAGGTGCCGTGGTTCACGCTCTCCTACGCCGACTCGATCACGGAGCGCGGCCTCAAGTACACGTTCCAGACGAGCCCGGTCTCCTCCGTCCAGGCCGAGCAGGCGCTGGACCTCGTCGTCGATCTCGCCAAGCGCAACAACCAGACGCTCAAGAAGGCGGCGATCGTCGGTGACAACACTGCGGCCACCGTCTTCTTCTTCAAGCCCTTGCGCGAGAAGCTGCTCAAGGCCAAGGGCATCGATCTCGTGGTGGACGAGATCTGGACGCCGCCGCTCTCGGATGCGACCGCCATCGTCCAGAAGCTGCGCTCGACCCAGCCCGACATCGTCTTCTACGGCGCGACGAATTTTCCGGACTCGATCCAGGTGCTGCAAAAGGTCAAGGAGTTCGGTCTCAAGGTGCCCATCCAGGGCGTCGGTGCCTGGCTCGTGACGCCGGAGTACGTCAAGACGGTCGGCAAGGAGCTGCTCGAGAACATCATGACCGTGACCGCCGCCCACCCCCTCAAGGGCCAGGAGGAGCTGGTCAAGCGTTTCACGGAGCGCACGGGTGAGCCGTTCATGACGCAGGACCCGCTCATGACCTACGCCCACGTCTGGCTCATCAAGGACGCGATGGAGATGGCGAAGTCCGCCGACCCGAAGGCGATCCGTGACGCGGTGGTGAAGATGGATCTGCGATCGGGGCCGGCCGCCAGTACGCTGGCGCCGGGGACGTCTCGCTCGAGGTCGGGGAGGGGGAGTTCGTCACCATCGTGGGGCCGAACGGCGCGGGCAAGACGACGTTGCTCAAGACGATCGGCGGCGCCGTGCTCCCGGCGGCGGGCCGCATCGAGTACCGCGGTGAGAACATCGCCGCCCGGCCGTCGCACGCGCGCGCGCGCCTCGGCATTGCCCATGTCCCCGAGGGCCGCAGGGTCTTCTCCTCGCTGACCGTGCTGGAGAATCTCGAGATGGGCGCGTACCGCGCCGCGGCGCGCCCGCCGCGCGCCGAAGGCCTCGACAGCGTCTACGGGTTGTTTCCGGTGCTCCGCGAGCGCCGCGCGCAGCTCGCCGGCTCACTCTCCGGAGGTGAGCAGCAGATGCTGGCCATCGGCCGCGGGCTGATGGCGCGCCCCGATCTCCTGCTCCTCGACGAGCCGTCG
This sequence comes from Candidatus Rokuibacteriota bacterium, assembly GCA_040902295.1. Taxonomy (GTDB): domain Bacteria; phylum Methylomirabilota; class Methylomirabilia; order Rokubacteriales; family CSP1-6; genus JBBDXO01. The sequence continues at coordinate 1,975 of JBBDXO010000164.1, read as the reverse complement.
CAGGGCCTGGGGCCGCGCATCGTGGAGCTGATCTTCGAGGCGATCGCCGCCATCCGTCGCGCCCGCCGGCTCACCATCCTGCTCGTCGAGCAGCGCGTGGTGGAAGCGCTCGAGCTGTGCGATCGCGCCTACGTGCTGGAGACGGGCCGCGTGACGCTGGCCGGCGACAGCGCGACCTTGCTCGCCGACCCGCGCGTGCAGCGCGCTTATCTCGGCGTCTGATCACGAGGAGGCATCGCTAGGATCATGCACGCGACGTGTATCGGGTTTCAGACGTTGACCGCGCCGCAGACGCTGTTACGCTCTGGGCGATGACCGCTGAGGTCGACGCGACGCCGAAGCCGCGGCGCTGGACGCGGGTCGAATACGAGCGCCTGGTCGAGCTGGGCGTGTTCGAAGGCGAGCGGCTCGAACTGCTCGACGGCCTCCTCGCGCTCCGCGAGCCGCAGGGGAGTCGGCACTCTGCGGCGATTCGTGCCGTGCTGGATGCCCTGCGAGCCGCGCTGGGCCACGCCTGGCAGATCGATTCACAGCTGCCGATCGCGCTCGATGACGACTCGGAGCCAGAGCCCGACGTCGCGGTCGTGCCGCGCGACCCGGAGCGCTATCGGCGCGGTCATCCAGGCCGTCCGGCGCTCATCGTCGAAGTGGCGGAGAGCTCGTACCGGATCGACCACAACTACAAGGCGAGTCTTTACGCGCGGGCCGGGGTCGCCGAGTACTGGATTGTCGATGTCGTGCGTGACACGGTGGAAGTGCACCGCGAGCCGGAGGCATCCGCGGCCGCCGCGCACGGCTGGCACTACGGCACCGTGGAGACGTTCCGTCCGCCGGCAAGCGTCAGGGCCTTGATCGCGCCCGCCGTCGCGATCGCGGTCGCCGACCTGCTGCCCTGACCCTTTCGCGCGCCGGCTTCGCCCGCGCCCGGGCGACGAGACATGCCTGTGTCAAGAAAATCAACGCCATACCCTGGTTGCGAGATGGGGGAACTTCGGCCCAGGTGCTACGCGAGTTCGTCCCTGAGCCGGGGCTTCTGCACCTTGCCCGTCGCCGTGCGCGGGAACTCGTCGGCCTTCCGGAACACGAACCGCACGGGCACCTTGTAGCCGGCGAGCCGTTCGCGGCAGAACGCGGTCAGGGCGTCCGCCGACGCGGTGATGCCGTCATGCAGCTCGACGGCCGCTACCACCAGTTCGCCACGGGCGCGGTCGGGAACGCCGACCACGTAGGCCTGCTTGACGGCGGCGTGGGTCAGCAGCACGGCCTCCACCTCGAGGGGGGCGACGTTGATGCCGCCCGTCTTGATGATCTCCTTCAGCCGGCCGCGGAAGCGCACGCGCCCGTCGTCGTCGAGGAGCCCGAGATCGCCGGTGATGAAGTACCCATCCGCGTCGAAGGCCGCGTGCGTCTGCTCCGCGTCCTTGTAATAGCCGGCCGTCACGTGGCCCTTCACGCGGAGCTCGCCGACCTCGTCCGGCGGCAGCGTGCGGCCGCTCTGCGGATCGACGACGCGGACGGTCATGCCGGGCAGCGGTCGTCCCTGCGTCTGCAGCCGCAGCGCGAGCGGGTCGTGGGCGTCGGTCACCGCGCAGTTGCCATAGGTCTCGGTGGAGCCGTACACGTTGCAGAGCTCGCGCGCGGCCACGGCCTCCATGGTCATCTGGATGTCCTCGGGCAGGCCGATGGTGAGGCCCGTGCGCATGTCGGCGAGACTCCGGCGCCGCCGGTCGGGATGCTCGAGCATCGCGCGCGCCATGTTGGCCATGCCGTAGTAGACGGTGCATCGCTGCTCGTCCAGCAGCGCGAGGGCTTCGCCGGGCTCGAAGCTCTCCTGGAGCACGATGGACCCGCGGTGGGTCACGATGGCGGGGAAAGCGTTCGCGGAGCCGAACGACCAGAAGAGCGGCACCGCCAGCCACACGCGGTCGGCCGCGGTCAGGTGTTGTCGCTCGCCGATGTTGAAGCCGTTCTCGAT
>JBBDXO010000163.1:23035-23578 GCA_040902295.1 Candidatus Rokuibacteriota bacterium | reverse complement strand
AGCCCTCGCTGCCCAAGACGCGCAGCGGCAAGATCATGCGCCGCCTGCTCAAGGCGCGCGAGCTGGGCCTGCCCGAAGGCGATCTCTCGACGCTCGAGGAGAGTGGCCGCGATGGATGAGCGCGAGCACGGCCTGGCGCTCCTGCGCCAGATGACGCTGATCCGCCGGCTGGAGGAGCAGGCGGTCGAGCTCTACACCCTCGGCAAGATCCGCGGCTTCCTCCACCTCTATATCGGCGAGGAGGCGGTGGCGGTGGGCGTGATGCAGGCGCTCGGCCCCGAGGACAACGTGGTGGCGACCTACCGCGAGCACGGCCAGGCACTCGCCCGTGGCGTGCCCGCCGGCGCCATCATGGCCGAGATGTACGGCAAGGCCAATGGGTGCAGCCGCGGGCGCGGTGGCTCGATGCACCTCTTCGACGTGGCGCGGCGATTCTGGGGCGGCCACGCGATCGTGGGCGGCGGCCTGCCCATCGCCGTCGGCCTCGCCCTCGGCGATGCGCTGCGGCCTCGCGCGGGCGTGACCGCGTGCTTCTTCGGCGAC
>JBBDXO010000163.1:0-23025 GCA_040902295.1 Candidatus Rokuibacteriota bacterium | reverse complement strand
CGGCCCCGAGGGGGAATTTCACGAGTCGCTCAACCTCGCCGCCCTCTGGCGCCTGCCGGTGCTCTTCGTGTGCGAGAACAACCTCTACGCGATGGGCACCGCGCTCGAGCGCCACCAGGCGCAGACGGACATCGTGCGCAAGGCGGAGGCGCAGGGCGTCGGCGGCGAGGCGGTGGACGGCATGGACGTGCTCGCGGTGCAGGCGGCCGCGCAGCGGGCGGTCGCCGCCGTGCGCGGCGGCGGCGGGCCGCGGCTGATCGAGGCACGCACCTACCGGTTCAGGGCGCACTCGATGTACGATCCCGAGCTCTACCGCCCCAAAGCCGAGGTGGAGGCCTGGAAGGCGCGCGATCCCCTCACGCTCTTCGCCGCCCGGCTGCGGGAGCGGGGATGGCTCGACGAGGCCGGCCTCGCCGCCCTCGAGGCCTCCGTCGCCGCCGAGATCGCCGCCGCCGTCGCCGAGGCCGAGGCGGGGCCGTGGGAGCCCGTCGAGGACCTGCTGCGCGACGTCCACACGCCGGCGGGTGACCGCCGATGAAGACGACGTATCGCGAGGCGGTCCGCAGCGCCCTGCGTCACGCGCTGCGCAGCGATCCGCGCGTGTTCCTGATGGGCGAGGATGTCGGGCGCTACGGCGGCACCTACGCCGTGAGCCACGGCCTGCTCGACGAGTTCGGGCCGGAGCGCGTGCGCGACACGCCGCTGAGCGAGAGCACGTTCGTGGGCGCCGGGATCGGCGCCGCGCTCGCGGGCATGCGGCCGATCGTCGAGGTGATGACGGTCAATTTCAGCCTGCTCGCGCTCGACCAGATCGTGAACAACGCGGCCACCCTGCGCCACATGTCCGGCGGACAGCTCTCGGTGCCGCTCGTGGTCCGGATGGCGACGGGCGGCGGCCGCCAGCTCGCTGCGCAGCACTCGCACAGCCTCGAGGGATGGTACGCGCACATTCCGGGGATCAAGGTCGTCACCCCGGGGACGCCGGCCGACGCCCACGGGCTGCTGCTGGCGGCGCTGCGGGAGCCCGATCCCGTCTTCGTCTTCGAGCACGGGTACCTGTACCCGCTCGAAGGCGAGGTCGACGAGACGGCGGGCGCATCGGAGATCGGGCGCGCCCTCGTCCGCCGTGCCGGAGGCGACGTCACGTTGATCACGTACGGCGGCTCGCTGCCGAAGACCCTGGAGGCGGCCGACCGGCTCGCCGCGGACGGCATCGACGCCGAGGTGGTCGATCTGCGGACCCTGCGGCCGCTCGACACGGCGACGGTGCTCGCGTCGGTGGCGAAGACGCATCGTGCGGTGATCGTCGACGAGGCCTGGCGCACGGGCAGCTTCGCCGCGGAGGTGAGCGCCCGCATCATGGAGGACGGGTTCTACGACCTCGACGCTCCCGTGCAGCGCGTGTGCAGCGCGGAGGTGCCGCTGCCGTATGCCCGGCACATGGAAGAGGCCGCGCTGCCGCAGCCCGACACCATCGCGGCGACGGCCCGGCGGCTGGTGCAGGGCCGTGGCTGACTTCGTGATGCCGATCCTCGGCGCGGACATGGTGGCGGGCACGCTGATCGCGTGGCGCAAGCAGCCGGGCGACCACGTCAGCCGCGGCGAGATCATCGCGGAGGTGGAGACGGAGAAGGGGCTCATCGACGTCGAGGCCTTCGTGAGCGGCGTCGTCGAGCGGCTCGTCGTCGAGCCGGGGGCGACGGTGCCGACGGGCACGGTGCTGGCGACGATCCGCGAGGACGCCGGCGCGCCGGCCGCGCCCGCGCCGGAGCCGATACCGCCTGCCCCGGCGCCGGGCCGCCGGGCCCGGGTGTCACCGCTGGCGCGCAAGGTCGCCGAGCAGCTCGGCGTCGATCCGGACACATTGCAGGGCACGGGGCCGGGCGGCGCCGTGACGCGGGAGGACGTCGAGCGCGCGGCGGCGGCGCCACGCCCGGCGCCCGCCGTCGCACGCCCGCGCGGGCGCGTCGACCTCGCACGGATGCGCCAGACGATCGCCGCCGCCATGGCGCGCGCCAAGCGCGAGATTCCGCACTACTACCTGGCGCACACGATCGACGTGCAGCCCGCGCTCGCGTGGCTGGCGGAGGAGAACGCGCGGCGGCCCGTCACCGGCCGCCTCCTGTACGGGGTCCTGCTCATCAAGGCGGTGGCGCTCGGCCTTCGCGAGGTGCCCGAGCTGAACTCGGTGTGGCGCGGCGAGCACGCGGAGCCGAGCCCGGCCGTGCACGTCGGCGTGGCCATCTCGCTGCGCGGCGGCGGTCTCGTCGCCCCCGCGCTGCACGACGCCGACAAGCGGTCCGTCGGCGAGCTGATGCACGCCCTGGGCGACCTCGTGCAGCGCGCACGCACCGGCGGCCTGCGCAGCTCGGAGCTGTCCGATCCCACCATCACGGTGACGAGCCTCGGCGAGCAGGGGGTGGAGACGGTCTTCGGCATCGTGTACCCGCCGCAGGTCGCCATCGTGGGCTTCGGCAAGGTGACCGAGCGCCCGTGGGTGGTGAACGGCTCCGTGGTGGCGCGGCCGCTGCTCACGGTGACGCTGTCGGCCGATCACCGCGTGAGCGACGGTCACCGGGGCGGGCTCTTCCTGTCGGCCGTCGATCGCCTGCTGCAGGCGCCGGAGCGCCTGTGACCCGCGACGAGCTCCGCGCCACCGTGCTCGCCGTGCTCGGCGACATCGCCCCCGAGGCGGACCTGCACGCGCTCGCGGGCGACGTGCCGCTGCGCGAGCAGCTCGACCTCGACTCGATGGATCTGCTCAACGTCGCCGTCGGCCTGCACGCCGCCCTCGGCATCGACATTCCCGAATCGGACTATTCCAGGGTCGCGACGCTGGACGGGTGTATCGCGTACCTGGAATCCAGGAGGATCCCATGAAGCCGCTCCCGCATCGCTACAAGGTCACGATTGCCGGTGGTCCCGAGGGGTACGCGCAGCTGTCGAGCGCGGGCGTTGCCGATCTGCGCACGGCGCCGCCGCTGGAGTTCGACGGCCCGGGGGATGCGTGGAGTCCCGAGCAACTCCTGCTCGCCGCCGTCCAGGCCTGCTTCCTGATGACCTTCCGGGCGGTGGCCGCGGCCTCGGGCATCGAGTTCACCGCGCTGGGCGTGGAGGCCGAAGGGACCGTGGACCGCGTCAACGGCCGCACGCGCTTCACCGAGATCGTGCTGCGGCCGCGCGTGGCCGCGCCCGCGGGCGTGGACGCCGTCCGCCTGCGGCGGGCGCTGGAGAAGGCCGAGCATGCGTGCCTGGTCTCCGCGTCACTGAGCACGCCGGTGCGGCTCGAGCCCGAGCCGGCGGGGTGAGCGCAGGACGTCGAACGCCGGCTCGCGCGCCAGCGCGGCGACGGCCTCACCGTGGGCGCCGCCGTTGCCGGCCACGAACGGCATCGGCGCATCGTGCACGCGCGCGAGGTCGATCGGAAACAGCGGCGCGCCATCCAGCGCGCTGAGGGATCCGCCCGCCTCCAGGAGAATCGTGCCGCCGGCGGCGATGTCCCACAGCGTCGCGCGATCGTCCACGACGAGATCGATGGCGCCCATCGCCGCATAGGCCAGGTGCAGCGCCACGCTGCCGAACGCCCGAAGCTTGTGGCGCGCCAGCCACGTGTCCACGAGCGGCCGGAGCGCGGGCGACACCGGGGCCCGCACGCAGACGTTCGAGGCGCCGTGCAACGGCTGCGCGGCGAGCGCAAGACGCCGCTCGCCGCTGAAGGCGCCGCCGCCGCGGAGCGCGTGCACCACGAGCCCGGTGTTCGGATCGTGCACGACGCCGGCATATGGCTCACCCGCCCGGAGGATGCCCACGGAGACGGCGAAGCACGGAAGACCGAGCGCGAAGTTGTTGGTGCCGTCGAGGGGATCCAGCGCCCATACGAATTCCCGGTCGACGCCGAGGCGGCCGCCGGCTTCCTCGGCCACCACGCCGTCGCCCGGGAACCACGTCTGGATCTCACGCAGCATGCGAGACTGGATCTCCGTGTCGACGCTCGTGATGCGCTCGCCCGGACGCTTCCACGCGCTGGACACGTGGCCGAGCGAGGCGACGGCCCGGCGGCCCCCCTCGGCGGCGAGCGACAGCGCGAGATCCAGCCTCGGATCCCTCATGCAGCGATCGTGATGCCGGAGATCAGGGTCTCGAACCGGTCCCACGGCACCGCGGTCCACGTCTCCGTTTGCGCATGGCCGAAGGAGCGCACGATCATGACCACGCGCGCGGCCACCTCCTCGTTCGGCGCCTCGAAGATGTCGAGGTAGTCGTGGGGGCCCAGGATGGCGTAGCTCTTGACCCACTTCACCTGCGGGCAGTCGCTGCGAACGCGCTCGGCGACCGCGGCCTCCAGCTTCTTGAGATCGGCCGGCGTCTTGACGGCCTCGGGGGTCAGTCGGGTGAGCATGACGTATTCGGGCATAGGGTCCTCCTTTCAATGAGCGACGCGCCGCCCATCATGAGCAATCACGCTGCCACGTCGATGGCCTTTACCGGCCACCGGTTACGCGCGCCAGCGACGCCGCCACTGCGGCACCGGGCCCCCGGGTGGGGCACGGGATACCCGCTCGCCGCCCCTCTGCCACCCCGGAGCGCCCGGTTTTTGCGGCGCCGGGCCTGGCATCGCGCTTGCGGTGTCCGGCAGTGAGGAGACGACCATGGCCGGTTGCCTGTGCGGCGCCTTCGTGTCGGGGCCCCGGATCACGCGCGACGCGGCGCTGTTCACGGACCTCTACGAGCTGACGATGGCGGCATCGTATTTCCGCGAGCACCTGCGCGGCGAGGCGACCTTCAGCCTGTTCGTGCGCCGCCTGCCGTCGCGCCGCTCGTTCCTCATCGCGGCCGGGCTCGAGGACGTCCTGGCGTTTCTCGAAAGCCTGCAGTTCTCCGAAGCCGCCCTCCGGTACCTGGGCTCGCTGGGCACCTTCGACGTCCCCTTTCTGGACTTTCTCGGCGACCTGCGCTTCACGGGGACGGTCCACGCGATGGCCGAGGGCACCGTCTTCTTCGCCGACGAGCCGGTGGTCGAGGTGACGGCGCCCATCATCGAAGCGCAGCTCGTGGAGACGGCCGTCATCAACTTCATCCATCTTCAGACCGTGCTCGCCAGCAAGGCCGTCCGCTCGGTGGTGGCGGCGGAGGGGCGGGCCGTCGTCGACTTCGGTTGTCGCCGCACGCACGGCATCGACGCCGGGATGGCGGCGGCGCGGTGCGCATTCATCGCGGGTGCGAGCATGACCAGCAACACGCTGGCCGCGTGCTACGACGGGATTCCGGCGACGGGCACGATGGCCCACTCCTATGTGACGGCATTCCCGAGCGAGATCGAGGCGTTTCGCGCCTTCGCGCGCGCCTTCCCAAGCGCCACCACGCTGCTGATCGACACCTACGACACCGTGGCCGGGGCCCGCAAGGCGGTGATCGTGGCCAGGGAGATGGAGCGCCGAGGCGCCCGGCTCGCCGGCGTGCGATTGGACAGCGGCGACCTCGTGGCGCTGAGCCGGGCCGTCCGCGAGGTCCTCGACGCGGCGGGTCTGTCGTACGTCCGCATCTTCGCCAGCGGTGGGCTCGACGAAGACGAGGTGGCGCGATGCCTGGCCGCGCGCGCCCCCATCGACGCGTTCGGGATCGGCACGCGCATGAACGTCTCCGCCGACGCGCCGTACCTCGACATGGCCTACAAGCTCGTGAAGTATGCGGGGCGGGACGTCCTCAAGCTCAGCCCGGGGAAGGTGACGTGGCCGGGCGACAAGCACGTCTACCGGCTGCGCGCGCCCGACGGGTCCTTGCAGCGGGACGTGCTCGCCCTTCGTGCCGAGCCGCCTCCCGCCGAGGGCGGCGAGGCGCTGCTGCGCACGGTCATGACGGGCGGCACCCGCGTGGCGCCCGCACCGGCCCTGTCCGCCGTGCGCGAACACTGCGCCCGGCAGGTCGCGGCCCTCCCCGAGGCGCTCCGGCGTCTCGCGGGCGACGGTCGCTACGTCGTCGAGCCGAGTGCGCGACTGGTGTCGCTCCGGCGGTCGCTCGAGGCCAAGGCCGAGGAGACCGAGGTGTCGGCCTACCGCCGGTGATCGGGGGGACCCCCCTGGTGCTGGCGCCCTTCGTGCCATCCAACACGGCGCGGGGCACCGCCTTCCCACTGTCCCCGCACCGCCCCACCGCTCGGCCCCTGCCGTGGCGCGAACGCCAGCGAATTCGCGGCCTCCGCGCCGCGCACCGGTGGCACTCGCGTTGCAGCCTTGCCCGAAGATCGGACCGAGGTCTCGGCTGTGGTCGCGAAGGGAGATAGCCATGCAAGCACAAGACGTCATGACCGCGAACCCCGTCACCGTCCCGCCGCAGGCGAGCGTGGCGGAGGTGTGGGACCTGATGCGGGAACGCAACGTCCGCCATCTGCCTGTCGTCGACGCCGGGGCCGTCGTCGGCATGCTGAGCGATCGCGACCTCGCCTACTTCGACGTCGCCCGCTTTCTCACGGCCGGAGGCGCGGAGGCGCTTCGGCACGAGCTGAGCACGCCGGCGGTCACGGTGATGAGCGCGGACGTCGTGACCATCGCTCCCGACGCGGACCTCGCCGACGTCGTCGACCTCCTTCTGGAGAACCGGATCGGGGCGGTGGCGGTCGTCCGGCCCGAGACGCAGGAGCTGGTCGGCATCGTGAGCTACGTCGACGTGCTGGAGGCACTCCGGGGCCTGCTCGAAGCGGCGTGACCGCCGATGGATGACGCGCGGGCAGGGCGGGCGGCGTTTCGCGCGCTCGCCTGTGATTACGACGGAACCCTGGCCCACCACGAGCGCATCGCAGCCTCCACCGTCGAGGCGCTGCTGAAGGCGCGTGCCGCCGGCGTACGGCTCGTCCTCGTCACGGGTCGGACGCTGTTCGAGCTCACCCGGGTGTGCGAGCGTCTCGACCTGTTCGACGCCGTGGTGGCGGAGAACGGCGCCGTCCTCTACTTCCCCGCCGACAGCGCCCTGCGTGACGAGGGTCCGCCGCCGCCGCCGCGGCTGCTGGCCGCGCTCGATCGCCGGCGCGTGCCGTTTCAGGTGGGCCGCGTCATCGTGGCCACGACGCACGACCATCGCGGCGCCGTCCTTGCAGCACTGGCGGAGGCGGAGGCGCCACTGGAGCTGGTGGCGAACCGGGCGGCGTTGATGCTCCTGCCCGCGGGGATCTCGAAGGGGACCGGGCTGACGAGCGCGTTGTTCGCGCTGGAGATCCCGCCGGACGACGTGCTCGCCATCGGGGACGCCGAGAACGACCTCGCCCTCTTCGACGCGTGCGGGTGGTCGGCGTGCCCGGAGGATGCCCTGCCCGAGGCCCGCGTCCGCGTGGACTGGATCCTCCCCGGTGGCGCCGGCGACGGTGTGCGGCGCGCGATCGAGGAGCGCATCCTCACCGGCCGCCTGCCGCCGCCCCGACGCGGCCGTCACCGGCTGCAGCTCGGATGGACGGTGCCCGCGTCGGAGGCCGTCGACATTCCCGCCCGCGGCGTCAACGTGCTCGTGCAGGGCGACTCGCTGTGCGGCAAGTCGTCGTTCGTGGGCGGGCTCGTGGAACGGCTCGCCGCCGCCCGCCGCAGCGTGTGCATGCTCGACCCCGAAGGCGACTACGAGGTGCTCGAGGGGCTCGTCACCGCGCGGCGCATCGAAGTGGCGGCGGCGAAGGACTGGGACGCCGTGGTGGAGGCGGCCCGGAGCGCAACACCCGTCATCGCCGACATGACCGCCACCGGCCACGAGGCGAAAGCCGTCCTCGCGGAGTCGGGGCTCAGGCGCCTCGCGTGGCTGCGCGAGCGCTTCGGCCTCCCGCACTGGACGGTCGTCGACGAGGCCCACAGCCTGCTCGGGCGCGCCGGCGGCGAGATCGTCCGGGAGCTGGCGGCGGGGCCGCGTGGGTTCTGCCTGGTGACGTACCGCGCCAGCCTGCTGCCGGCGCCGGTGATCGGCGCGATGGACGTGTTCGTCGTCGGGCGCACGACGCAGCCGGACGAGATCGACTTTCTGGAGCGTCTCATGGGGGCGCGCGGGCTCGGCGCCGGCATTGCGCGGCAGACGCTCGCCGAGCTGCCGTGCGGCACCTTCATGATCCTGCGTGCGGGGGCGCCCGCCGCGACCTTCGTCCCGCCCCCGCGCCTGGTGCGTCACGTCCGTCATCGGACGAAATACACGAGCCTGGGCGTGGCGCCGGAGCATCGCTTCTTCTTTCTGGGACCTGACGGCGGCACGGTGACGGCGGCGGCGACCCTGCCGGACTTCGTCCGCGCCGTCGGTGAGGTTCCGCACGGTTCCCTCGCGCATCACGCACGGCGCGGCGACTTCTCGCGATGGGTGCGGGACGTCATCAGTGACCACGTGCTGGCGGCGCGGCTGGCCCGGCTCGAGCGGCGGTGGCGCCGCGGCGCCGTCGACGATCTGGCCGCCGCCACGCGCGCGCTCGTCCACACCGCGCTCCACGAAGCATCGGCGACACCCGAAGGAGAGGAGTCCCGGCGATGAGTTCACACATACGAACCTCGGGGACGTTCAAGAACCGGGCCGCGGCCGGGCGGGAGCTGGCGGCGAGGATCGAGGCGCTCGTGGAGCGGCCGTGCGTGATCGCCGCCATCCCGCGCGGCGGCGTCGCCGTGGCCCTGCCCATCGCCGAGCGCCTGGCGGTGCCGCTCACGGTCAGCTACGCGCGCAAGCTGACGGACCCCCGGGCGCCCGAGGTCGCCTTCGGCGCTCTCGACGAGGACGGGGACGCGATGATCGACCACGCCACGGTGGCGGCCCTCGGCCTCGGCGCCGCCGACGTGGATAGCGCCCGCGTGCGGGTGGCGGCGGAGATCGAGCGCCGCGTGCGGCTCTATCGCGTCCCGGTCCTCGCGCGTCTCGTCCAGGGGGCGGCGGTCGTCCTCGTCGACGACGGACTCGCCACCGGTCTGACGATGCAGGCGGCGATCGCATATGCGCGGCGACACGGCGCGCGCGAGGTGACCGTCGCTGTTCCGTGCGCGTCGGCGCGCGCGGCGCGGGTCATCGGACATGCCGACCGCGTCGTCAGCCTCGTGGTCGACGAGGCGTTCGAGGCGGTCGGACACTACTACGCCGACTTCACGCCCGTGACGGACGACGACGTCGTGGCCATGCTGGCGCGCGCCGCCGAGCACGTGCCCAACCACGGCGGTGACGCCTGCCGCGCGCCGATGCGACCACCGTCCAGCGGCTGACCTCGCGCGCGCTGGCGCGGCGCGAGGCGGACAGGTACAATCCGCGCGGGGGGGCGGATGTCCGACGGGTCTCGCAGAACTGCGGCGGGTGTATTGCCGTCGAAACGTGCCGTGCCGGTCACGGCGGCGGCGCCGGAGCGGCGCGTCGGGCACGCGACCGCTCTCGGCGACGGTACGCTCGCGGAAGGCAGCCCCACGATCGAGAGTAGGCAGCGGCGGCCTACCGACCGGGCCATTCAGATCGTCCGCACCGGGAAGGGCGTGTGCATGGACGGGGTGCGGCCCGTCCTCGCCGCTGCCATCACATACCAGGGCGAGCTGCGCCGCCGTCAACGGGACGACATCGGGGGCCCGGCGCGCACGGCACGCAACATTACAATCCCCGTCATCAGTGGCGCCATCGTGGCGACGACGGTGGTGGCGGTCTTCGCGCTCGGTGCCGTCGTCGCCCGGTGGCAGGCCAGGGCGCGGCGGGCTCGAGAGTCGGTGATGACGGACGCCGCGCGGCGCATAGCGGCCGTCGTCGACAACTCGGATGATGCCATCATCGGCCAGGACCTCGACGGGATCATCACGTCGTGGAACGCCGCCGCCGAGCGGATGTTCGGCTACGCGGCGGCGGAGGCGGTCGGCCGCCCGCTCGCGCTCATCGTTCCGTCCCAGCGTGGGGCCGAAGCGGACGGGGTCCTCGGCCGCCTCCGGCACGGGCAGGGCATCGACCATCTCGAGACCATTCGGCGCACGAAGGACGGGCGTCTCGTCGACGTCGCGCTCACCATCTCACCGCTGACGGACGACGACGGCACGCTGCTCGGCGCGTCCGGGATCGTCCGCGACATGACCGAGAGCAAGCAGACCCGCGAGGCGCTGCGGCGCAGCGAGGCGACCGCGCTCGCCTTCATCGAGTCGGCGGCGGAGGGCATCCTGATCGTCGACGACGGCGGGCACATCGTCGTCGCCAACATCGTCATCGAGAAGATGTTCGGGTATGCGCAGGGCGAGCTCCTCGGTCAGCGCATGGAGCTGCTGCTGCCGGAGCGTCTTCGCGAGCGGCACGTCGGCCACCGCGCCGCCTACGCCGCCGAGCCGCGCGTGCGCTCCATGGGCCGGGGTCTGGACCTTGCCGGCCGGCGGCGGGACGGCACGGAGTTTCCGGTGGAGATCAGCCTGAGCTACGTGCGCACGCCACACGGGGTGCAGGTGATGGCGTTCGTCACCGACATCACGGAGCGGCTGGTGCGCGAGCGCACCGCCCGCCAGTCCGAGAAGCTCGCCGCCCTCGGCGCGCTGTCGGCGAGCCTCGCGCACGAGCTCAACAACCCGCTCACCATCATCGGCTCGCGCATCGAGCTGATGTTGCTCGAGGGGGAGGACGAGCCGCTCTCGCCCACGGTGCGCGAAGACCTGGCCGTGATTCACCGGCAGGTCCAGCGCGTGGGGCGGCTGGCCCAGGGCCTGCTGTCGTATGCGCGCCCGGCGGACTCGCAGCGCCTCCCCGTCGATCTCAATTCCATCGTGGCCGAGATCGTGCTGCTCGCGGAGAAGCAGCTCGTCAAGGACGGCGTCCGCATCTCGGTGTCGCTCGATCCCACCCTGCCGCGCGTGCTCGGCCACGCGGGCGCCCTCGAGCAGGTCCTGCTGAACATCGTCACGAACGCCCAGCAGGCGATCGAGGGGCCGGGGGAGGTCCGCATCGCCACGCGCCTGGCCGCCGGCAGGGTGCGCGGCGTCCAGCTCGTGGTCGCCGATACCGGCCGCGGCATCCCCGCCGACGTGCTCGCGAAGATCTTCGATCCCTTCTTCACCACGAGGTCCTCCGGGACGGGCCTCGGGCTGTCGATCACCAACCGGATCGTCCAGGATCACGACGGCACCATCGACATCCGGTCGGCGCCCGGCGAGGGCACGGAGTTCACGCTGAGCTTTCCCGCCGCGGCCGACGCTCAGGCGGCGGCGTAGCGCAGGCGCGCCGCCGCGCCGCCCGCGCGGTCGAGGCCGGCGTGGATGTCCACGCTGGCGACGTCACCGCCGGCGGCGAGCACCCGCTGCACCATCGTCTCCCCCAGGCCCACCGAGCGCGTGGCCGCGCCGCACCAGCGGCATGTGCCGGTGACCGCGGAGTGCAGCGCGTGGCAGCTCACGCAGACGGCGCCCACGCCGTCATAGCCGGCGAGAAGATACAGCCGGTCCACGGTGCCGCGGTTGACGGCGTCGACGGTGGCGTCGACCCCGGCCGCGGCGCGCCCGCGGCCCGCCGCCTCGGCGAGCAGCGCGTCGAGCGTGCCCGCCACGTGCCCGGCCGCCTGGTGCCGGAGCACGCCGAGCGCGCGCTCGGCGAGGGCGCTCGTCGGCTCGTAGCGGGCGCCCGACACCTCGCCGACGATGTGGCGGTCCAGCGGCGAGGGGACGTGGGTGCGGAAGACGGCGAGGTTGCGTGCCTCGCCCGCGAGGACGATCGCGCGCAGGCCATACTCGTGGACGAGACCGGCGAGCGCGTGCGCCACGGCATCGAAGTGCCGTGCACGGTGCACGTGGATGTGGCGCTGGTACCGCGACTGCAGCAGCAGCAGCCAGCCGCCGCGCCGGTGGTGGCCGACGGCATCCGTCGCTTCCAGGGTGATGTCCTCGCCCGCGCCGTGCTCCGTGAGCGCGACGAGGCGTGCGCTCTCACCGTCCACGAAGAGCAGCGCGGCCCGTGGCGCCTCGCCGAGCGCGGTGACGAGCGGCCGCAGCTGCGGCACGTCCGCCACCACGAAGGTGTCGGGGAAGGGGACGGCCAGCCGGAGCGTCTCGCGCAGACCGGCCGCGCCGCCGGCGAACATGGCGGTGCCGGCGTGCTCGGGGTCGAGCTCCTGCGTGACGAGCCGTTCTCCCTGCCGCGTGATCCAGTCCAGCTCGGCCTCGAGCTGTCCGGCGGCCATGGCGGCGGCCTTGTGGGTCTCGTTCTTCAGGAAGACACGGACACGCTCGCGCTGATGCTCGTCGGACCAGCGGGTGTCCAGGTACACGCTGACCACGGGCGCCGGCCCCGGTGCCATACGGGCCAGCTCCTGCAGCTTCGCGGTCATGTCGATGTTCCCTTCCCCGTGCTCTCTCGTCATACGGCTTCTCCCTCGTCGCCGGCGCGAGGGGCGGGCTGATCCATCGCCGGCTCGCGTGAGGCGCGCGCGATCTCGGCCCGAGCCAGGTCGCGCAGCCTGGCCATCTCGCGCCAGCCCTCGGCGGCGGGGTGAATGGGCGCCCCGATCGTGACGTGCAGGCGGCCGGGGCGGGGCAGCCGCGAGTCGGCGGCCAGCACGGCGCGCGTGCCCCGGATGGCGATGGGCACGATGGGACAGCGCGCCTCGACGGCCGCCTTGAAGGCGCCGAGCCGAAACGGCAGCAGGCCCGGCGGTCGCACGAAGGTGCCCTCCGGAAAGACGCAGACCACGGCGCCCGCCCGCACGGCGGCGGTCACGCGCGCAGCGTCCGCCACGCCCCGCGACACGTCGACGCGATCGACGGTGAGGTGCCGGGCCTTGCGCAGGATGGCGCCCACGATGGGCGTGGCCAGCAGCTCGCGCTTGGCGACGAAGCGCGGGGAAATGGGCAATGCGGCCATCAGCACGGCGACGTCGACGTAGCTCGCATGGTTGGCGACGAGAATGGCGCTCGCCCGCGGCAGGTGCTCGAGGCCGCGGACGGTCGGCCCGCAGCCGGCGAGCCGCAGCACGGCACGACACCACCGTCGTGTGACGGCGTCCACGGTGGTGTCGCGGCGGCTGAGCGCGACCGCGATCCAGAGCGGCGGCACGAGGGCGGCGAGCAGGACGCCGATCCACAGAGCGAAGCCGGCGGCTCCCGCCGTCCTCCCCGCCGTGCGGACCACGAGGCGCGCGTCGGCCACGCCCGGGAGCCACCACCGCAGGCGCACGGCCGAACGCGGGCGGCCGAGCGTGCCTGCCACGTAGGCGTCGCGGGTGGCGGAGCGCCGGATCTTTCCGCTCGACGTCTTCAGCACGGCGCCCGGCGCCGTGATCGCGACCGTGTCGGGCGGCAGTCCGATAGCACCGACGACGCGCTCCACGACGGCCGCCCGCATACGCTCCCGCGCATCGGCGTCGCGCTCGCGCGTCTCCGCGACGACGACGAGCCGCTCCGTGCCGATTTTTGGATCCGGCACGCCGAACGCCGCCACGCATCCACGCCGCACGCCGGGCACACCGCCCGCGACGTCCTCGATCTCGTGGGGATGCAGATTATGCCCCGCCTTGATGATGATGTCCTTGCGCCGCCCCGTCACGTAGAGCTCGCCGGCCGCGAGATAGCCCAGGTCTCCGGAGTCCATCCACCCGCCGTGGATCGCCGTCCGGGTCAGCTCGAGGTTGCGGTGGTAGCCGGCGGTCACCGACGGCCCCCGGAATTCGATGCGGCCTTCCGCGCGCTCCGGGACGCCGAGCCCGTCGGCATCGAGCACGCGCACGTCGTGGCCGGGCAACGGGCTGCCGCAGGACACGAAGCGCAGCGGCGAGCGCGCGGCCGGCTCCGCGGGGACCGCCCGACGCTCGCGCTCGAACGTCGCCCGGTCGACGACGTCCACGGCGGGGCCGCGCCCCGGCTCGGTCGCCGTCAGCCCCACGGCCGCCTCCGCCAGCCCGTACATCGGCGCCATCGCGCGGGGGGCGAACCCGACGTGAGCGAACCGCGCCGCAAACCGCGCGAGGGTGTCGGCGCTGACGGCTTCCGAGCCGTTGACGGCCAGGCGCCACGCCGACAGATCGACGCCGGCCAGCTCCGCATCCGCCACCCGCTTGACACAGAGGTCGAAGGCGAAGTTCGGCGCCGCCGAGATCGTTCCCCGGTGCCGCGAGAGCGCGGTGAGCCAGCGCGCCGGCCGCCCGAGAAAGGCGAGCGGTGACATCAGCACGACCGGGATGCCGTGATAGAGCGAGCCGAGCCAGGCGCCGATCAGGCCCATGTCGTGATAGAGCGGCAGCCAGCTCACGCACACGTCGTCCGGGCACACGGCGAGCGCGCGGCCGAGGGCACGGATGTTGGCGAGGACGTTGGCGTGCGTCAGCACCACGCCCTTCGGATCTCCGGTGCTGCCCGAGGTGTACTGGATGAGCGCGACGTCGGCGCCATCGCCGAGCGCAGTGAGCGGCCGAGGCCGGCCGCCCATCAGCTCATCGGACGTGAGCACCGCTCGCAGCGTGGGCACCCGTCTGCGCACCAGCCGCCCGACGCGCGCCGCCTGCGGGAAGGTGACGAGCACGCGGGCCTCCGCATTGCGGAGGATGCCGACCTGCCGGTGCGCGTACTCCTCGAGCTGGCTCACGCGGAAGGGCGGATAGATCGGCACCGGCACGGCGCCCGCGATGAGCACGCCGAAGAAGACGGGGAAGAACGCCCGCTCCGTGCGGAGCATGATGGCGACGCTGTCGCCGGCCCTCACCCCGTGGGCGGCGAGCGCGGCCGCCACCGTCCCCGCAGCGGTGACGAGGGCGCCGTAGGTGATCGTCTCTTCCACGCCGGTATCGCCACGGAGCACGATGTGCACGCGCTCGGGCGTGGCGCGCGCGTGCCAGGCCAGGACTTCCGTCAGCGTTGCCGCTTCGGCGGGCAGGCGGATCCCCGCCCGGGGCAGTGCGGGCGCCGCGGGCTCGACCTCCACGGCGGGCGCTGCCGCACCCGCCACGGCGCCGACGAGGTCGCGGCACCGCTCGGCCTCCGCGAGCACGGCATCGCCGAGGCGCACCGCGAACGCCTGCTCGAGCCGCAGCGCCAGCTCCACGCGCTCGAGGCTGCCGAAGCCGAGATCGCGGTCCAGCACGTCGTCGACGCCCGCCGTCGCGTGAGGGGGCAGCGTCCCCAGCTCGATGGCGAGCCCGGTGACGATGCCCATCACGCGGCGCTCGACGTCGCCGGACCGCGACGGTGCGCGTGGGCTCGATGCTTCGGTCGCGGGCGGCGCCATGTCAGACCTCGTCGAGCTGATCCTCCGACCGCCCGCACACGTCGCAGGCGGTCAGGAGCACGGGATTGCCCTCGACGTCTGCCTCGCCGACGGCCGCGTGCATCAGCCCGCCGCAGGGGCAGGGCTCCGGGTAACCCTCCGGGCAGGCCGGGCAGCCCGGGTCGGCGACCGCGTGATGGTCATCGGCGCCGAGCGTGAACAGCCGCGGCGTCGTGCTCTCCTTTCCCATGCGCGTCACGCGGCCGCCACGGCCGCGGGCGCGGGCGCGCGCGCCACGAAGCGCTTGTCCAGCGCCGCGAGCTTCTCCGTGATCCCTGTGTATTCCAGCTCCGCCATCGGCAGCATGGCCGCGCCGACGAACCCCTGCCGCCGCATCTCCATCGCCTTGTTCGCCACGTGGTCGCGCACCGTGTTCCAGAACGGATGGGCGAAGGCGTCGATGGGCTCGGTGAGTCGGCCGTCGTGCACGGAGAACGCCGCGCACGTCACGAGCGGCGGGCCGTCGAACCAGCTCGTGGCCGTGCCGAGCGGGACCGGCATGATCGGCACCTGGTGGGAGCCGCGCATGCCGCCGCCGACGAAGTGGCCGATCGCCCACGGCGCGAGCACTTCGCCCGTGGCGGGGAAGTTCATCTGGGTGCGCACGAGCATCACGGGATCGTCCTTGCCCGTGTACTTGCCCGCGATGTTGTGCAGGCGGGAGGTGGCGACGGCGACCGCCTGCTCGCCGGAGGCGCGCGACCACACCGACTCGATGACGTACCGCTCGGGATCGCGCAGCAGCGCCGCGATGTCGTACAGCTCTTCCGGGGCGTTCAGCTCGATGACGTGGTCGGCGTCCGTGCGCATCACGTCCATGATCACGAAGCGGAAGCCGCGCGCCATCTTGGGCGCGAGGAGGAGCCCCGGCGTGTTCATCGGGTCCGCGAAGGCGAGGTACAGCGGCAGGTTGAAGGCGCCGGGGTCGGTCTTGTCGGCGGCGAAGAACAGGAACGGCTCCCCGGCGCGCTCCTCGATCTCCATCTCCGCGACGGCGGGGCCCATGCCGCGCACGTTGCCCGCGAACGAGTCGCGGAGCAGATCCTGGCCCGCCCCGTAGAGGCCCTGGCGCTTGGCGACCGCGGTGCCGGCCACGAAGGCGTCCCAGGCGAGCTTGTGGATCGCCGGGTCGCCCTCGCCGAGACGATGGGTCATGAGGAGGGCGATGTCGTCGCCGGTGGAGCCGACGTAATGGTCGAGCAGGAGCGGGTCGCCTTCGGTGTGGATGCGCCGTCGCACGGTGTGGAGCAGCTCATCGGAGGGGGCGAGGTGACCACCGATGGAGCCGATGTCGGCCTTGATGACGCTCAACGTGGTTTTCATTGCGGAACTCTCCTTGCCGGTTGGGGCCCCCAGCATCACGGTCTGCGGGCGATCCATGTGAGCGCAGCAAGAGATCTGCCACACGCGAGTGCTTCCAGTCCGGGTATTTGGAAGGCCGCACGATGCGGCACCCGCGCCGCGCTGGGGCATCGCCGCCGCGCTGGGGCACCGCCGCCGCGCCTGGGACCGTCGAGCCGCAGGGCGGACGGCCGCCGACGCCCCCATGCGCACGCCGTTATCGAAGCGAGGCCAGATACGCCGCGAGCGCCCGGATCTCGTCTTCGGTGAGCGCCAGGCGCGGCATGTGGGCGGTCGGCTTCTGGCTCGCCGGATCGCGCAACCATGCCGCCAGCTCCGTCTCGGTGTACTTGCGGCCGACACGGGACAGGTCGTGAGCGATCGGGGTCCCCGCCGCCCCGAGCCGGTGGCAGCCGTAACAGCCCTGCGAGAAGAACACGGCTCGTCCCGGCTCGCTGTCACGGGCAGGCTGGGCGGCGGCGGGGGCCACCAGGCCGAGCGAGCCGACCGCGAGCGCCATCAACGTACGCGTCATCGTCGAGATCATTGCATCCTCCCCCTCCGGAGCTCGAGCAAGTTGGTTGCCAGTGTCGTCCACCGCGTCATCAGCGGACGACGCGCGAGAACCGGCGCACCGTGAGCGCGGCGTAAGAGCGGCATGCCGATCTCCACGCGCTCGCCCACGCTCTTCTGCTCGGCAAGCTGCGCCGACAGCACGACGACGGCGCCGGACGTCGTCAGGGCCGACTTCGTCATGGCCGGCTCGCGGGGACCTTGATCCACGGCTCGGTGCACGTCTGGACGTAGGGGTAATACGTCTGCGACGGTGCGCAGTAGTACCAGTACTGGGGAGGCGCGGGCGGCCTCTCGATGTAGACCGCCGGCGGCTCCACGATCACGACGGGGGGATAGCCGTAATGATACGGGCCTGGATACCAGCCGTACGGGTACGGCGGCCACCAGAGGGGGCCGGGGCCGATGTACACACCAACGCGCACGCGGGCGTCGATGGCCGGCGGTGCCGCCACGACGACGAGCACCAGCATGAGGAGGATGGTCGTGAGAGGCGCGCGCCTGCCGTGCAGTGAGTCCCAATGTGGCGGCATCGTCAATGTCCTTCCACGCCCGGTCATGCCGAGAGTGCAACCTGGGTGCCGCGCCCGCTGTGCGGTAACCGCGCGATCCTCCTCGGAGTCGCGCGGCGTGGCGGCGCGTTTTCCGAGGCGGCGATGGGACGGTGGGGCAGGAGAGTCCCATGCGGGCGGCAGCGAGGCGACAGCCTCTGGATCGTTCGGCCTTGACGGCTGCGCACTTGCGCGCCCCACGCCGCCTCCGGCCTTGGCAGCCGTGTTGCTCTGCGTTGCAGCGACCCCGCGGACACCGGCAGGGCCGGAGGAGGCGCACGATGAAGTCGAGGAACGTGGCGCGGCGGGTCGTCATCCTGGGCGCGGCGGGGCGCGATTTTCACAACTTCAACGTCGTGTATCGCGACGACCCGACGGCCGTCGTGGTGGCCTTTACCGCAGCGCAGATCCCGGGCATCGGCGGGCGGCGGTATCCGCCGTCGCTGGCGGGCGCGCGGTATCCGGACGGGATCCCGATCGAGGACGAAGCCGATCTGGAGGCCATCTGCCGCCGTGAGCGCGCGGACACCGTGGTCTTCGCGTACAGCGACGTCACGCAGGGCCGCGTGATGGAGCTGGCCACGGCGGCGCTGGCCTGTGGGCCGGATTTCCTCCTGCTGGGCCCCGACCGCACGATGCTGAAGGCCGCGATTCCGGTGGTCGCCGTGTCGGCCGTGCGCACCGGGTGCGGCAAATCGCCCATCGCGCGCTGGCTGGCGGCGCGGCTGCGCACGAGGGGCCGGCGCGTGGGCGTCATCCGCCATCCGATGCCGTACAGCGATCTCGAGCGCCAGCGTGCCCAGCGCTTCGCGACGCTCGCGGACCTGGATGCGGCGCGCTGCACCATCGAAGAGCGCGAGGAGTACGAGCCGCACGTGGTGGCGGGCCACGTCGTGTTCGCGGGTGTCGACTACGCGGAGATCGTCGCCCAGGCCGCCGCCGAATCCGACGTCATCGTGTGGGACGGCGGGAACAACGATTTTCCCTTCGTGCGGCCCGATCTGCACGTGGTCGTCGTGGACGCGCTGCGGCCGGAGGACGCGCGCGGCTACTATCCCGGCGAGGCCGTGCTGCGGACGGCCGACGTCATCGTGGTCAACAAGGTCAACGCGGCACTCCCGCACGCCGTCGAGCGGGCGGAGGCCGTGGCGAGAGCGGTGAATCCGCGGGCGGCCGTCGTGCACGGCGCGCTGCCCGTCACGCTGGATGCCGGCGCCGTGCGCGGGCGGCGGGTCGTCGTCGTGGAGGACGGGCCCACCATCACGCACGGCTCCATGCCGTACGGCGCCGGGTTCGTGGCGGCGTCGGCGGCGGAGCCGGCGGCGATCGTCGATCCGCGGCCGTCCGCGGTGGGCGAGCTTCGCGAGGTCTTTCGACGCTACCCGCACATCGGGCCGGTGCTGCCCGCCGTCGGCTACACGGAGGCGCAGCGCGACGCGCTCGCGGAGAGCATCCGCCGCGCCGGCGCCGACGTCGTGGTGTCGGCGACGCCCGTCGACCTCGCCCGGCTCCTCACCGTCGACACGCCGATCATTCGCGCGCGGTACGAGTTCGCCGAGCCGGACGCGCCGCGGCTGGGGCCGCTCGTCGACGAGTGGCTCGCCGCGCACCCGCGGCCGTGAGCGCCTCCACCGCCGTGGGGCGGCGGCGCCTCGGGCGTGGGGCGGCCGCGCCGCACGAGGGGTCCACCGGCGTCCATAACATCGTGACTTTGCGACGAACGCCTCTGGCAGCCACATTGCAGAACCTGCGGCCATGACATACGGGCTGATCCTTGCCGGCGGTGAAGGCACGCGGCTGCGCCCCCTCACGCGGGTGCTCGCCGGCGACGAGCGTCCCAAGCAGTTCTGTGCGATCGGGGGGCACGACACGCTCGTGGAGCGGACCCGCCGCCGGCTGGCACGGGTGGTGGCGCCGCCGCGGACGCTCATGGTGCTGACGCGCAGCCACGAGCGCTTCTACCGTCCGCTCGTCGCCGGGATGCCGGCGCACTGTGCCGTCATCCAGCCGCAGGCGCGAGGCACCTCGCCCGCGATCGTCTATGGCCTCCTGCGTATCGCCGCACGGGAGCCGTCGGCGACGGTGGTCATCACGCCATCCGACCACTACGTGTCCGATGACGATGCGTTCATGGCGCATGTCCGCGTGGCGGCGTCGACGATCTCGCGCCGCCCCGACCTCGTCGTGCTGCTCGGCATCCGGCCCGACAGCGTGCAAGCCGATTACGGCTGGATCGCGCCGGGACCGCCGATCCCCGGCCTGCCTCTCGCGCGCGTCAAGGGATTTCGAGAGAAGCCGGCCGCCGACGTCGCGCTGACCCTCGCCAACGAGGGCTGGCTCTGGAACAGCTTCGTCATCGTCGGCGCCGTCCAATCGCTGCTCGCCATGGTGCGCCACGAGGCGCCCGCGCTGGCAGCCTTCAGCCGCCTCGTGCCGGCGCTCGGCACGGCGGCGGAGACAGCCGTGGCGGGCAGCGTGTACGCGGCGCTCGCGCCGTCCAGTTTCTCCGACGACATCCTCGCCCGCCGCCCTGCGAATCTCGCGGTGCTGGCGGTGACCGGTGTCGAGTGGAGCGACTGGGGCTCACCCGAGCGGGTCATGGCCACGCTGGCGCGCCGCGGCGACGGCATGAACACCCGGTCCGCCTGAACGGGGACAGCCGTGTACAAGCGCGTGCTCGTGCCCCTGGACGGCTCGCCCGTGGCGGAGGCGATCATCCCGTTCATCGTGGCCATCGCGGGCCCCCTGGACATGGCCGTCAGGCTGCTCCGTGTCCTCGATCCCATCCCGCCGATGGTGGACGAGATCCCTGTCACCCTGGATGGCGCGGTCGCGGCCGAACTCGACGCCCAGGAGTATCTGGCGCCGATCGCGGGGGAGCTTCGCAGCGGGGGTGTCGACGCCTCGTGGTAGGTGCGGCGCGGCGTCGCGCTGGCCGCCATCATGGCCGGCGCGACGTCGTTCGGTGCCGACCTCATCGCCATGACCACGCACGGGCGCAGCGGCCTCGCCCGGCTGCTGTTCGGCTCGGTGGCCGAGCAGGTGTTGCGCCATGCGGAGGTGCCGGTCTTCCTGATGCGCCAGACCGCGGTGCACGTCGCGGCCAAGGAGACGACGCGATGACCCGTCCCATCATGTACGCCACCGACTTCTCGCCCGCCTCGCGGGCCGCCTTCGCCAAGGCCGTGGAATTTGCGAAGCAGAACCGCGCACCGCTCACGATCACGCACGTCACGTAGCGACCGCCCGCGCCCGGCGCGCCCTTCTACCAGACCCTCAGGCCGGGCGCGTCGAAGGGCGCGGTCACCGCCAGCTGGAGCAGCGACGGCCCGTACGCGAGCGCGATCAGCACGAACGCCAGCGCCAGCCACGGACGCCATCGGTCGAAGAGCAGGGGCGCGCCTTCGGCGCCCGACATCGCCTCCGCGAAGGGTACGTCGCCGCGATAGGGGCGGCGCGAGGCGACGGTGGTCATCACCATGTTCAGGAAGTAGAGCATCGCGCTCAGGAAGAGGAGGCTGCCGCCGATGCCCACGAGGGTCAGCAGCGGCTTCCACTCCGCCTGCACGTAGGGCGCCGCGCCGATCATCGTGCGCCGCGGCATGCCCATCAGCCCCAGCCGGTGCAGGGCGTTGGAGAAGATCACCATGCCGCCCACCCACAGCCAGACCTGCGCGAGCGCCACGCGGCGGCTCCACAGGGCCCGGCCCCGGAGCAGCGGCACGAGCCAGTAGGTGATGCCCATGAACGACAGCGTGACCGCGGTGCCCACGGTCAGGTGCAGGTGGCCGGGGATCCAGGCGGTGTTGTGGACGAGCAGGTTGAGGCTCATGGAGGCGTTGACGAGGCCGCCGATGCCCCCGAACGCGAACGTGATCATCGCCAGCACCTGCGCCGCCACCGACGGATCGCCCCACGGCAGGCGGAAGAACCAGGAGACGAGCCCCGTGCCGCCGCGCGCGCGGCCCCCGGTCTCGAGGGAGGCGACGACGTTGAAGAAGGTGAGGAGGCTGGGGAAGAAGACGGCGAAGGTCATGAAGCCGTGCACGAACTTCCAGCCCTCGTGGATGCCGGGATCGGTGTACTGGTGATGGAAGCCGAGCGGCGTGGCCAGCACCACGAAGAGCAGGAAGGAGGCGCGCGCCATGGGGTCGCTGAAGAGGCGGCCGCCCGCCTGCCGCGGCACGAGCGTGTACCAGGAGATGTAGGCGGGGAGCAGCCAGAAGTACACGATGGGATGGCCGGTGAACCAGAAGAGCACGCGCGCCAGCAGCGCGTCGGTGCCGGTCACCCAGCCCAGCGACCACGGGATGAGCATGAACAGCATCTCCGCCGCCAGCCCCAGCGACGCGATCGTCCACATGATGAAGGTGGCGAGCGCCATGAACGCCGGCAGCGGCGTCCGCAGCCCCGGATGCTGGCGGCGCCAGGCGCGGCACGTGAGCGCGAGGTTCAGCGTGACCAGCCATGTCCCCGCCACCACCACCGTCAGGCCCACGTAGAACGCCCAGTGCGCCTGCAGCGGCGGATAGAACGTGAACATCACGGTGGCCGCGTTGCCCAGGAGCGGGATGGCGGCCAGCCCGAGCCCGCCCAGCATCAGCCAGAACGTTCCCCACGCGAGGCGGCGCGAGGCGAGCGGCCTCTCCAGCGCACGGGCGGTGAGGAAGGGCAGCAGGCCGCAGATGAAGAACGTCGTCCACACCAGCACGTTCAGCACGCCGTGGATGGACAAGCCGTGGTAGTAGGACTTGATCACGAAGCCGTGCGCGTAGAGATTGATGCCGGTGTGCTCGAGCGCCTGGGCGAGGCCCGTGAGCACCCCGCCGAAGAGCGCGACGAGGGCCACCGCCAGATTGGCGCCCGCGAGCCGGCTCTCGCTCGTGAGCGCACCCGCGCCGCCGTCCACGGCCCCCGGCACGTCGGGCGCCGCGGGCCGCGCGGGGGCCGCCGGCGTGACGACGGCGCTCACGGCGCCGGCTCCACGATCACCTTGCCCCACATGACGTGATGCGCGATGCCGCAGTACTCGTGACAGAACATCGGGTACTCGCCGGGCTGCGTGAACGTCCGCGTCACCCGCGAGATCTGGCCCGGCAGCACCATCACGTTCACGAGCGCCTTCGGGATGAGCAGGCCGTGCACGACGTCCCGGCTGGTGGTGACGAACGTCACCGTGGCGCCGGCGGGCACGCGGATCTCGTTGGGCGTGAACGACCAGATCTGCGCCGTCATGCGGACTTCGTAGCGGTTGGGCCCGGTGGCCACGACGCCCGGCGCGTCGAAGGGCGCCGTCTGCGACACCTTCGCGGGGTCGATGCGGCCCTCGGCGCTCGGCAGATGGATGCCGGCGCCGAAGGCGGTG
>JBBDXO010000162.1:4004-23679 GCA_040902295.1 Candidatus Rokuibacteriota bacterium | reverse complement strand
TCAGGATGTGCAGGCCCCGCGTGGTCAGGATGTTCAGGCCCCCCGTGGTCAGGATGTTCAGGCCCCGCGTAGTGGAACTCAGACGCCCCGCTCGACGATGGCCAACCAGGCCGCGAGCAGCAAGGCGTGGACGCTCGTGAAGGAAGCGGAAGCGGCGTGCAAGTCCGGTGACATGAAGACGGCGAAGGCGAAGGCCGACGCCGCCATCTCCGAGATCAAGTAACACCGTCCAGCATCACGGTGGGCAGGCTCCAGGAGAGCTCATCCTCCTGGAGCCTGTTGCTTTTCGAGTAGAATCGGCCGATGCGCCTCGCTATGGCTCTCACGCTCGTCGTACTGGCACCCTCCACCGTCAACGCGCAGACATCGATCCAGGAGATGCTCCTGCGTGCCAAGCCCGCCGTCGCCGTCGTGGTGGCCGAGGTGGGCGCGGAAGTCACGGTCCGCTGCGACGCCGGCGCGCCGGTCACCGTCACCACCCCGCCCTTCCGCGAGAGCGGCACCGGATTCTTCATCAGCCCCAGTGGCTGGATGATCACGAACGCGCACCTGGTGACGCCGGCCCACATTTCACCGAAATGGCTGCTGACCCACCACGCCGAGAAGGGTGTGCGCGCGGCCTGCGTGCCCGAGTTGCTGGCGCGCCGGGGGCTGGCGCCGGGCGAGCGGCGCGACGTCGAGGATGAGATCACGCGGCAGGTGCTCGTGAGCGTGTTGCCGTCGGCGAAGACGGTCCTGCAGCCGTCGATCTCGGTCGTCCTGCCCAACGGCGCCCGCCTCGCCGCCAAGGTCGTGAAGTACAGCCCGCCGGTGGCGGGAGCGGCGATGGCGGGCCGCGATCTCGCCCTGCTCCGGCTCGAGGCCGCCGACATGCCGTCCCTGGCCCTCGGCGATTCGAGCCAGACGAAGATCGGCGACAAGCTGCACATCATCGGCTTTCCGGGCGTCGTCATGACCCACGAGCTGCTCAACGCGGCGGCGAAGATCGAGGCCACCGTGACCAACGGCGCCGTCTCGGGGTTCCAGCAGGATGTCGCCAGACAGCCCTTGATCCAGACGGACGCCTCCGCCGCCGCCGGCGCCAGCGGCAGCCCGGTTGTTGGCGGCGACGGCCGCGTCATCGGGGTGCTGAGCTTTATCACCTCCGATCACGGCACCGTCCTGCAGGGATTCAACTTCGTGCTGCCGGCGGCGGCCCTCCTGGATTTCCTCAAAGGCACGGGCGTCGCGCTGGACGAGCCGAGCAAGTTCAACACGGCGTGGCACGCCGCCCTCGGTGCCTACTTCGCCGGCCAGCACGCGCGGGCGGCGAACCACCTCCAGGAGGCCAATCGGCTCCTGCCCGAGATGCCGGATGTGAGGCGGCTGACCGCCGACAACGAGGAGCGGCGCAAGAGCGAGCCCTTCGTCGCGTGGCGGACCGTGGCCGTGGCGGTGCTCGTCGCGTGCGCGGCGGCGGGCGCAGCGCTGGCCGTGCGACACTGGCGGCGCAATCGCTTCCGCGTCCGCCCCGCGGAGGTCGCGCGGCTGGTGGAGAGCGAGGATCCTCCCCTCATCCTCGACGTGCGCGACACGGTCACTTACGCGAGGAGCCCCGTCCGCCTCCCGCGGTCGATACACGTGGCGCCGGAAACGCTGGCGCAGGATGCGCCCGTGCTCGACATCGCGCGCGACCGGCCCATCGTCGCGTACTGCACGTGACCGGACGAGCGCACCAGCGCCCGTGTGGCGCATCGCCTGCGCGAGCTGGGATTCCGCGACGTCCGCATCCTCAAGGGCGGCCTGGGCAGCTGGGCAAACGCCGGCCTGCCGCTGGAGTCGAAGAGTTAGAAGCGCCGCGGCGCTACCGAGCGCTCGGGGGGCTCGGGGGGCCCTTCGACGCCCCCCGCCCAGCCAAAAAGTGGAAGTGCACGTGGTAGACGACCTGTCCGCCCTCGGGGCCGGTGTTGACGTTCACGCGGTAGCCGCGCTCGCCGAAGCCCTTCGCCTCGCCGATCTTCCGCGCCGCGAGCAGGCAGCGCCCGACGGCCTCCACGTGCTCCTCGGTCATCTCGCCGATGGACGCCAGGTGGCGCTTGGGCACGATGAGGATGTGCACGGGCGCCTTCGGATAGATGTCCTTGAAGGCCAGCACGGCGTCGTCCTCGTACTCGATGTCGGCGGGCGTCTGGCGAGCCACGATGCGGCAGAACAGGCAGTCGCTCACGGGATGTATAATACGGCGTCCGTCAGAGGCGCTCGAGAAAAGGAGCCCGTTAATGGGAACGTGCCCGAAGTGCAAGCTGCGCATTCGCAAGAACGGCAACCACGTCAAGCTGGGATCGACGTGGCATCACAAGATCTGCCCCAAGCGCCCCGCCGCCGCCAAGACGGCGGCCGCCAAATCGTCCTAGTCGCTCACCCGCGCAGCGCCCGCGCCACACGAGGCCACCCATGCACGTAGGATTCGTCGGCACCGGCAACATGGGATTCCCGATGGCGGCCAACGTCCTCAAGGCTGGCCATCAGATGACGGTCTGGGACGTTCGGCCCCACGCCACCACGGAGCTGGAACGCCTGGGAGCGCGGCGCGCCGCCGGCCTGAAGGCGCTCGCGGAAGCAGTGCGCGTGACCCTGACGAGCCTGCCCAACGACGCCATCGTCGAGAGCGTGGTGGCCGGCGACGGCGGCCTGCTCGCGGGCGCGCGCGAGGGCGACGTGATCTTCGACCTCAGCACCGTGAGCCCGGGCTCGACCAGGCGTTTGGCCGAGCGTGCGGCCACGCGCGGCGTGCGCGTCATCGACGCTCCCGTCAGCGGCAGCGTCAGCGGCGCCGTCGCGGGCACGCTGGCGGTCATGGTGGGCGCCACGGAGGCGGTGGCCGGCCCCTACGCGCCCGTGCTCCGCGCCATCGGCACCAGCGTCTTTTACCTGGGCGAGGTGGGCCGTGGCAACACGCTCAAGCTGCTCAACAACCTCGTCGCCCTCACGAACCAGGCCGTACTCTGCGAGGCCATGGCGCTCGCGGACCGGCTCGGCGTCCCGCGGCAGATGGTCGGCGACGTGGTGGGCAAGAGCTCGGGCGCCAGCTTCATCCTCGAGCGCAAGCTGGCGGCGGTCGTCAAGCACGACTATCAGCCGGGCTTCTTCGTCGACCTCGCCTACAAGGACCTCGGCCTGGCCCTGGACCTTGCCGGGGAGGCGGGCGCCCGCACCGACCTCGTGAAGCAGGCGCGCCAGCTTTACGGCGAGGCGAGCAAGGCGGGGCTCGGCACGCTCGACAGCTCGGGCCTGCTGTCGATGCTGGAGCCGCCGCCCTCCTCCGCGTAGGCGCTCCCATGTCGGTGGCGATGATCCACGACCTGTACGCCCACCATCACTGGGCCAATCGCCGCCTCCTCGACGCGGCGACGAAGCTCGGATCGGCCGCGGAGCGGCCCGTGGGCACGCAGTTCACGGCGCCCACGCTGGTCGGGATGTTCGCCCACATCGGCGACGTCGACGCGCTCTGGCTCGCGCGCTGGAAGGGCGTGCCACCGGCTCCCTCCGCGATGGCCGGGGTCACCACGCTGGCCGCGCTCGGGCCGCACTGGGACGCCGTGGAGGACGAGCAGCGTCGCTTCCTGGAATCGCTCACCTCCGACGCGCTCGAGCGCGTGGTGGATTACACCTTCCAGGGAGGCCGCCCCGGCCGCCTTCCGCTCGCGGTCCTGCTCCACCACGTCACCGATCACGGTACCCACCACCGCAGCGAGATCGCCACGATGATCACCATGCTGGGCGCAGCCCCTCCGCCGTGCGGCGTGGCGATGTATCGGCTGCTGCGGTCCGGACAGGAGCGGGAGGCCGCCTCAGCACGCGGGGCGCTGTAGCACCGCGCCGTCGATCTTCCGCGACAGCTGGCGGCCGTCGGCGGGCGTGCCCAGCAGCTTGCCGTGGTCCGCGACGACCCTGCCGCGCAGCATCGTGGTGACCGGCCAGCCCCTCACCGCCCACCCTTCCCACGGACTGTAGTCGCTGACGTGGAAATCCTCGCGCGTGAGCGTCTTCGCCACGGCGGGGTCGATGAACACGAAGTCCGCGTCGCTGCCGGGCGCGATGACCCCCTTGCGGGGATAGAGCCCGAAGATCCTCGCCGCGTTCGTGGACGTGATGTCGGCGAAGCGCGTGAGCGACATGCCGCGCTTGACGACTCCCTCGCTGTACGCGATGCCGATCCGGGCCTCCGCACCCACGTTGCCTCCCGTGACGTCCTCCACCGTGCGCCCCTTCAGCTTGAGCGCCAGCGAGGTCGGATACTCGTCGGTGGCGAGCGTGGAGAGGCCGTCGCGCACGAGGCCGTCCCACAGCGCCGCCTGGTCCTCGGGGAACTTCAGCGACGGGTACGTGTGCGAGCAGAAGCCGCGCTTCGTCTTGTAGTACTCGGCGTTGAAGCACGCGTACTGGTGCAGCGTCTCCCCGTACACGGCCAGCCCCTGCGCGCGCGCGGCGCGGATCTGCTCCACCCCTTCCCGCGCGGAGGTGTGCACGAAGTACACGGCCGCCCCCGTGTGGCGCGCGAGCGCGATGGTGCGCTGGAAGGCGAGCAGCTCGGAGATGTTGCTGTGCACGAGGTGCATGTTGGCGCCGTCCATCCGCCCCTCGGCGCGGAGCTTCTCGTAGTTGAACTGCACCACGTCCTCGTCCTCGCCGTGCACGACCATGAGCCCGCCCGCCGCCGCCACCTTCTCCATGGCGAAGCCGATGCGGCCGAAGTCGATCCGGTTGGGGGCGCGCTTGGGGTGGAGCGGGAGCACGTTGGTGGTGAAGACCTTGAAGCTGGGATGGCCCGCCTGCACCGCCTCGCCGATCTGCTCGAAGATGCCCAGGGGCAGCGCGCCGGCGAGGGTGATGTGGAAGGCGTAGTCGACGTACGAGTTGGCCTTCCACCGCGCCGCGCGCGCCTCCAGGACGGCCTGGATGCTGTCGAGCCCGGGGCGCACGTAGCAGAAGTCGATGTGCGTGGTGGTACCACCGTATGCCATCCCGCGCGTGTCGTCCTCGGGGCCGAGGGTGATGGAGGGCTCCTCGGGATGGCTCATGATCGGGTGCGCCAGATGCGTGTGAGGGTCGATGCCGCCCGGCGCCACGATCGTGCCCGCCGCATCGATGACGCGCGCGCCGTCGGCGGGCAGCGTTCCCGGCGGCGCCAGCGTCACGATGCGCTCGCCCTCGATGCCGATGTCCCACTGCCCGACCCCGTGCGGGGTCACCACCTGCTGCGCGTTGCGGATCACCACATCGAGCATCGTGTCGTCCTCCAGGCGTGATACTAACTCGACATGCAGATCTGGGTCGACGCCGATGCCTGCCCGCAAGTGATCAAGGAGATCCTGTTCCGCGCCGCCGTGCGCGCCCAGGTGATGACGACGCTGGTGGCCAACACCACGCTGCGCACGCCGCCGTCGCCCTTCATCAAGAGCGTGCGGGTGGCGAAGGGCTTCGACGTGGCGGACCA
The DNA here is from genome assembly GCA_040902295.1 of Candidatus Rokuibacteriota bacterium. GTDB lineage: Bacteria > Methylomirabilota > Methylomirabilia > Rokubacteriales > CSP1-6 > JBBDXO01. Next base: position 18,203 of record JBBDXO010000162.1, on the reverse strand, counting down.
CCTGATCGTGCAGCACGTGCAGCCGGGCGACCTCGTCGTCACCGCCGACATCCCGCTCGCGGCGGAGGTCATCAAGCGCGGCGCTGCCGCCCTCGACCCCCGCGGTGACCTCTACTCGGAGGACAACGTCAGCGAGCGGCTGGCCGTGCGCAACCTCATGCAGGAGCTACGGTCGACGGGCGACCTGCTGGGCGGCCCCGCGCCCTTCGGGACGCGCGACCGCCAGCTCTTCGCCAATCACCTCGACCGCTTTCTGATGCGGCATCGGCACCCGTAAGGCAGCAAGCACCGGGCCGCGGCAGGCCCGGGGACTCGCCGCTATGCGCTTGATGATCGTCTGGCGGCCCGGCCCTCGCGGAGCAGCTCATCGAGCAGCGAGAGTAGCTCGTGCAGGTTCAGCGGCTTCGTGAGGTACGCGCGGGCTCCTTGCCGGCGCAGCCGGGTGACCTGTCCGGGCGTCGCGTCGGCACTCAGAATGACCACCGGGATCCCGCTCGTGCGGGCGTCGTCACGAAGTCGGGCCAGCACTTCTTCCCCGGTCAGGTCGGGAAGGTGCAGGTCCAGGATGATGACGTCGGGCCGGTGCGCCCGCGCCAGTTCGAGGCCACGGCTGCCCTGCATCGCCGACAGGAGCGCGAGGGCCGGGCGGCGCTGGATGATCCGCTCGAGGAGCCGGAGGTTGGCCATGTTGTCCTCGATGTAGAGGACCGTTCCCGGCGGCCCTGGCGGCGGACTGTCGACGGGGATATCGGCCGACAGGAGCGCGCCGGGGAGCGGGTGGCTGGCTTCCAGCTCGATCGTGAACGCGGTGCCGTGATGCCCGCTTTCGACGTGGATGAGCCCGCCCATCGCCTCCACCAGGCGCTTGGACAGGGCCAGGCCGAGCCCCGTGCCGTCGATCCCCGTCTGGTCGGCCCCCAGGCGATCGAACGGCGTGAACAGGCGCCCGAGCAGCTCCGGCCCGATTCCGGTCCCGGTGTCGCTCACGGTCAGCCGCACCCGGCCCTCGGCATTCTCGTCACATGAGACGGCCACCTCGCCCTCGTCGCGGTTGTACTTCACGGCGTTCGACAGCAGGTTGAGGAGGACCTGCTGCAGCCGCTGGCGGTCCGCGGTGACGTAGCGGTCGCTCGGCATCGTGGCCGGCAGCCGCACCCCGCGCAGCGCGGCCTGTGGCCGGACGAGATCGAGGGCGCTGCACACGACGTCGCTGACGGAGACCGGCTCGAGCGAGATCGACAGCTTGCCCGCCTCGATGCGGGCGATGTCCAGGACCTCGTTGATGAGGGCGAGCAAATGGCGGCCGCCCTTGAGGATATGCGCGACGCTCTCGCGCTCCTCGGCCCCTTTGACATCGAGCTCCAGCAATTGCGCGAAGCCGATGATGCCGTTCAACGGCGTGCGCAGCTCGTGGCTCATCCGTGACAGGAAGTCGCTCTTGGCGCGGTTCGCGCGATCGGCATCGTCCTCTGCCCGTCGCCGCTCCGCGATCTGCTGCTCGAGCTGCTCGTTGGCCGCGCTCAGCTCGAGCGTCCGCTCCTGCACGCGCGCCTCCAGCTCGGCGGCCTGACGCCTCACGCGCTCGTACAGGCGCGCCTGCGCGATGGCGATCGCAAGCTGCGCGGCCACTTCCTGCGCAATCCCGATGTGTTCGGCGGGAAACTGTCCCGGGGCGCCGCCGAAGCTCAGACCGCCGATCAGCTCGCCGCCGGCGATCATCGGCACCACCATGTACACGTGGACTCCGGAGCCAAGCAGGGCTTCGACCTCGGGGCTGCCCGAGAGGGTGTCGACGTCGATGACCTGCAGCTCGCCCCGCCGCAGGGCCTCCACGTCGCCCATGAGGCTGAGCGAGAAGCGCACGCCCGGACCGAGGTGCGCGCGCCGCCGCCCCACGGCCGCGAGCCACTCCACTTCGCCGGCCTCGAGGTCGAAGAGGTTCACGATGGCACGGGGGACGCCGAGCAGGTCCCGCAGCCGGCGCAGGGCCGCTTCCGCGATCGCCGCCGGCGCCTCGGCCGCGATGACCGCGCGGTCGATCTCGTGAAGGATGTCGAGGCGGCGGGCGTACTGGCCGAGCGTGTCCTGCGCCTGCTTGAGCTCGGTGACGTCGTTCGCCACCACGAGGGCGGCGCGCCGGCCGGCGAACTCGACGAGGCTGGAGACGGTGTCGACGTCCCTGATGCGCCCGTCCTTCACGCGGTGCTTCCACGTGGTCGCATGCCGCCGGAACGGCGAGGCGGGCGCGGCCGCGAGCGCATCGATGGCGGCGCGCAGCCGCGGCACCTCTTCCGGCCGCCGGAGGTCGGTGAGGTGCATCCGGAGAAACTCCTCCCTCGAGTACCCGTACTGCTCGACGGCCGCGGTGTTCACCTCGAGAAAGCGCAGGGTCTCCACGTCGTACACGTACATCGGCACGGGATTGCTCGCGAACATGAGGCGGAACGCCGGGTCGCGCGCCGGATCGGGTGTCGGAGTCATCGCTCGTCCATGGCGCGCGCGGCCGCGGTGGCGAGGAGGGGCCTCCCCGTCGAGCGGGCGAAGGTCATTGCGAGCCGGCCAACACCTGCTGGACGAGCCGGCGCACCTCGTTCAGGTCACAGGGCTTCATCAGAAACGGCGCCCCGGAGCGCTCCAGGAAGTCACGCTTCTCGCGGCTGAGGACGTCACCGGTCAGGAAGATGACGCGTTTGACGACGGCCGGAAAACGCCGGCCCAGCTCTTCATAGAAGCCGGGACCATCCAGCACCGGCATCTTCGTATCCGTGAGCACGACGTCGTAGGGGCGCTGCCCGAGCATGTCCAGGGCGAGGGCGCCATTGGGCACCCGGTCCACGGTGTGACCGTCGCGCTCCAGCATCTCGGCGAACACCGCCGCCACGTCCACCTCGTCGTCGACGATGAGCACGCGCGTGCGCGCCGGGGAGACGGTCGCAGCGCTCGTCGCCACGGTGTCCGCGGCCGGCGGCGGGGCACCGACGGGCACCTCGATCACGAAGGTCGCCCCCCGTCCCGGCTCGCTCTCGACCCCCAGCGTTCCGCCATGCTCTTCGACGCTGTTCCGGCACAGCGACAACCCGAGCCCGGTCCCCTCGCCCGGAGGCTTCGTCGTGAAGAACGCCTCGAAGACCTTCGCGCGCACGTCGTCGGGAATCCCGGGCCCGGTGTCGGCGACGTCGATGCGCACGCGCGTGCGCGCGCTGTCGTAGCGAGTGGTCACGGTGAGCCGCCGGGCCTGCGGCTGGCCGCGCATGGCGTGATGCGCGTTGGCGATGAGGTTGACCAGCACCTGATGGAGCTGGTGCGGATCCGCCCACATCACAGGAACGTCCGGCGCCAGGTCGAGCGCGACAACGATGCTATCGGCGCGCAGCTCGTAGGCGAGCAGCTCGATCGCGCCCTCGATGACCTCATTGAGGGCGGTGCGCGTGCGCTCCGGAGGCCGTTGCCGGGCGAGGGAGAGGAAATTCTTCACGATGCGGACACACCGGGTGGCGGCGTCGCCGATCTTCTCCGCGCGCCGCATGACCTCGGGGCCGGGGGCCGTCTCGCGCAGGAGCTGCGCCTGGCCGTACACGACGGCGAGCGGGTTGTTCAGCTCATGGGCCACCCCGGCCAGCAGGGTCCCCATCGTGGCCACTTTCTCGCTTTGCAGGAGCCGCTCCGTCCGCTCCTGCACCGTCACCTGCAGCTCGCGATTGTGACGCTCGAGATCGAGGTGCAGGCGCCGCGTCCTCAGCAGATTCTGAATGCGCAGCAGGGCCTCGAACTGCTCGAACGGCTTCGTCAGGAACTCGTGAGCGCCCGCCGTGAGTGCGCGGCGCCTGGCCTCCAGCGTGGCATCCGCCGTCAGCACGAGCACCGGCACATACGCGGTGGCGGGAATCTCGCCACGGAGTTGCTCGAGCACCGCGACTCCGTCGAGGTGCGGCATCATGAGATCCAGCAGCACGAGGTCGGGCTGGAAGCGCTGGTAGAGCCCGAGCACGGCGCGGGAATCGGTCGTGCGCTCGATGTGGACATAGCCCGCGGTGGCCAGAAGCCGCTCGAGCAGCCGCACGTTGGCGGGCTCGTCATCGACAATCAGGATCCGCGCCGACATGATATCGCCGTCTTGCATGAGCCTCCTGACACCGCTCCCGGACTGCGTGGACCGCCTGACGTTGGTATCGGCGGGGCGGCGCCGTACGTCAGTGCAGCCAGTATATCGGTCGCACCACCTGCACGGAAGCATAAGTGGTGACTCAGGCCGTCATGTCCCCTGCCGCAGGCGGGCTGTGCGCGGGACGTGGATCGAGGTGCGGCGCCGCGTTCAGCCGCGTCCACCGGCGTCCACGATCCGGACGCCGGTGACGCGACTGGGGGCCACGTGCGCGCGATGTCGCGCGGAGTACATGGTGGAGGGTAAGGGATTCGAACCCTCGACCTCAGCGTTGCGAACGCTGCGCTCTCCCAACTGAGCTAACCCCCCGAAAGCTTCCGTATTCTACATGCGATGCCGCCCCGGACAAACCGTCTACGTCGTGCCGTCCTTGTCCTTGCCCGCGATGCCCTGGAAGAGGTGGCCGAGCAGGTCCATCGGCAGGGGGAAGAAGGTCGTCGTGTTCCGCTCGGAGGCGATCTCGCGCATCGTCTGCAGATATCGCAGCTGCACGGCGACGGGAAAGCGCATCAGCACCTCCGCCGCCTCCCCCAGCTTGGCGGCGGCCTGGAACTCGCCTTCCGCGTTGATGACCTTGGCGCGGCGCTCGCGCTCGGCCTCCGCCTGTTTGGCCATCGCCCGCTGCATGTCCTGGGGGAGGTCGATCTGCTTGACCTCCACGGTGGCCACCTTGATGCCCCACGGCTCCGTGTGCTCGTCGATGATGCGCTGCAGCTGCTGGTTGATCTTGTCGCGCGCGGAGAGCAGGTCGTCCAGCTCCACCTGCCCGAGCACGCTGCGCAAGGTCGTCTGGGCGATCTGCGAGGTGGCGTAGAGATAATCCTGCACGGCCACGATGGCGCGCTCGGGATCGATGACGCGGAAGTAGATCACCGCGCTCACCTTGAGGGAGACGTTGTCGCGCGTGATCACGTCCTGGGGCGGCACGTCGAGCGCCACCGTCTGCATGCTGACCTTCACCATCCTGTCGATGATGGGCACCATCAGCACGAGGCCGGGCCCGTTGCCGCCGCCGCCCGGATTGAAGATGGCGCGCGCGCTGCGGCCGAGCCGGAAGATGACGCCGCGCTCGTACTCGCGCAGGATGCGCGCGAAGGAGCCGATGAAGACGACCACGGCGATGACGACCGCGATGAGCAGCAGCGTGTCGATCGAGATCATGGTGTCCATGGCGTTCCTCCCCCGGAGCCGCTCTTGACGACCTTCAGCGTGAGGCCCTGCACATCGACGACGCGCACGGAGGCCCCGTCCTCCACGGGCTCATCCGCCACCGCGTTCCAGAGCTCGCCCTGCACGGCCACCCGGCCGGCCGGCGCCAGCGCCCCGCGCGCCACGCCCACCTGTCCGACGAGGCCGGAGACGCCGAGGAGCGGGCGGCGGGCGAAGGCCCGCACGCCGACGGCGAGGGCGAGCAGGAAGAGGCCGCCGGTGAGCGCCACGGTGGGGATGATGACGGCCCACGACACGCGGAAGCCGGCCTCGGGCGCCTCGAACAGCATGAGGGAGCCGAGCGCCATCGACACGATGCCACCGATGGCGAGCACGCCGTGGCTGACCACCTTGATCTCGGCGACGAAGAGCACGATGGCGAAGAGGATGAGGAGCAGGCCCGCGTAGTTGAGGGGCAGGCTCTGGAAGGCGAAGAAGGCCAGGATGAGCGAGATGCCGCCGATGACGCCGGGCAGGATGGCGCCCGGGTTGGACAGCTCGAAGAAGAGCCCGAGCATGCCGAGCATCATCAGGATGTAGGCCACGTTCGGGTCGGTGATGACGTTGAGGACGCGGTCGCGGAACCCGATCTCGATCGACGTCACCGCCGCGCCTTTGGTGGCGAGCGTGACCGGCCCCTTCACCGTCTTCACCGTGCGCCCGTCGATCTTCGCGAGCAGGTCGGGGATGGAGTCGGCGATGACGTCGATCACCTTGAGACGCTCCGCCTCGCGCTCGGTGATGGACACCGACTGCCGCACCGCCTTCTCCGCCCACTCGGCGTTGCGGCCGCGCTCGGTGGCGATGGTGCGCGCGAAGGCGGCGGCATCGTTCTCGATCTTGCGCATGCTCTCCGTGTCGACCCCGCCCCCCACCGCCACCGGGTGCGCGGCACCGATGTTGGTGGCGGGGGCCATCGCGGCCACGTGCGCCGCCAGCGTGATGAAGACGCCCGCCGAGGCCGCGCGCGCGCCCGTGGGCCCCACCCAGACGATGACGGCAATCTCGGCGTTCAGCAGCCGCTGGCAGATCGAGCGCATGGAGCGCTCGAGTCCGCCCGGCGTGTCGAGCTGGATGACGAGCGCCGGCGCCCCTGCCGCCTGCGCCCGGGCGATCGCCGTCTCCACCAGGCGCACGGTGACCGGGCTGATGACGCCTTGCACACTGATCGTGGACACCGGGCGGGAGGCGGCGAGCGCCGTGACCGGCAGCGCGAGGGCGATGACCGCCGCCGCGAGCAGGCGCGTCATCGCGTCATCGCCCGAGGGCGAACACGCTCACGAGCTCGAACATCAGGTTGGCGGCCATCAGGGACGTGATCTGGCCCGGTCCGTCGTAGGGCGGCGCCACCTCGACGACGTCGGCGCCCACGAGCGTGTGCCCCGCCAGCGACCGCACGAGGGCCAGCGCCTCGTAGGACGTCAGTCCGCCCACCTCCGGCGTGCCGGTGGCGGGCGCGTAGGCGGGATCGAGGGCGTCGATGTCGAACGACACGTAGACGGGGCCGCCGCGCAGGCGTGCCAGGCGCTCGGCCGCCCACGCCACGCCCCGCTCCTTGATGGGCTCGATGCGCAGCACCTCCATGCCGTGCTGGTCCTGGAAGGCGAAGTCCTCGGGGCCGTACAGCGGTCCGCGGATGCCGACCTGGATCATCCGGCGCGGGTCCACCGCGCCCTCCTCCACCGCGCGGCGGAAGGGCGTGCCGTGGAAGAACTTGCTGCCGAAGTACTCGTCCCACGTGTCGGGGTGGGCATCGAAGTGCACGACGCCCACCGGACCGTGGCGGCGCGCGAGCGCCCTCAGGATGGGCAGCGTGATCGAATGATCGCCGCCCACGCACAGCGGCCGCGCCCCCGCCGCCACCACGCCGTCCACGCGCGCCTCGATCTTCTCGTACGTGCGCTCGATGGAGATCGGCACCACGTCGACGTCGCCGCAGTCCGCCACCCGCAGGCGCTCGAACGGGTGGACCTTCAGCACGGGATTCCACGTGCGGATGAGCGACGACTGCTCGCGCACCGCCCGCGGCCCGAAGCGCGCGCCGGTGCGATACGACGTGCCGCCGTCGTACGGCACGCCCAGCAGCGCCACGTCCAGACCCGCGACGTCCATGGTGTGCGGCAGCAGCATGAAGGTGGCGACCTGGCCGAAGCGGGGCGACTGGAAGGGATCGCGCGGGGTGGGCGTGGCCATCGTCAGAGCGCCGTGTCCAGGGAGGCCACCGCGTGCGTGAGCAGCGAGACGTCTTCCGGCGAGCTGAACACGGAAAAGCTCGCGCGCGAGGTGCCGACCACGCCGCACCAGCGCATCAGCGGCTGCGCGCAATGATGGCCCGCGCGCACGGCGATGCCCTGGCCGTCGAGGAGCGCGGCCACGTCGTGCGGATGCAGGCCCCGGACGGAGAACGCCACCACCGCCCCGCGCTCCGCCGTGCGCGGCCCGTAGAGGGTGACGCCCGGCACGGCGCCGAGCTGGTCGACCGCCTGGCGCGTCAACGCGCGCTCGTGCTCCATGACGCGGTGCATGCCGAGCTTGTCGAGGTACTCGATGGCGGCCATCAGCCCGACAGCCTCCGCGATCGGCGGCGTGCCCGGCTCGAAGCGCCAGGGCAGGTCGTTCCACGTCGCGCGGTCGGCCCACACTTCCTTGATCATCTCGCCCCCGCCGCGGGTCGGCTCCAGGGCCTCCAGCGCCGGCCCGCGGCCCCAGAGCACGCCGATCCCGGTGGGGCCCAGCATCTTGTGGGACGAGAACACGTAAAAGTCACATCCCAGCGCAGACATATCGAGCGGCATGTGCGGCGCCGCTTGAGCTCCGTCGACCACGCTGATGGCCCCCACCGCGCGTGCCTTGCCGGCGATGAGCGCCACCGGGTTGATCGTGCCGAGCACGTTGGACACGTGGGTGAACGCGACCACGCGCGTGCGCGGCGTGAGCAGCCGGTCGAGGGCGTCGAGATCGAGGAGGCCGTCGCCCACGAGGGGCACGGAGCGGATCACCACCCCCCGCCCGCGCGCGGCCATCTGCCACGGCACCACGTTGGAGTGGTGCTCCATGTCGGTGATGAGGATCTCGTCCCCCGCCGCCAGCGTGCGCCCGATGCCCTCCGCCAGGAGATTGATGCCGTCCGTGGTCCCGCGCGTGAAGACGACCTCCTCGCGGGCGGCGGCGCCGATGAACCGCTGCACGGCGTCCCGCGCCGCCTCGTACAGCTCGGTGGCATCCTCGCCCAGCGTGTGAATGGAGCGGTGCACGTTGGCGTGGGTGGTCTCGTAGTACTTCGTCATCGCCTCGATGACGGCCCGCGGCTTCTGGCTCGAGGCCGCCGAGTCGAGATACACGAGCGGGTGGCCGTTGACCGTGCGTGACAGGATCGGAAAATCGCCGCGGGTCTGCTCGTCCAGTCTCATGGCCCCAGCGCCTTGCCGAGCACGCTCAGCGGCAGCGTCACGCACCGCATGCGCGTGGGCCGCACGTCCGACTGCAGCGCCGCCAGCACGTCGCCCGCGCCCAGTGCCCGCGCCTCTCCCGCCGTCCGGCCCTGCGCCAGCTCGGCGGCCACGTCGGCCGAGGCCGTGCAGATCGCGCAGGAGTCGCCCACGAAGCGGACGGCCGTGACGATGCCGCCCTCCATCGCCACCATCATGCGCACCCGGTCGCCGCAGAGCGGGTTGACGTCCTCGGCGATGGCCGTGGCGCCGGCCAGCTCGCCGCGGAAGCGCGGGCGGCGCCAGCGCTCCCGGATGGCGTCGCTGTAGACGACGGCGGCGGGCGCGCTCATTCCAGCTCGCCGCGCGCGACGTTGGCCCGATAGGGCGGGAAGCGGTAGGCCATCTCGCGGGACAGCAGACCGCCGTGACCGAGCGCCGCCAGCTCACGGTTACCGACCGCCTCGCCCGCGAGGATGCGCGGGAGCACGAGGTCGAAGGTCGTGGCCTGCGAGAACATCCCGCACGTCGGCATCCCGAGCACGGCGTCCTCATGCCACCGCGCCAGCCACAGCAGGCTGCCCGGATGCGCGGGCGCGCCGTGCCGCTCCATGCGGGCGCCGAGCAGCGCCAGGCCGCCGAAGACGGGATCGAGCGGATCGAGCGCGCTCGCCCCCGCCACCACGAGGAGGCCGGCGCCCTCGCCACGCAGCGCCACCAGATCGTCCGCCACCGCGCGCGCGGTGGCGCCCGCGTAGCGCACGGGCAGCAGGCGGCTGCCGAACCAGTCCACCTTCTGCGCCAGCGCCGCCTCGAAGCGCGCCCGCTGCCGGGCGTCGAGACTCTCGCGCGCAACCACGCCCACCGTGTGCGGCGCGAAGGCGGCCACCGAGACCACGCCGCCGGCGGCGCGCGCCACGCGCTCCACGGAGCCGACCGTCTCCTCCGCGATGGCGAGCGGGGTCACCTTGGCCTTGGCCACCGTCTCCCCCGGCTCCACCGGCTGTCCGCCGAAGAGCGTGAAGACCGACATGCCCTCGTGCGCGTTGACGTCGGTGAGCGCCTCCGCCCGCACGTGCAGCAGGCCGCGCCGCGTCGCCGACAGCGTCCACTGCCCGCCCGTGTACCCCTTCACCTCGACGCCGTCACCGGCGACGGCCGCCGCCAGCCGCTGCCCGGCGTCCTCTTCGTGGATGTCCCCGGCATCGAGCGCGATGAGGTGGACTTCGTCCCACGGCAGGCCCACCAGGCGCGCGGCGGCGGCCTCGTCGAGCCGGGCGCCCTTGGGCAGCGCCACCTTGCCGCCCGCGTCTCGCACGTCGTGGCACAGCACGCGGCCTGTCAGCGCCTGCACGCTCGCCGTGTCGCGGCGCTGGGCAATCGCCTTCACGACACCCGCTCCGCCCGGCGCTTGACGCTGAGCGGCTGTCCGGTGCCGCCGCCGCGGACGCACTGGATCTCGGCGAGCACGGCGAGGGCGATCTCCGGCGCGCTGCGGGCGCCGAGGTCGAGACCGATGGGCACGCGCACGCGCGCGAGCGCCGCCTCGTCCACGCCTTCCTCGGCGAGGAGCTTGAGGATCGCCGCGCCCCGTCGCGCCGAGCCAAGCATGCCGATGTAGCCGATCTCCGTGGCGAGGGCGTGGCGGAGCACGGGCAGGTCGTACTTGTAGTCGTGCGCCACGAGGACGAGCGAGGCGGCGGCCGTGAACGGATACCCGGTGACCAGCTCCGACGGAATGCCGATGCGCAGCTCGTCGACGTCGGGAAAGCGCTCGCGCGTGGCGAAGCGCGGCCGGCCGTCGATCACGGCCGTGCGGTAGCCGAGCGTGCGCGCCAGCTGCGTGAGCGGCATCGCCACGTGCCCGGCGCCCACCACGAGGAGCAGCGCGGGCGGGGCCATGACCTCGATGAAGGCGCGCGTGCCGTCGAGCGCCAGCGTGTGCGAGCCGCCGCGCGTCATCGCCTGGCGGGCGGCGGCCGCGAACCGGCTGGTGAGGGCGGGGTCGCCGAGGCTGCCTTCCTCCACTCCGGTGTCGAGGACGAGCAGCTTGCCGCCGGGGGCATCCAGCCGCGTCACCATGGCCGCGTGGCCGCCGCGGCGCGCGTGCGCCTGCGCGTGCTCGTACAGCCGGGCGGCCTCGCCGTCACCCTCGAAGGCGATCGGCTCCACGAAGACCTCGATGGCGCCGCCGCACGTGAGCCCGATCTCCCACGCCTCCTCGTCGCCGAGGTTCATCTCCAGCAGGCGCGGGCGCATGGTGGACATGACGCCCTCCGCCTCCTCGATCACCTGCGCGTCGACGCACCCGCCGATGGTCACCGAGCCCAGGATGGCGCCGCTCTCGCCGATCACCATCCTCGCGCCCTCTTTGCGGGGCGTGGTGCCGGACGTGTTCACCAGCGTGGCGACGACCACCTTCTTCGCCGACCGCCGCAATTCGTCAATGTGATCGAAGAGTTCGGCCACGGCCACAATCATACGCTTCGCCACACGTGAAAGCGACGGCGCGCGCGCCCTCGTCGCCCCCGCGCCCGCGGCAGGCCTTCTTACAGGGCCAGCTTGCCGGCGAGGTCCCTGAGCGCGGCGAGGTTGTGGGCGGCGGCGAAGTGGTCGACGAGAGGGAGCGCGGCCGCCATGCCGCGGGTGAGCGGCTCGTAGGAGGGGTTGCCGAGGAGCGGGTTGAGCCAGATGACGCGCCCGGCGCGGCGCTTGATGCGCAGCAGCTCGGAGGCGAGCAGCTCGGGGTCGCCGGTGTCCCAGCCGTCGGAGAGGATCACGACGATGGTGCGGCGGTCGACGAGCGAGGGCCAGCCGCGGTTGAACTCCGCGAGCGACTCGCCGATGCGCGTGCCGCCCGACCAGTCGCGCACCTCCTCCAGACGCTTGAGGACCTCGCGATACGAGCGGCCGCGCAGGTGATCGGTGACGCGCGTGAGGCGGACCGAGAACGTGAACGTCTCCACCCGCTCGAAGACGCGCTGCAGCGCGTAGAGGAACTGCAGCAGGAAGCGGCTGTAGAGGTCCATCGAGCCCGACACGTCGCAGAGGAGCACCAGCCGCACCTTGCGCTGCTTGCGGCGGCGGAAGCGCAGGTCGATGATCTCGCCCCGCATGAGGTTGGCCCGCAGCGTGCGGCGCAGGTCCACGCGCCCCCGCCGCGGCGAGGGCCGCCGCCGCCGGCTGATCCGGCGCGCCAGCCGCCGCGCGATGAGCACCGTGAGCCGGTACACCTCGTCGAGCTGCTCGGCGCTGAAGGTGGAGAAGTCGCGGGCGGCGAGCGCCTCCTGCTCGGAGGCGGCGGGCACGCTCAGCGGCTCGTCGCCGTCGTCAGCGTCGGGGTCCATCTCGCCCCACGCGTCCAGAGACAGCGTCTGCTGCTTGGGCGTCCCCGCCTCATCGCCGGCCGCCTCCTCCCCGGGCAGCGTGGGCGTGAGCGCCTGCTGGACACGGTCGTTCTCCGAGGCGGCGCGCCAGAAGGCCGCAAAGCAGCGGTCGAAGGCGGGGATCTCTTCGGGGCGCGTGACGAAGACCGTGCGCAGCCCCAGGTAGACCTCGTCGCGGTCGGCGATGTCCAGGTGTTCGAGGGCGCGCGTGCCGTCGGTGACGTGCACGAGGGTGACGGGCAGCCCCTGGTGGCGCAGGAGGGCGGCGAAGCGGATCATCGCCGCCGCGAGATTGCGCGGGGCCACGCTAGCCGGGGACGTGCAGGAAGGGCGCGAGCCCCGACTTCCCCACTTCGGCGCGGAAGCGCTTGATGTCGTCGGCATCCTTGAGGATGCAGCCGAGCGTCTCCGTGACGATCTCCTCGTCGAGGTGCTCGGCGTGCAGGCCCGCCAGCGCCTGCGCCCAGTCGAGCGTCTCCGCCACGCCGGGCACCTTCGACAGCCGCACCCGCCGCAGCGACTCCATGAAGCGCGCGATCTCCGCCGCCAGGCGCGTATTGATGCCGGGCACCTTGCGCTCGACGATGCGCAGCTCCTTGTCGAAGGGCGGGTAATCGATCCAGAGGTACAGGCAGCGGCGCCGCAGGGCATCGGACAGCTCGCGCGTGCGGTTGGAGGTGAGGATCACGTGGGGCGGATGCGTGGCCTTGATGGTGCCGATCTCGGGAATGGTCACCTGCCAGTCCGAGAACACCTCGAGCATGAAGGCCTCGAACTCCTGATCCGCCCTGTCGATCTCGTCGATCAGGAGCACGGGCGCCTGGGGCTGGCTGATGGCCTGGAGCAGGGGCCGCCGCAGCAGGAACTCCTCGGAGAAGATCTCGTGCTCGCGGTCGCTCACGGCCTTCGTCGAGCTCTCGCTGAGCTTGATGTGCAGGAGCTGCTTCTGGTAGTTCCACTCGTAGAGCGCGGTGGAGGCGTCGAGGCCTTCGTAGCACTGCAGGCGGATGAGGTTGGTGTTGAGCACGCGCGCCATCACCTTGGCCACCTCGGTCTTGCCCACGCCGGCGTGCCCTTCGATGAGCAGCGGCTTCTTGAGCTGAAGGGCCAGGTGCACCGAGGTGGCGACGGGGGCGTCCGTGACGTACTCCGCGGACTCCATCATCGACTGGATCTTCCGGATCGCATCGCGCATGGAGGCTTATCTTACATGAAGGCGCGCGAAGTCCTCCGGCGTGTCCACGTCGAGCGGCATCGCCGACTCCACCGCCACTGCCTCCACCCGGTCTGCCCGCGCGGCCACCACACCGCGCGCCCCCGCATCGCCGGTCAGCACCGCGAGCTCGGGGAACACATCGGCAGCGAACAGGACCGGCGTCCCCGGCGTGCCCGCGTACACGGGCGTGACGATCGCCTTGCCCGACCGCGCGCGCGCCTCCAGCAGAGCCGGAATCACCGACGCCGGCAGCCGAGGCTGGTCGCCGAGCGCCACGAGCGCCGCCGCCGTCCACGGCTTCAGCGCCCGCACGCCGGTGGCGATGGAGGAGCCCTGCCCCTCCTGAGGCCGGGGATTGACAGCGAAGCGAACGGACAGCCCGGCCAGCGCCTCGCGGACACCGGCATCATCCTGACCGGTCACGACGACGACATCGCCGACATGCGGCAACACCGCCTCGACACTCCACCGCACCACGGCCTTGCCGTGCAAGACGAGCAGCAGCTTCTGCCGCCCCATCCGCCGCGCAAACCCCGCCGCCAGCACAACACCCGCGATCACAGCGGAGAAGATCGAAGCAGCCCGCTCACCGAGGGCGCGGCGGAGGCGGGGCGGGCCTGGGGGTGCTGAGACCCGTTTCCCACTCACTAGGACCGGGCAAGGCGTGGCGGTGGAGCCCAGCCGCCCTCGGACCGATGCGGCCACCATCCACGTGGTCGCAGCATCCCCAGGCCCGCCCCGCCTCCGCCGCGCCCGGAGTCACGCGACTGACGTCAGGCCTTCGCCCGCTGAACCGCG
>JBBDXO010000162.1:0-3904 GCA_040902295.1 Candidatus Rokuibacteriota bacterium | reverse complement strand
TCCGCCGCGCCCGGAGTCACGCGACTGACGTCAGGCCTTCGCCCGCTGAACCGCGGCTTCGATCGCGCGACGGGTGAAGACGCGGCAGAGGTGAGACTTGTACTCGACGGAGCCCTGCAGGTCCGCCTGCACGTCGACGCCATCCGCACCCTTCTGCGACGCCGCCTCGATGGCCGCCGCATCCAGCTTCTTGCCGGTCAGCGCCGCTTCGACCGTCTTCGCGCGCACGGCGTGAGTGCCCGCGCCCGTGATGCCCACCGAAGCCTTCGTGCACTTGCCTTCCTTGTCGAGCGTGACGAGGGCCGCCGCCCCCACCACCGCGAACCGCGAGGCCGGGTGCGGGAACTTCAGGTAGGCCGCCCCCGTGCCCGCCGCGAGCGCCGGCACGCGGATCTCCACGAGCAGCTCGTCCTCGCGGAGTGCGGTCGCCATCAGGCCCTGAAACCAGTCGTCCACCTTCACCGTGCGCCGGCCCTTGGGGCCTTCGCACACGAACTCGGCGCCGAGGGCGATGACAGTGGCCGGCATGTCGGCGGCGGGGTCGGCGTGTGCGAGCGAGCCGCCGATCGTGCCCTTGTTGCGCACCTGCGGGTCGCCGATGATCGACGCCGTCTCCGACACCACCGCGCACTTGCCCTTGAGCGTCTTCGACGACTCCAGCTCGTAGTAGGTGGCCATGGCGCCGATGGCGATCATGCCGCCGTCTTCCTTGATGGTCGTGAGACCGGGCACCTTGCGCAGGTCGATGAGGTGCTTGGGCTGCGCCAGGCGCAGCTTCATCATCGGCACCAGGCTGTGGCCGCCCGCGAGGATCTTGGCGTCTTCGAGCTTGCCGAGCAGACCGAGAGCTTCCTTCACCGTGGCGGGGGCGTGATATTCGAACGCGGCAGGGTACATGGCGGCGCCTTTCCTATTTTCCCTTCCCGGCCGCCTGGATGGTCTTCCAGACGCGCTCGGGGGTGAGAGGCATTGATTCGATGTGGTCCACGCCGAGCGGCGAGAGGGCGTCGACGACGGCGTTCATCACGGCGGGGGTGGCGGCGATGGTGCCGGTCTCGCCGGCGCCCTTGATGCCGAGTGGATTGACGGGCGACGGCGTCACCGTGCGGTCGGTCTCGTACATCGGCAGCATGTCCGCCTTCGGCAGCGCGTAGTCCATCATGGTGCCCGTGACGAGCTGGCCGCTGGCGTCGTCGTACACGGCGCTCTCCCAGAGCGCCTGCGCCACGCCCTGCGCGATGCCGCCGTGCACCATCCCGTCCACGATCATGGGGCTGATGACGTTGCCGACGTCGTCCACCGCGAGGTAGCGGAGGATCTTCACCTCGCCCGTCTCCCGCAGCACCTCCACCACGCACGCGTGCGCGCCGAAGGGAAACGTGAAGTTGGACGGATCGTAGAAGCTCGTCTCGTCGAGGCCGGGCTCGAGGCCTTCCGGGTACTTGTGCGGCACGTACGCCGTGAGCGCGACCTGGGCGAAGGGCACCGCCTTGCCGGGGAATCCCTTCACCTGGAACTGGCCGTTGGCATACTCGATGTCGCCCGGCGAGGCCTCGAGGAGATGGGCGGCGATCTTCTTGCCCTTCTCCTTGATCTTGTTGATCGACATGTGGATGGCGGTGCCGCCCACCGCGGCGGAACGGCTGCCGTACGTGCCCATGCCGAAGGCGACGGTGCCGGTGTCGCCGTGCACGATCTCGATGTCGTCCATGGGAATGCTCAGCTCGTCCGCCGCGAGCTGGGCGAACGTCGTCTCGTGCCCCTGCCCGTGCGAGTGCGAGCCCGTGTAGACGGTCACCTTGCCCGTGGGATGCACGCGCACCTGCCCCGACTCGTAGAGGCCGGCCTGCGCGCCCAGCTGGCCCACCACCTTCGAGGGCGCGATGGAGCACGCCTCGATGTACGTGGAGAAGCCCACGCCGAGGAGGCGGCCCTGCTTGCGCGCCTCCGCCTGCTCGGCGCGGAACTTCTTGTAGTCGAGCATCGCGAGCAGCCTGTTGAACGACGGCAGGTAATCGCCGCTGTCGTAGGCGAGCGCCACCGGTGTCTGGTACGGGGTGTTGAACTTCGGGATGAAGTTTCTCTTCCGCACGTCCGCGGGATCGAGCTTCAGCGCAGCGGCGCCCGCGTCGATCATCCGCTCGATGAGGTAGGCCGCCTCCGGCCGCCCGGCGCCGCGATAGGCGTCCACCGCGGTGGTGTTCGTGAAGACACCGGTGACGTCCGCGTGGATGGCGCCGATGGTGTAGCAGCCGTTGAGCAGCGTGGCGTAGAGATACGTCGGCACCGCGGGCGCGAACGTCGACAGGTAGGCGCCCATGTTGGCGATGGTCTTCACGCGCAGGGCAAGGATCTTGCCGTCCTTGTCCATCGCGATCTCGGCGTCGGTCACGTGGTCGCGGCCGTGGGCGTCGGTCTGGAACGCCTCGCGGCGCGTGGACGTCCACCGGATGGGCCGCTTGATCTTGCGCGTGGCCCACGAGCACACCGTCTCCTCGTTGTAGAGGAAGATCTTGGAGCCGAAGCCGCCGCCCACGTCGGGGGCGATCACGCGCACCTTGTGCTCGGGGATGTTCAGCACGAAGGCGGTCATGAGCAGCCGGTGCACGTGCGGGTTCTGCGAGGTCACCCACAGCGTGAGGTCGCCGGTGGCGTCCTCGTAGCGCGCCACGCACGCGCGCGGCTCCATGGCGTTGGCGACCAGCCGCTGATTGATGATGCGCTTGCCCACCACCATCGCCGCCGTCTTGAAGGCGGCCTCGGTGGCGGCGGCGTCGCCGATCTGCCACTTGAAGGCGACGTTGTCGGGCGCCACCGCATGAAGCGGCGGCGATCCCTTCGCGGACGCCTTCTCGGTGCCGGTGACGGAGGGCAGCACTTCCCAGTCCACGGCCACCAGCTCGGCGGCGTCGAGGGCCGCGTCCTGGCTTTCCGCGATGACGACGGCGACGGGATCGCCCACGTGACGAGCCACGTCCGAGACGAGCGGCATGTGGGGCGGCACCTTGAGCTCGGGCAGCAGCCACCCGCAGGGCAGTGAGTTCACGCCCGTCATGTCCTTGCCCGTGAAGACGGCCACCACGCCCGGGTGCTTGACGGCGCGCGCGGTGTCGAGGGAACGAATGCGCGCGTGCGCGTGCGGGCTGCGCACGAAGGCGGCGTAGGTCATGCCGGCCAGCTTGAGGTCGTCCGTGTAGTGGCCCTGGCCGGTGATGAAGCGCGGATCTTCCCGGCGCTTGATGGACTTCCCGAAGAGCCGTTGCTCAGCCGTGGTTGCCATGGCGGCGCCTCACTTCTTTCCGGCCATTTGTTCCGACGCCCACTGGATCGCCTTGACGATGTTGTGGTAGCCCGTGCAGCGGCACAGGTTGCCCTCGAGCTGGTGACGGATCTGGTCCTCCGTCGGCGTGGGATAGCGCTCCAGGAGCTGCTGGGCGGCCATGATCATGCCCGGCGTGCAGAAGCCACATTGCAGACCGTGCTTTTCCCAGAAGCCCATCTGGATCGGATGCAGGTCGCCGTTCTTGGCGAGCCCCTCGATGGTGGTGATGGTCGCCCCGTCCGCCTGCACGGCGAACAGCGTGCACGACTTCACCGCCTGCCCGTTCATCGAGATGGTGCAGGCGCCGCACTGGCTGGTGTCGCAGCCGACGTGCGTACCCGTCAGACCGATCTGCTCACGGATGTAATGGACGAGCAGCAGGCGCGCCTCGACCTCGTGGCTGTAGCTCTGACCGTTGATCGTCATCTTCACTGGGAGTTTCACCACTCGTCCTCCAGAGTTCGGCGGTTAGGTGAGGTCGGGACTCGCGCGCCTGAGGGTAAGTCGTCGCCTCCGGGGTGTCAACGGGCTCGCGACCCCGCGCAATGGAGCCCGCGCCGAGGAGCGGCGGTACGGCCCCGT
>JBBDXO010000161.1:0-3504 GCA_040902295.1 Candidatus Rokuibacteriota bacterium | reverse complement strand
GCCCAGTGATCCTCGGTCCGATTCGGCCACCATCCTCGTGGTCCTCGCACCCCGAAGAGCGCCCCGGCCGGTGACACGACTCGCCGCCGCCGCGTGCACCGGTCATGAATGATCACCGCCAGGAGGCGGGGAAGGTCACCACGTGCAGCACGTGCGCCTCCGGCCGCACGCGCGTGCCCTTGACGAAGGCGGCTGACGATGGCTGCGAGGAGTGCACGCGGTGGCCCGAGGGCAGGGCCAGCGAGTAGAGCGTCTCCGGCCCGCGGAAGTCGCGGCGCACGATCACCGCGTCGCCGGCGGTATCCGGCACGAAGGTGACGTCGTCGGGCCGGATCATCACCTTCACCTTCTCCCCCGGCTCCCGGCCCTCCACGTTGTCGAAAGTGCCGATCTCCGTCACGATGCCGCCCGCCGTCACCAGCCCGGGCAGGAAGTCCGCCGCCCCCACGAACTCGGCGACGAAGGGCGTGGCGGGGTGGTGGTAGATCGTCTCCGGGGGTCCGAGCTGCTCGAGCCGGCCGCGGTTGAGCACGCCCACCTCGTCGGCGATCGTGAAGGCCTCCTCCTGGTCGTGCGTCACGAAGATGGCCGTCGTGTTGGTGGCGCGCAGGATCTTCTCGACCTCGTCGCGCATCTGCGCGCGCAGGTCCGCGTCGAGGTTCGAGAAGGGCTCATCCAGCAGGAGGAGGGCGGGCGCGGGCGCCAGCGCGCGCGCCGCCGCCACCCGCTGCTGCTGCCCGCCCGACAGCTCGTGGGGAAAGCGGCGGGCGAAGTCGGTGAGGCCGACGAGGTCGAGGATCTGGCGCACGCGGATCGCGCGCTCCGCGCGCGGCCGGCGGCGCAGCCCGAAGCCGACGTTGTCCTCGACGCTGAGATGCGGGAAGAGGGCATAGTCCTGGAAGACCACGCCCACGCCGCGCTCCTCCGGCGGCACGCCGATTCCCCCCGCGCTCGCGATCACGGCGCCCGCGATCGACACCCGGCCCTCGTCGAGGGCCTCGAAGCCCGCGATGAGCCGGAGCGTCGTCGTCTTGCCGCACCCCGACGGACCCAGCAGCGCCAGGATATGGCCCCGCTCCAGGGTGAACGACAGGCCGTCGACGGCCGCGGGCCGGTCGGCCGCAAAGCGCTTGGACACATCCTGCAGCGCGAGCAGCGGGGGGACGGGCGCGCTCACGACACCGGGGTGATGGCGGGGGCACCGTCGAGGACGGCCAGGCAGTTGCGGACGGCGAGGGTGGCCATGGCCAGCCGCGTATCGAAGGAGGCGCTCGCGATGTGCGGCGCGAGGACGACGTTCGGCAGCGGCGCCAGGCCGGGATGGATCTTCGGCTCCTCCTCGAAGACGTCGAGGCCGGCGCCCGCGATCCAGCCCTCCGATAGCGCCCGCACGAGGGCCGCTTCGTCCACGATGGGGCCGCGCGCGGCGTTGACGAGGATGGCCGTCTTCTTCATCTGGCGCAGCGTCCGCTCGTTGATGAGGTGCCGCGTCTCCGGCGTGAACAAGGTATGCAGGCTCACGAAGTCCGACTCGCGCAGCAGGGTCTCGGGGTCGGTGTACGCGGCCCGCACCTCGCGCTCGGTGGCCTCGTCGCACCGGACGGAGTCGTGGTAGAGCACGCGCATGTTGAAGCCGCGCGCGCGCCGCGCCACCGCGCGCCCGATGCGGCCGAAGCCCAGGATGCCCAGCGTCTTGCCGTGGACGTCCTGGCCCCACAGCAGGTCCCACTGCCATCGCTGCCAGTGACCGCCGCGGGCGAAGGCGTCCGCTTCCACCACGCGCCGCGCGGCCGCCATGAGCAGCGCCCACGCGAAGTCCGCCGTCGTCTCCGTCAGCACGTCGGGCGTGTTCGTCACCACCACCGAGCGCCTGCGCGCGGCGGCCACGTCGATGTTGTTGAAGCCGACGGCGACGTTGGACACCACCTTGAGCGTGGGGGCCGCCGCCAGCACCTCGTCGTCGATGGTGCTGATGATGTGGCAGATGAGCCCATCCCTGCCGCCCAGCCGCCGGATGAGCTCACTTTTGGTGAGAGCGACGTCGGAATCGTGGTAGTCGACGTCGATATCCCGGGGGATCAGGGCGCGTGCCTCCTGAGGCAACACATTGGAAACTAAGATGTGTTTTGGCATTTATGGCCCCTTGATTTTTCTCTTGATCCGGCCGGGAAGCGCGGCTATATTAGCACTCGCTCCAAACGAGTGCTAATAGTCAAGTGAGGCGCCCATGGCGACAAAGACCGCGACCAGACCCGAGCAAGCGTCTACCACACATCACGGAGGCAAAGGGAATATGAAAGTGCGTCCCCTGCACGACCGCATCCTCGTCAAGCGCGAGGACGACAGCGGCGAAGAGAAGATCGGCGGGATCATCATCCCGGATACCGCCAAGGAGAAGCCCCAGCGCGGCAAGGTCGTCGCCGCCGGCAACGGCAAGGTGGCCGACGACGGCAAGCGCATCGCGCTGGACGTCAAGACGGGTGACCGCATCCTCTTCGGCAAGTACTCCGGCAACGAAGTGAAGATCGACGGGGAAGACTACCTCATCCTCCGCGAAGAAGACGTTCTCGCCATCCTCGAGTAACACCACTTACCGAATTCCCAGGGAGGGAACCGATCCATGCCGAAGCAGCTGAAATTCGACGAAGAAGCCCGGAGCGCCCTGCTCCGCGGCGTGAACATCATGGCGGCCGCCGTCAAGGCCACGCTGGGTCCGAAGGGCCGCAACGTCGTCCTCGACAAGAAGTTCGGCAGCCCCACGATCACCAAGGACGGCGTCACCGTCGCCAAGGAGATCGAGCTCAAGGACCCTTACGAGGACATGGGCGCGCAGATGCTCAAGGAAGTCGCGTCCAAGACCTCCGACATCGCGGGTGACGGCACCACCACGGCTACCGTGCTCGCCCAGGCCATCTTCCGCGAGGGTCTGAAGAACGTCACCGCGGGCGCCAACCCGATGGGCCTCAAGCGGGGCATCGAGCAGGCGGTCGACGCCGTCACGGAAGAGCTCAAGAAGCTCTCCAAGTCGACGAAGGACAAGAAGGAAATCGCGCAGGTCGCCACCATCGCCTCGAACAACGACAAGACGATCGGCACCCTGATCGCGGAAGCCATGGAGAAGGTCGGCAAGGACGGTGTCATCACCGTCGAGGAGTCGAAGTCGGCGGAGACGGTGCTGGACGTGGTGGAGGGCATGCAGTTCGACCGCGGCTACCTGTCGCCGTACTTCGTGACGGACGCCGAGCGGATGGAAGTCATCCTCGAGGACGCCCTCGTGCTCATCCACGAGAAGAAGATCAGCGTGATGAAGGACATGCTGCCGCTGCTCGAGCAGGTGGCGCGCTCCGGCAAGCCCTTTCTCATCATCGCCGAGGACGTCGAGGGTGAGGCGCTCGCGACGCTGGTCGTCAACAAGCTGCGCGGCACGCTGCACACCTGCGCCGTGAAGGCGCCGGGCTTCGGCGACCGCCGCAAGGCCATGCTCGAGGACATCGCCACCCTCAC
>JBBDXO010000160.1:0-24139 GCA_040902295.1 Candidatus Rokuibacteriota bacterium | reverse complement strand
GGCGGGCGGACGGTGGGCGCGGGCGTCGTCACCGAGATCGTGGCGGACTGAGGCCATGGTGACCCTCGCCGCCGATCAGAAGATCCGCATCCGCCTCAAGGCGTACGACCATCGCCTCCTCGACCGCTCCGTGAAGGAGATCGTGGAGACGGTGCGCCGCACGGGCGCGCGTGTGGCCGGTCCCGTGCTCCTCCCCACCATGATCAACCGGTGGACGGTGCTGCGCTCCCCGCACGTGGACAAGACGTCGCGCGAGCAGTTCGAGATGCGCACGCACAAGCGGCTGCTGGACATCGTGGACCCCACGCCCCAGACGGTCGATTCGCTCATGAAGCTCGATCTGCCCGCCGGCGTCGACGTCGAGATCAAGCTCTAAAGGGACCCGCGAGCCATGGCAAGGAAAGAAGCATTGATCGGCCGCAAGGTCGGGATGACGCAGATCTTCGGGGACGACGGCAACCACATTCCCGTCACCGTGGTGCAGGCGGCGCCGAACACGATCGTGGCCGTGCGCACGAAGGCGCGGCATGGCTACGACGCCCTGCAGCTCGGGTTCGAGGCGAACAAGAAGAAGATGTCGAAGCCGGAGGCCGGCCACTTCAAGAAGGCGAATGTCGCCCCCACGCGCGTCCTGCGCGAGATCCGGCTGGACAAGCCGGAGAAGCCGTACGAGGTGGGGCAGACGATCGGCGTCGATCTCTTCGCGGCGGGCGAGTTCGTCGACGTGGTGGGCGTGACGAAGGGCAAGGGCTTCCAGGGCGGCGTGCGGCGCTACCACTGGAAGGGGGGCGAGCAGTCGCACGGCTCGATGTTCCATCGCGCCCCCGGCTCCATCGGCGCCTCGTCCGATCCGTCGCGTGTGTGGCCGGGCCACCACCTGCCGGGCCGGATGGGCGGCGACCAGCGCACGGTGCTGAACGTGACGGTGGCGCGCGTGCTGCCGGAGCAGAACCTGCTCCTCATCCGCGGTGCGCTGCCGGGAGCCAACGGCTCCGTCGTTCTCGTGCGCAAGAGCGTGAAGACCACGAAGCCGCAGGGCACGGTGCCCGCCAAGCCCGAGAAAGCCGCGGGCAGGAAATAATGCCGACCGTGAAGGTCCTGGATGGCAAGGGCAAGGAGAAGGGCTCGCTGGAGCTGAAGGCGGAGGTCTTCGGCACCGAGGTGCGCGTGCCGCTGCTCCACCAGGCGGTGGTGCGGGAGCTCGCCGATCGTCGCGCGGGCACCCACGACACCAAGGGCCGCAGCGAGGTCTCGGGCGGCGGGCGCAAGCCGTGGAAGCAGAAGGGGACGGGGCGCGCGCGGCAGGGCTCCATCCGCGCCACGCAGTGGAAGGGCGGCGGCAAGCCCTTCGGGCCCACCCCGCGCAGCTACGACAAGGCCATGCCGCGGGAGATGCGCCGTGAGGCGCTCCGCGCCGCCGTCGCCTCCAAGCTGGGCGCCGGCGAGCTGATGGTGGTGGAATCGATCGCCGCCGAGGGCGGCAAGACGAAGAGTTTGGTGACGGCGCTCGCGGGCCTCGGCCTGTCGCAGGCGCCCACGCTCGTCGTCGTGCAGACGCTGGGGGACGAGGTCGCCCGCGCCGCGCGCAACGTGCCGTGGCTCACGGTGGAGACGCCGAGCCACGTGTCCGTCTACCAGCTCCTGCGCGCCGCGCACGTGGTGTTCGAGCGGGCGGGGCTGCTCGCGCTCGAGGAGGCGCTCGCACAATGAGCCGGGATCCCCGCGAAGTGCTCATCAGGCCGCTCATGACGGAAAAGAGCATGCGCCAGAAGGAAGAGCAGAACACGGTGGCCTTCCGCGTGCGGCCCGACGCCAACAAGGTGGAGATCCGCGCCGCCGTGGAGAGCGTCTTCAACGTGAAGGTGGCCGCCGTGCGCACCGCCTCCTTCGAGGGAAAGCTCAAGCGCATGGGCCGTCACCAGGGCCGGCGTGCGGACTGGAAGAAGGCCATCGTGACGCTTGCACCCGGACACACGATCGATCTCGTCGAGGGGGCGTAGAGGCATGGGAATCCGCACCGTCAAGCCGACGTCGCCCGCGCGGCGGTATCTCACGTACCTCACGTACGAGGAGATCACCAAGTCGACGCCGGAGAAGAGCCTGCTCACGCCGAAGACGCGCACCAACGGCCGCAACGGGGCCGGGCGCATCACGGTCCGCCATCGCGGCGGGGGCCACAAGCGCATGCTGCGCGAGGTCGACTTCAAGCGTGACAAGCCGGGCATTCCCGCCCGCGTGGCCGCCATCGAGTACGATCCCAATCGGTCGGCGCGGCTGGCGCTGCTCTTCTATCGTGACGGCGAGAAGCGGTACATCATCGCGCCCAACGGGATCAAGGTGGACGACGTGGTGATGTCGGGGCCGCAGGCGGACATCCTGCCCGGCAACGCGCTGCCCATCCGCAACATCCCCGTGGGCACCCTCGTGCACAACGTGGAGCTGCAGCCGGGCCGCGGCGCCCAGATGTGTCGCAGCGCGGGTGCCCAGGCGCAGCTGCTCGCCAAGGAAGGCGACCGCGCCACCCTCAAGCTGCCCTCGGGCGAGGTGCGGCGCGTGGCCCTCGAATGCATGGCCACCATCGGGCAGGTGGGCAATCTCGACCACGAGAACGTGTCCGTGGGCAAGGCGGGGCGCGTGCGCTGGAAGGGGTTCCGGCCCACCGTGCGCGGCACCGTGATGAACCCCGTCGACCACCCCATGGGCGGCGGCGAGGGCAAGGGCAAGGGCAATCATCCGATGACGCCGTGGGGCAAGCCCACGAAGGGCTACAAGACCCGGCGGGGCGCCCGACCCTCGGATTCCATGATCGTGACGCGGCGAAAGAAGAAATAGGAGCCGAGGATGGGACGTTCGCTCAAGAAGGGGCCGTACATCGACGAGAAGCTCTACGGGCGCATCGAAGAGCTCAACCGCACGCGCCAGAAGAAGGTCCTCAAGACGTGGGCGCGGCGCTCGACGATCTCGCCCGAGTTCGTGGGACACACGCTCGCCGTGCACAACGGCCGCAAGTTCATCCCCGTCTACGTCACGGAGAACATGGTCGGTCATCGCCTCGGCGAGTTCGCGCTCACGCGCACGTTCAAGGCGCACGGCTCCTCGGAGAAGGCCTCCACCTCGCCCACGGGGAAGGCGTAGGCTGATGCTCGCCGTCGCCCGCGCCCGCTTCGTCCGCGTGTCCGCCCGCAAGGCGCGGCTCGTCCTCGACCAGATCCGCAACCGGCCGGTGGGGGAGGCCCTCGCCACCCTGGAGTTCACGCCGCGCGCGGCGGCTCGGCTCATCGAGAAGGTGCTGCGCTCGGCGGTCGCGAATGCCGAGCACAACTTCCAGATGCGTAACCTGGACGACCTGCGGGTGGTGCAGGCGATCGCCGACGGCGGGCCCTCCATGAAGCGCGTGCAGCCGCGCGCGATGGGGCGCGCCTTCTTCATCAAGCACCGCACCAGCCACCTCACCATCGGGGTGAGCGACGAGACGAACGGCAGCCGCGCGGTGGCGCACATCCCGCGGCGCCGGGCGGTGTCGCGCCGCACGCTCGTGAGCGTCCCTGCCGCGGCCCCGGCCCCGGCGACGAAGGCGGCTCCGCCCGCGCGGCGGGCGACGGCCACGAGGGCGTCCGGCAAGAAGCCGGCCGCGCGCACCCCGAAGTCCAAGGAGACGAGATAGGCGATGGGCCAGAAGACGCATCCGATCGGCTTCCGCCTCGGCTCCACGCGCACGTGGAGCTCGCGGTGGTTTGCCACCAAGCAGTACGCGAACCTGCTGCACGAAGACGTCAAGATCCGCCGCTTCATCAAGGATCAGCTCTACCACGCGGGTATCGCGAAGATCGACCTCGAGCGCTCGGCCAATCGCGCGCGCATCACGATCTTCACCGCGCGCCCCGGCATCATCATCGGCCGCAAGGGCTCGGAAGTGGAGAAGCTGAAGGCGGAGCTGCAGCTGCGCACGGGCAAGGAGATCTACCTCAACATCGAAGAGGTCATCCATCCCGAGCTCAACGCCCAGCTCGTGTCCGAGAACGTGGCCCTGCAGCTGCAGAAGCGCGTGGCCTTCCGCCGCGCCATGAAGAAGGCGGTCACCTCCGCCCTGCGCCTGGGCGCGGACGGCATCCGCATCGCGTGCTCGGGTCGCCTCGGCGGCGGTGAGATCGCGCGGCGCGAGTGGTACCGCGACGGCCGCGTGCCGCTGCACACCATCCGCGCCGACATCGACTACGGCCAGGCTACCGCGCACACCACCGCCGGCACCATCGGCGTGAAGGTGTGGATCTTCAAGGGCGAAGTGCTGGCCAAGCCCGCGGCGGAAGCGTAAGGGGCTCCCTCGATGCTGATGCCCAAGCGCGTCAAATATCGCAAGGCCCAGCGGGGCAACATGAAGGGCAAGGCCCAGCGCGGCTCCACGCTCGCCTTCGGCGAGTATGGGCTGAAGGCGCTGGAGCCGGGGTGGGTGACCAACCGCCAGATCGAGGCAGCGCGCGTCGCCCTCACGCGCAGCCTCAAGCGCGGCGGCAAGGTGTGGATCCGCATCTTCCCCGACAAGCCGGTGACGAAGAAGCCGGCGGAGACGCGGATGGGCAAGGGCAAGGGCAATCCGGAGGAGTGGGTGGCGGTGGTGAAGCCGGGCCGCATCCTCTACGAGATGGAAGGCGCGACGGAAGACGTGGCGAAGGAAGCGTTTCGCACGGCGGCGCAGAAGTTCGGCATCGCCACCAAGTTCGTGACGCGCACGCGCAGCCTCTAAACAGGACGGGCGAGGGGCCATCGAATGAAGGCGGCGAAGTGGCGCGATCTCTCCGGTGACGAAGTGCAGCAGAAGGTGCGCGAGCTATCGGAGGAGATCTTCAACCTGCGATTCCAGCTCTCGATGGGCGTGGCGAAGAATCCGGCGCGGGTCAATCACGCGCGCAAGGATCTCGCCCGTGGGTACACGATCCTGAGAGAGCAGGGCGTGGCGGCTCCTGTCCTCACCGCCCCCGTCACCGCGGCGGAGCCCAAGGCGGCGCCGCGCGCGGAGAAGAAGAAGGCGGCGGGCGTGAAGAAGAAGGCGGCGGGGGCGACGAAGCCCTCGAAGGCGCCGCGGGCGGCGACGGCCAAGAAGAAGCCGAAGCCGGCGAAGACGAAGAAAGGATAGGGGCCAGTGGGCGAGCGGAAAAGCCGGGAGGGCGTCGTGGTGAGCGACGCCATGCAGAAGACGCGGGTGGTGAAGATCGAGCGGGTGTACCGCCATCCTCAGTACCAGCGCGTCATCCGCATGTCCAAGAAGCTGAAGGCGCACGACGAGGAGAACGCGAGCAAGGTGGGGGATCGCGTCGAGATCGAGGAGACGCGGCCGTTGTCCAAGGAGAAGCGCTGGCGGATCCGCAAGATCCTGAGCCGCGTGTCCTAGGCGATGATCCAGAACCGCTCGATGCTCGACGTGGCCGACAACTCGGGAGCCAAGAAGGTGCAGTGCATCCGGGTCATGGGCGGCTCCAACAAGCGCTACGCGTCCCTGGGCGACACCGTGATCGTGGCCATCAAGGAGGCCGCGCCCGACGGCACCGTGAAGAAGGGTGAGGTGGCGCGCGCGGTGGTGGTGCGCACGGTGAAGGAAGTGCGCCGCAAGGACGGCTCCTACATCCGCTTCGACCGCAACGCGGTGGTGCTCATCAAGGCGGACGAGAATCCCGTCGGCACCCGTATCTTCGGTCCCGTGGCGCGCGAGCTGCGGGAGCGGCAGTTCACGAAGATCATCTCGCTCGCGCCCGAGGTCATCTGATGCGCAGTGTGCAGACCGTCAGTCACGTGCGAAGGGGCGACACGGTGGGCGTCATCGCGGGCCGTGAGCGCGGCAAACGCGGCAAGGTCCTGCGCGTGCTCATGGACAAGGGGCGCGTGCTCGTCGAGCACGTCAACATGATCAAGAAGCACCAGCGTCCCACCCAGAAGCTGCGGCAGGGCGGCATCATCGAGCGGGAAGGCCCCCTCGCCCTCTCCAACGTGCTCCTCGTGTGCGCGCGCTGCGACAAGCCCGCGCGTACCGGTATCAAGCTCCTCGCCGACGGGCGAAAAGTCCGCACGTGCAAGCGTTGCGGGGAATCGATCGACAAGGGTTAAGACCATGGCCAAAGCAGACGCGCCCGCCCCGAAGCCCCAGGCCGCCAAAGCGGCGCCGGCGGCGAAGGCCCAGCAGCGCAAGGACAAGACGGCGCCGCCGACGGGCCCCATCACGACGGGACGGCCCAAGGGCACGGGGAAGGTCCCGCCGCGCCTGAAGGAGACGTTCGCGAAGACGGTCATCCCCGCCCTCATGAAGGAGCGCGGGTACACCAACGTCTTCCAGGTGCCGCGCCTGGACAAGATCGTCATCAACATGGGCGTGGGCGAGGGCCGGGACAACGCCAAGATCCTCGATTTCGCCACCGCCGATCTGCAGGCCATCAGCGGGCAGAAGCCGGTGGTGACGCGCGCCAAGAAGTCGATCGCCAACTTCAAGCTGCGCGAGGGCGTGCCCATCGGCGCCAAGGTGACGCTGCGGGCGGCCCGCATGTACGAGTTCCTCGACCGCCTCATCAGCATCGCGCTCCCCCGCGTGCGTGACTTCAAGGGCGTGCCGCCCAAGGGCTTCGACGGCCGGGGCAACTACGCGCTCGGCCTGCGCGAGCAGCTGATCTTCCCGGAGATCGTGTACGACAAGATCGACAAGATCCGGGGCATGGACATCATCATCGTGACGACGGCGCGGACGGACGAGGAGGCCAAGGCCCTCCTCACGCATCTCGGCATGCCGTTCAGGGATAGGGAGCTGTAGCGTATGGCAAAGACCTCGCTCATCGTCAAGTCGCAGCGGCCGCCGAAATTCAGCTCGCGCGCCTACACGCGTTGCAAGCTGTGCGGCCGTCCCCGCGCCTACATCCGCAAGTTCCAGATGTGCCGGCTGTGCTTCCGGGAGCTCGCCCTCAAGGGCGAGGTGCCGGGCGTCACGAAAGCGAGCTGGTAGGCCATGCGCACCGATCCCATCGCCGACATGCTCACGCGCATCCGCAACGCGAGCAGGGCCGAGCACGAGAAGTGCGACATCCCGTCCTCGAAGCTGAAAGTCCGAATCGCGGAGTTGCTGAAGGAAGAAGGGTTCATCAAGAACTTCCGTCTTCTGGAGGACAAGAAGCAGGGGATGCTGCGCGTCTACCTCAAGTATGGCGCCGCCAACGAGAAGATGATCTCGGGCCTGGTGCGGGTGTCCACGCCGGGCCGGCGCGTGTACGTGACGCACGACAAGATTCCGACCATCCTCGCCGGCATGGGCGTCGCCTTCGTGTCGACCTCGCGCGGCGTGGTGACGGGCCGCGATGCCCGCAAGCAGAAGGTCGGCGGCGAAGTCCTCGCCTACGTTTGGTAAGGGGCTGACATGTCACGCATCGGCAGGAAACCGATTCCCATTCCGCAGGGCGTCAAGATCCAGATCGACACCACCGGCGTGAGCGTGGAGGGGCCCAAGGGCAAGCTCAGACAGCCCGTCCCCGCCGGCCTCTCCGCGTCCGTCGACAACGGCATCCTCGTCATCGCGCGCGACAACGAGGAGCGCCAGGTGCGCGCGCTGCACGGGCTCACACGCTCGCTGGTGGCCAACATGGTCACGGGCGTGAAGGACGGCTTCGAGCGGAGGCTCGACATCATCGGCATCGGGTACCGGGCGCAGCTGCAGGGGCGCAATATCCAGCTCGCGCTCGGCTACTCGCATCCCGTCATCTTCGGGCTGCCGGAGGGCATCACGGCGGAGATCGACAAGCAGACCGCCATCACCCTGCGGGGCGCCGACAAGGCGCTCCTGGGCGAGACGGCGGCCAAGCTGCGCTCCCTGCGCAAGCCGGATCCGTACAAGGGCAAGGGTGTCAAGTACGCCGACGAAGTCATCCGGCGCAAGGTCGGCAAGAAGGCGGGCGCGAAGTGATCACCAAGGACCGGCGGGGCCCGCGGGAGAAGCGGCATCATCGGCTGCGGCGGTGGGTGCGCGGCTCGGCGCAGCGCCCGCGCCTGGCGGTGTTCCGCAGCGCGAGCCACATCTATGCGCAGCTCATCGACGACGACAGCGGGCGCACGGTGCTCATGACCGACAGCCGCAGCGCCGACTTCCGCGGGAAGCACAAGAGCGGCGGCAACGTGGCGGCGGCCAAGGCCGTGGGCGAGCTGCTCGCGGAGAAGGCGAAGGCGGGCGGCATCCAGTCGGTCGTCTTCGATCGCGGCGGCTACAAGTATCACGGGCGGGTGAAGGCGCTGGCCGACGCCGCGCGCGCCGGCGGGCTGGCCTTTTGAACGGGCCGATGAAAAGGGCGCATCTGCGTCGTTGGCTCCTCGTTCCTCCCTGCGGCGTACGCGGCGTACGCCTCAGTCGTCACTCGTCGCCGCCTAGCATCTGCACCCTTTTGATCGGCCCTGCCGGTTGCGGTAGCGGGACTGATTCAGTAACACAAACCAGGAGAGACTGAGTGGCAGAAGCGAAGATTGATCCGAGCGTGCTGGAGTTGAATGACCGGGTGGTGTCCATCAACCGGGTGGCCAAGGTCGTCAAGGGCGGCCGGCGATTCTCGTTCACGGCGCTCGTGGTCGTCGGCGACGGGCGTGGCCACGTGGGGGTGGGACTCGGGAAGGCGCACGAAGTCCCCGAGGCCATCCGCAAGGCGGTCGAGCACGCGAAGAAGGATCTGATCTTCGTGCCGCTGCGGGAGACCACCATCCCGTGCGAGATCACCGGGCACTTCGGGGCCGGGCGTGTGTTTCTCAAGCCCGCCGTGCCGGGGACGGGGGTCATCGCGGGGGGTGCGGTGCGGCCGGTGCTGGAGGCGGCGGGCGTGCAGGACATCCTCACCAAGACGCTCGGCTCCAACAACCCGCACAACGTGCTGAAGGCGACCATCGACGCCCTGCGCCGGATCAAGCGCCTTCAAGATCTGCACGCGGCGCGGCGAAGAAGCAACGAGAGCAACGTGGCGGAGGAGGCGGCCGGTGCCCGGCAAGAAGCTTAGGATCACGCTGCGCAAGTCGATCATCGGCTTGAGCCCCAGGCAGGAGGCGACCGTGAAGGCGCTCGGCCTGCGCCGCATCAACCAGTTCGTCACGCACGACGACAACGTGACCGTCCGCGGGATGATCGCGAAAGTGCCGCACGTGCTGCAGGTGAGTGATGAAGCTTAACGAGCTGCGCCCGGCGGCGGGGTCCAACAAATCACGCAAGCGGGTGGGCCGCGGTCCCTCGTCCGGGCACGGCAAGACGTCCGGCAAGGGCCACAAGGGCCAGCACGCGCGCTCGGGCGGCGGCAAGCGGGCCGGGTTCGAGGGCGGGCAGATGCCGCTCTACCGGCGCATTCCCAAGCGCGGCTTCTTGCCCTACGGGGGCAAGACGGAGTATGCCGTCGTCAATCTGAAGTCGCTGGCCGTCTTCGAGGCGGGCAGCGTGGTGGACCCGGAGGGCCTCGTGAAGGCCGGCCTCGTCAAGAACGGCCAGCGCGGGCTCGTGAAGATCCTGGGCACGGGCGACATCGGGCATGCGCTCACCGTGAAGGCGCACGCCGTCAGTGCGGGAGCGCGGCAGAAGATCGAGGCCCGGGGCGGCCGCATCGAGGTGTTGTCGTAGTGCTCGAGAATCTCAAGAGCTTCCAGAACGTCTTCAAGATCCCGGAGCTGAAGCGCCGCATCATCATCACGGCGGTGCTCCTCATTGCCTATCGGATGGGCGCCCACGTGCCCACGCCGGGCATCGACGGCGAGGCGCTCGCGCGCGTGTTCGACGAGGCGCAGAACACGCTCCTCGGCATGGTCGACCTCTTCTCCGGCGGCAACCTGCGCCGGCTGTCGATCTTTGCGCTCGGGATCATGCCGTACATCTCCGCGTCGATCATCTTGCAGCTGCTCACCGTGGTCATTCCCACCCTCGAGCGGCTGGCCAAGGAGGGCGAGGCGGGCCGCAAGAAGATCACGCAATACACGCGGTACGGCACCATCGTCCTTTCCGTCGTGCAGTCGATCGGCATCGCGGTGGGCCTGGAGTCGATGCGGCCGGACGGCATCCCCATCGTGCCCTATCCGGGCTGGGGCTTCCGCCTGCTCACCATGATCACGCTCACCGCCGGCACCGCGCTCATCATGTGGATGGGCGAGCAGATCTCCGAGAAGGGCATCGGCAACGGCATCTCCCTCATCATCTTCGCGGGCATCGTGGTACGGCTGCCGTCGGCGATCCTCGCGTCCTACACGCTCATCGTGAACCGGGAGATGAGCCTGTTCACCTTCCTCATCATCGTGGCGGCCATGGTGGCGGTCACCGCCGCCGTCGTGCTCATGCAGGAGGGCCAGCGCAAGATCCCCGTGCAGTACGCCAAGCGCGTGGTGGGACGTCGCGTCTACGGCGGTCAGTCCACGCACATCCCCCTGCGCATCAACACCGCGGGCGTCATTCCGGTGATCTTCGCCTCCTCCCTCATCCTCTTCCCGGCCACCATCACCCGCTTCGTGCCGCATCCCTGGATGCAGGCGTTCGCTGACGCGATGTCGCCGGGACGCTTCACGTACACCCTGCTGTACATGGGCCTTATCATCTTCTTCACCTACTTCTACACCGCCATCGTCTTCAACCCGATCGACCTTGCGGACAACATGAAGAAGTACGGCGGCTTCATCCCGGGCGTCCGCCCCGGCAAGAAGACGGCGGAGTACATCGACCGTACCCTCACGCGCATCACGCTGCCGGGCGCGCTCTTCCTCGCTCTCATCTCGGTGCTGCCGGACATGCTCATTCGATGGTTCAACGTGCCGTTCTACTTCGGCGGCACCAGTCTCCTCATCGTGGTGGGCGTCGCCCTCGACACCGTGCGCCAGATGGAATCGCACCTGCTCATGCGTAATTACGAGGGCTTCCTCAAGAAGTCCAAGACGCGCTCCGGCGCCTTCGCGCGGAGAAGCTGACGATGCGTGTCGCGTTCCTCGGGCCCCCGGGCGCCGGCAAGGGCACCCAGGCGCGTGAGCTGGCGCGGGAGTGGGGCGTGCCGCACATGGCCACCGGCGACATGCTGCGGGAAGCCGTGGCCGCGCGCACGCCGGTGGGCGTGGAGGCCAAGCGCTACATGGACTCCGGCGCCCTCGTGCCCGACGAGGTGATCATCGGCCTCATGCGTGAGCGGCTGGCGCAGCCGGATGCGGCGGGGGGCTTCCTCCTCGACGGTTTTCCCCGCACGATCGCCCAGGCGGACTCGCTCGAACGGCTGCTCAAGGACCTCGGACGAGGCCTCGACGCGCTCATCTACTTCGACGTCTCCACGCCGGAGCTGATGCGCCGTCTCACGGGGCGGCGGGTGTGCCGCGCGTGCGGCCACTCCTTCCACGTGGTGTCCAACCCCTCCCGGCGCGCAGGCGTGTGCGACGCGTGCGGCGGCGAGCTGTACCAGCGCGCCGACGACAGCGAGGCCACCGTGCGGAATCGGCTCGAGGTGTACGAGCGCCAGACGGCGCCGCTGCTCGAGCATTACAAGAACCGCGGCCTCCTCGTGCACGTGGGGGGCGAGGGCCCCATCGATGCCATCCGCGCCACCATCCGCGCCGCCGCCCAGGCGCAGCCGTGATCGACCTCAAGTCGCCACGCGAGCTGGAGCTCATGCGGACGGCGGGCCACATCCTCGCTGGTGTCGTGGATCGCCTGCGGGACACCGTGAAGCCCGGCATGTCCACCCTGGAGATCGACGAAGGCGTGGAGGAGTTCATCCTCGCCCGTGGTGCCAAGCCGGCCTTCAAGGGCTACCGGGGATTCCCGGCCACCGTCTGCATCTCGATCAACGAGGAGGTCGTGCACGGTATCCCCTCCGCGAGCCGGCGCATCGCCGAGGGCGACATCGTGGGCCTTGATCTCGGGTGTATCGTGGATGGGTACTATGCGGACTGTGCGGTCACGCTCGCCGTCGGCGACGTGCCCCCGAAGGTGCAGCAGCTGCTCGACGTCACCCGCGAAAGCCTCGACCTCGCGATCAACGAGTGCCGGCCCGGCCGCCGCCTCTCCGACGTCTCGCACGCCGTGCAGACGCACGTGGAGGCCCACGGGTTCTCCATCGTGCGCGCGTTCGTCGGGCACGGCATCGGCCGCGCATTGCACGAGGACCCGCAGATCCCGAACTTCGGCGATCCCGGGCGCGGCCCCGTTTTGAAAGCGGGCATGGTGCTCGCGGTGGAGCCGATGGTCACCATGGGAACGTGGGAGGTCAAGGTGCTGGACGACGGCTGGACGGCGGTCACCAGGGACGGCAGCCTCGCCGCGCACTTCGAGCACACGATCGCCATCACGGAGGCGGGACCGGAGGTGCTCACGAGCACCACGGGGCGCTCCGTGAGCGGGCGCGTGAACGCGGGCGCATGACGAAGGAAGACGCGATCGAGGTGGAAGGCACGGTGGTGGAGCCGCTGCCGAACGCGATGTTCCGCGTGGAGCTCGAGAACGGCCATCGCGTGCTCGCCCACGTGAGCGGCAAGATGCGCATGAACTTCATCCGCATCCTGCCCGGCGACCGCGTGAAGGTCGAGCTGTCGCCGTACGACCTCACGCGCGGCCGCATCACTTACCGGTTCAAGTAGGGAGAGCGGCATGAAGGTTCGACCATCGGTGAAGACGCGCTGCGAGAACTGCAAGATCGTCAAACGCCAGGGCGTGACGCGGATCATCTGCAAGAACCCGCGGCACAAGCAGCGGCAGGGATAGGACGGAGGCGGGCATGGCACGAGTGGCGGGTATCGATCTTCCGCGCGACAAGCGGGGCGAAGTGGCGATCACGTACATCTACGGCATCGGCACCGTCACCGCCAAGCGCATCCTCGCGAAGGCGAACATCGATCCGAACAAGCGCGTGAAGGGCTGGTCGGACGAGGAGACGGCGCGCGTGCGCGACATCATCGAGCGCGAGCACAAGGTCGAAGGCGACCTGCGCCGCGAGGTGTCGATGAACGTGAAGCGGCTCATGGACATCGGCGCCTACCGCGGCATCCGTCACCGCCGGGGCCTGCCCGTGCGGGGGCAGCGCACGCACACGAACTCGCGCACGCGGAAGGGCCCGAGCAAGGGCGTGATGATCAAGAAGAAGCCCACGGCCGCCGCAGCGGCGCCGGCGGCGAAGCGACCGGGAGCGTAGACGATGGCAGATCCCCAGGCAGACAAGCCCGCTCCGAAGAAGAAGGGCGGCAAGAAGCGCGAGAAGCGCGAGGTGCGCACGGGCGTGGCGCACATCCAGGCCACCTTCAACAACACCATCGTGACCCTCACCGACAAGACGGGCAACGTGGTGTCGTGGTCGAGCGCGGGCAGCGCCGGCTTCAAGGGCTCGCGCAAGTCGACGCCCTTCGCCGCGCAGACGGCGGCCGAGATCGCCGCGCGCAAGGCCATGGAGTTCGGGCTCAAACAGGTCGAAGTGTTCGTGCGGGGGCCGGGAGCGGGGCGCGAAGCCGCCATCCGCTCGCTGCAGGCGGTGGGCCTGGAGATCAGCGCCATCCGCGACGTGACGCCGATTCCGCACGACGGGTGCCGCCCGCCGAAGCGGCGGCGAGTGTAGAGGAGATCGACGATGGCCCGGTATCGCGAGGCGAAGTGCCGGTTGTGCCGGCGTGAGGGTATGAAGCTGTTCCTCAAGGGGACGCGCTGCTTCACCGACAAGTGCGCCATCGAGCGGCGGAACTATCCGCCCGGCCAGCACGGCCTCCAACGCGGCAAGCTGACGCCCTATGGCGTGCAGCTGCGCGAGAAGCAGAAGTGCAAGCGTATCTACGGTGTGCTGGAGTCGCAGTTCCGCAAGTACTTCCAGTGGGCGGAGCGCGAAAAGGGTGTGACGGGCGAGAACCTGCTCCGGCTCCTCGAGCTGCGCCTGGACAACGTGGTGCACCGCCTGGGCTTTGCGACGTCGCGGCGCGAGTCGCGGCAGATGGTCGCCCACGGCCACTTCCAGGTGAACGGCCGCAAGGTGTCGATCCCGTCCCTGCTCGTGAAGGTGGGCGACGTGGTGGCGCTGCGCCCGAACTCCAAGCAGGGCCCGCGCCTCGAGGACAACCTCGGCGGGGGCCGGGCGCAGACGCCGCAGTGGCTCGATCTCGACGTGGAGGGCAAGAAGGGCACCGTGCGGAGCCTGCCTCTGCGCGAAGACATCCAGATTCCGGTGGCCGAGCAGCTCATCGTCGAGCTGTACTCGAAGTAGGGAGAAGGCGAGCGCATGCCACGCATTCCGTTCCAGAAGCCGAAAAAGGTCGAGTGGGAGATCCTCAGCGACCGCTACGGCCGTCTCGTCGCGGAACCCTTCGAGAAGGGCTACGCGCTCACGGTGGGCAACTCGTTGCGCCGCACGCTGCTGGCCATCGTGCCGGGGGCCGCCATCACGTCGGTCACCATCGACGGTGTGCGCAGCGCCGACACGACGATCCCCGGCGTGAAGGAGTCGACCGTCGACGTCCTCCTGAACCTCAAGAAGCTGTCGATCCAGGTGCCGTCGGGCGAGCCCGTCACGGTGCGGATCGACGTCACGGGGCCCAAGGTGGTCAAGGGCGACGACGTGCCGGAGAACGACATCGAGATCATGAATCCCGAGGTGCACCTCTTCACCGTCGAGTCCGGCGCCAAGGTGCGGATGGAGCTCGCGGTCGGCATCGGCCGGGGCTACGAGGCGGCGGACGCCAAGGCGGGCGCGGTGCCCGCGGGGGCCATCGCGCTCGATTCCGCCTTCTCGCCCATCACGCGCGTGTCGTACAGCGCCGAGATGTCGCGGCTGGGCAAGATCACCGATTACGAGAAGCTGATCGTCGAGATCTGGACCAACGGCTCCGTGAGCCCGGACGACGCGCTCACGCGCGCCTCCACGTACCTGCGCGACCACTTCGCGCCGCTGAGCTCGGCGGCGCCCGAGGTGGACGAAGAAGCGGATGCCGCCGCCGGCGAGGCGTACCTGCGGGAGTCCCTCGGCAAGGCGCTGGAGGAGCTCGCGCTGCCGCAGCGTGCCGTCAACGCCCTCAAGGGCGCGGACATCAACCTCGTTGTCGACCTCGCCCAGAAGACCGAAGCCGACCTCGGCGAAGTCAAGAACCTCGGGGACAAGTCGATCGACGAGATCAAGACGGCCCTCGCCGCTCTCGGGCTGTCCCTCGGGATGCGCATCGATCCCAACGTGCTGGTTACGCTGGGCCGCGGAGCCCTTCGATGAGACACGGCAACGACAACTCCAAGCTGGGCCGCCTCACGCAGCACCGGTGGGCGATGTTCCGCAACATGCTCGTCGCGCTCTTCCGCCACGAGCGCATCACGACCACGGAGGCGAAGGCCAAGGCCGTGCGCGGGCTCGCCGAGCACATGATCACCCTCGCCAAGCGTGAGACCCTGCACGCGCGTCGTCAGGTTCTCTCCATGGTCCCCGACGAGTCCGTCGTGAAGGGCCTCTTCGACACCATCGCCGCCCGCTATTCGGACCGCCACGGCGGCTACACTCGCATCGTGAAGGTGGGACCGCGTCCGGGCGACAACGCCCCCATGGTCTTCCTGGAGCTCGTCGACCGCGTGGACACGCCCAAAGAGAAGACCAAGGGCAGCGCCGACAAGAAGGAAAAGACGCCCAAGGGCGAAGCAGGCGCGCCCGGCAAGAAGAAGAAAAAGGAAAAGGCGGCCGCCGCCGCCGGCTAAGACCGGGGCCGCCCCCTCGACGGGCTTGCACGTCCCGGTACGGGCAGGGGCGGGTGGCACGCTGACTGAAAGACATGGGGGGCCTCGAAGGGCCCCCCAATCCCCCCGCGCGTGACGGCCGGCTGGCGTGTTGTCCGTGTTCCGGCTCGCGTCGTCCTATTTCAGGTTCGCTTTGAAGAATCCCAGCGTGCGCTTCCACGCGTCGTCGGCGGCGGGCTTGTTGTAGGCGGCGGTGTTGTCGTCGTTGAAGAAGGCGTGGTCGACGCCGGGATAGATGTGGATCTCCGACTGCTTGCCGGCCTTCTTGATGGCGGCGTCGACATCGCGCGCGGTCTGCGGCGTCACGAAGGCGTCCTTTTCGGCGAAGAGGCCGAGGACGGGGCCGGAGAGCCTGGAGTAGTCGGGCTTGACGTTGGGATGGACGCCGTAGAAATCCACGCACGCCCCCACGGTGGTGTTCAGCGTGGCCGCGAAGAGGGCGAGCTGGCCGCCCATGCAGAAGCCCACCACGCCGAGCTTCGCCGTCGACGAGTGTCCGGCGAGAAACGTCGCGGCGCCACGAAGGTCCTTCTCGGCCTGCGCGATGTTCAGCGCCATGAAGAGCTTGCCCGCCTCATCGGGCTCACTGGCCGTCTTGCCGTGGTACATGTCGGGCGCCAGCGCCGAGAAGCCTTCGGCGGCGAAGCGGTCGCACACTCGCTTGATGTGGTCCACCAGCCCCCACCACTCCTGGATGACGAGCACGCCCGGCCCTGTGCCTGAGGAGGGGGTGGCCAGGTAACCGGAGGTGTGGCCGCCGTTCGACGGGAACTGCACCATCTTGCCCATGCGGGTCTCCTTTGGTCTCTGGGTGTGGTCGGTTACGAAGGGTTTGGGTCGGCTGCGGACGGCAGGGAGGCCGGACCGGAGGCGGCGGTGGGCGCGATCTTCACGGCGGCCACGTGCCGGACGTCCGCCTCGAGCACCGTGATGGTGTAGCCGGGGAGCTGAAACTCTTCACCGGTGCGCGGGATGCGGTGGAGGGTGGACAGGACGAGTCCGGCCACCGTCTCGTAGTCGTGCTTGGGCAGGTTCCAGTCCAGGGCTTCGTTCAGCTCGTCGATGTGCGTGCGAGCGGCGACCCAGTACGAGCCGTCGGGCAGCCGTTCCACCGTGGCCGGCGTGCGGTCGTGCTCGTCCTGGATCTCGCCCACGATCTGCTCGAGGATGTCCTCCAGGGTCACGATGCCGGTGGAGCCGCCGTACTCGTCCACCACCACCGCCATGTGGTTGCGGGCGCGCTGCATCTCGCGCAGGAGATCGTCGATGCGCTTGGTCTCCGGCACGTAATAGGGCTGCCGCCGCAGCTCGTCCACCGTGTGCACCTCCGCCCCCCGGCTCAGGATGTCCATCGCCGCCACCACGCCCACGATGTGGGTCTCCCGCTGGCGGTAGAGCGGGATACGCGAGAAGCCGCGCTGCTGGATGAGCGCCACCGCCTCCTCGATGGAGGCGGACTCGGGCAGCATGACCACCTCCACCAGCGGCACCATGACCTCCCGCACGGTGGTGTCGCCGAGGTCGAAGATGTTGTCGATCATCTCCGCCTCCTGCGTGGTGACGTCGGCCTCGCCGGGCTCCATCTGCAGGAGCGCCTTCAGCTCCTCGCGGGAGACGAACTGGCGCGTGGTGGCCACCGGGCCGCCGAACACCCTCAGCACCGCGGACACGATCGTATTGGCGATGACGACGAAGGGGACCAGCAGCACCGCGGCCCAGGTGAGCGGCCGATAGAGCTTGAGGATGAGGCTGGTCGCCCACTCGCGCGCGATCGCCTTGGGGATGATCTCGCCGATGACCAGCATCACGGGGGTGAGCGCGGCCGTGACGACGAGGGGGGCGAACCCGCCCAGGTGCGGGAGCAGCGCGAAGGTGACGGCGGCGGAGGCGACGATGTGCGCGACGGTCACGCCCATCATGGCGGTGGACAGCACGCGCTCGGGGTGGCGGAACGATTCCAGGTAGAGGGCGGCGGTGGCGTCGCCCTCCGCGGCGAGATGGCGCAGCCGCAGGCGGTTGGCCGCGATGAAGGCCATCTCGGCGGCCGAGAAGAACATGGCCGCCACCAGGCACGCGGTCGCCAGCACGACGAGGGTCATGACCGGGCCCACCCGCTCATGCGGCGGCCTCGGTGGTGGGCAAGGTCGTCACCGGCTTGCGCAGCGAGAGCAGCACCTCCACCACGCGGGTACGCTCCACTTTCTCCACCGTCACCACGAGCTCGGGCGTCTCGGTCCGCTCGGACTTGCGGGGCACGCGGCCGAAGAGGTCGAGCACCCAGCCGCCCACCGTGTCGTACGACTCGTCGGAGATCGACAGGCCGGTGGCCGCGTTGAGGTCCTCCACCGACAGCTTGCCCGCCACGCGGAAGGTGGACGCATCCAGCCGCTGGATGAGCCGCTCGGGCTCGTCGTACTCGTCGGCGATCTCGCCCACCAGCTCTTCCAGCAGATCCTCGAGGGCGACGAGGCCGGCGGTGCCGCCGAACTCGTCCACCACGATGGCCATGTGCAGCTTCT
Source organism: Candidatus Rokuibacteriota bacterium (assembly GCA_040902295.1). Classification (GTDB taxonomy): domain Bacteria; phylum Methylomirabilota; class Methylomirabilia; order Rokubacteriales; family CSP1-6; genus JBBDXO01. The sequence goes on along the minus strand of JBBDXO010000160.1, from coordinate 5,917 downwards.
TGGCCTGGAACTCCTGCAGGAGCACGTCGGCGCGCTTGGACTCGGGTACGAAGTAGGGGGGGTGCAGGTGCGCGCGGAGGTCGAAGCCGGCGGGCAGCCCCGCCATGAACGGCAGCAGGTCCTTGGTGTAGAGAATGCCCACGATGACGTCGATGGATCCGTCGTACACGGGCACGCGCGAGTGCAGCTGCTCACGGAGCTTGGGCAGGATGAGGTCGACGGGGCCGTTGACGTCGAGACAGAACATGTCGGTGCGCGGCACCATCACGGAGCGCACCAGCGTGTCCTCGAGCTCGAACACCTTGTGGATCATCTCCCGCTCCCCGCGCTCCACCACGCCCTCGCTCGCGCCCACGTCCACGAGCGTGCGCAGCTCCTCCTCGCTGAGCTCGGCCTGCGCCTGCGCCTGGCTGCCGATGAGGCGGACCGTCACGGCGGAGAGCCCGGCCAGGATCAGCCGCACCGGCGTGAGCAGGAGGCTGAGCCCCCGCACGGGGCGGTGCACGACGGCGAGGAAGCGCTCGGGATACTTCACGGCGAGCGTCATGGGCAGCACCTCGCCGAAGGTGGTGAGGAGCACCACCATGCCGAGGATTCCCACCCCGAGCCCGTAGCGCGGTCCGAACAGGCCCACCGTCAGGTTGGTGGCAATGGCGGCGCCGCCGATGTTCACCAGCGTGATGCCCACCAGCAGCGTGAAGAGCAGCTCGTGCGGGCGCTCGACGAGAAGCGCCGGTCCTCCGCTGTTGCTCGCGTCAGCCACCCGGCGCAGGCGCGCGCGGCCGATCGAGAAGTAGGCGGCCTCGGCGCCGGTGAGGATCGCCGAGCACGCGACGAGCGCGCCGAGGACGAGGAGCTCGACGACGATACGGTCAGGCACGCGCGCGCCCCCCGCGCCCGGCGAAGTGCTCGAAGCCCGGCGCCACGTCCACCTCGTGCCCCCGGCCGTCCATGTAGCGCACGCCCGGCGTCGACGTCACCTCGCCGATGGCGGTGAGCCGCGCCCCCGTGAGCGCCGCCAGCCCCTTCGCCAGCCGCTCGACGCTGTCGGGCGCGCACGCGAGCAACAGCTCGTAGTCCTCGCCGCCGCCCGTCGCCCACGCGAGCGCGTCGACGCCGAGCGCATGGGCGCACGCGCGCGTCGCCTCGTGCACCGGCACGCGCCCGACCTCCACGCGCGCCCCGGCGCCGCTCGCCGCCGCCAGCCGCGGAAGATCCGTGGCAAGGCCGTCGGAGAGATCCATCATGGCGGTCACCCCGTCCGCGTGGCCGAGCCACTGGCCTTCCACGACCCGCGGACGCGGGCGCAGGTGGGCGCCCGTGACCTCGGCCAGCGTGCCCGCACCGAGGCCGTGCGGCGGCGCCGGCGCCTGCAAGATCGCAAGGCCGGCGGCGGCGCGCCCCAGGAGGCCCGTCACCGCGAGGACGTCGCCCGGGCGTGCTCCCGAGCGCAGGATCGGGGCCGCCGTCGCTTCGCCGAGCAGCGTCACGTTGACCATCCATCCGGCGGAGGACGCGGAGGTGTCGCCGCCCACGATCGCCACGTCGTGCGCGGACGCGAGCGCGAGGGCGCCCTCGTAGAACGCCTCCACCTCGCCCGCGCGGCCGTCCTCCGGACAGGCCAGCGCCACCAGCGCCCATCGGGGCGTGGCACCCATGGCCGCGATGTCGGACAGGTTGACCGCGAACGCCTTCCAGCCGATGTCCGATGGGCTCGCGTACCGGCGGCGGAAATGGACGTCCTCGACGAGGAGGTCCGTGGTGGCCACGAGACGGGCGCCTGCAGCCAGCTCCAGAACGGCGCAATCGTCGCCGATGCCGACCCGCACGCCCCGGCGGCGTCCACCCGCCAGACGCGTGATGGTGCGGATGATGTCGGCCTCGGACGGGCGCTCCGTCATCGGGCGGCGGTGCGGATGAAGTTCGCGAGCAGGTTCTTGCCCTCCACGGTCAGGATGGACTCCGGATGAAACTGCACACCTTCCACGGGGAAGCGCCGGTGACGCAGGCCCATGATCTGTCCGTCCTCTGCCTCGGCGGTGATTTCGAGCTCGTCGGGGACGGTGTCGCGCAGCACGACCAGCGAATGATAGCGTGTGGCCACGAACGGGTTGCCGAGACCGGCGAAGACGCCCCGGCCGTCGTGGCGGATCTGGGACGTCTTGCCGTGCATCTGCGCGGGCGCCCGCGACACGGTGGCGCCGAAGGCCTGGCCGATCGCCTGGTGGCCGAGGCAGACGCCCAGGATCGGGGTGGTGTGACCGAGCCGGCGGATGATCTCGAGCGACACCCCCGCCTGGTCGGGCGTGCCCGGCCCCGGCGAGATCACGATGCGCTCGGCGCCCATGGCGGCCACGTCCTCGACGTCGACGGCGTCGTTGCGGAGCACCTTCAGCTCCGCCCCCAGCTCGCCGAGATACTGCACGAGGTTGTAGGTGAACGAGTCGTAGTTGTCGATGACGAGGATCATGTCGGCGCCACCGCCGCCGCCATCCGCAGGGCGAGCACCAGCCCGCGCGCTTTCGACGATGTCTCCAGCCATTCCGCCTTCGGATCCGAATCCGCCACGATGCCGGCGCCCACCTGGATGGAGGCGCGCGTGCCGTGGCAGACGATGGTGCGGATGGTGATGCAGGAGTCGAGATTGCCGGAGTACGACACGTAGCCGACCGCGCCCGCGTACGGCCCCCGCTGGGTGGGCTCGAGTCCGTCGATGATCTCCATGGCGCGGATCTTCGGCGCCCCCGTGACCGTCCCCGCGGGAAAGCACGCGCGCAGGACGTCGAGCGCGTCGGAGCCCCGTTTCAGCCGGCCCACGACGTGACTCACGAGGTGCATGACGTGCGAGTAGCGCTCCACGCCCATGAACTCGGTGACCTTCACCGAGCCGAGCTCCGACACGCGGCCGACGTCGTTACGGCCGAGGTCCACGAGCATGACGTGCTCGGCGCGCTCCTTGGGGTCCTCCAGCATCTCCCGCTCGATCGCCTGGTCCTGCGGCTCGGTGGCGCCGCGCGGCCGCGTGCCCGCGATGGGACGCTCCTCCACGCGATCCCCCTCGACGCGCACGAGCACTTCGGGCGAGGAGCCCACGATCGTCGTCCTGCCCAGGCGCAGATAGAACAGATACGGGGAGGGGTTGATCGTGCGCAGGGCCCGGTACACGGTGAAGGGGTCGGCATCGAGCGTGCAATCGAGCCGCCGGGAGACCACGACTTGGTACGCATCACCGGCCGCGATGAAGTCCTTGGCCTGCCGCACGGCGGCGCTGAATGCCGTCTCGTCCATCGTGGTGGTGAAGCCGTCTTCGCCGAGCGCCACGAGAGGCGCGGGCGCCGTGAGCGTCAACGGCGCGGGCGCGCGCACGGGCCGCGCGAGCTTGGCGATGGTCATGCCGATCCGCACGGCCGCCCGGTCGTACGCCGCATCGAGGGAGGCCACGTCGCGCTTGTCCACGTGCGCGTTGGCGATGACGAGCAGGCGGTGGCGGAGGTTGTCGAAGACGAGGAGCGTGTCGCTGAAGAGGAACACGGTATCGGGCAGCTGCAGATCGTCACGTGTGGAGCGCGGCAGCCGCTCCATGTGACGGACCATGTCGTAGGCGAGGAAGCCCACGGCGCCGCCCTGGAACCGCGGCAGGCCCGGCACCGCCACCGGCTGAAACTCCTCGAGCAGGCCGCGCAGCGCCTCGAGCGGATCGCCGTCGGGCAGGCGCTCGGCTTTCGCGGTCCCCCGGCGCAGCGTGATGCGGCCGTTCTTGGCGGACAGCACCATGAGCGGGTCCGTGCCGAGAAACGAATACCGCGCCCACTTCTCCCCGCCTTCCACCGATTCCAGCAGGAACGAGTACGGGCCGGGGCGCAGGCGCAGGTATGCGGAAAGCGGCGTGTCGAGGTCGGCGGGCAGCTCGGCGAAGACGGGCACAAGATTGCCCATCGCCGCGAGCTGGCGAAACTCCTCGCGGGCCGGAGACAGCGACGGAATGGCTATGCCGGCGGAGCTGATGCGGCGCTCAGCGGCAACGCGCTAGGAAACCAACGCGTCCAGCTTCTCCTTCAGCTTGGCCTTCGGCACGGCGCCGATGACCTGGTCGACGACCTTTCCCTGCTTCATGAAGAGAATGGTCGGGATCGACCGGATCCCGTAGCGCGCGGCGAGACCGTGATTGTCGTCGACGTTTACTTTCGCCAGCGTCACGCGGCCGCCCGCCTCACGCGTGAGATCGTCGAGCACGGGCGCGATGGCCCTGCACGGTCCACACCACTCGGCCCAGAAGTCGACCATCAGCAGCTCATCGTGCTGGGCGAGGGTTTCATCGAAGTTCTGCTCGGTCAACTGGACCGTTGCTGCATCGGCCATGAGTGGCTCTCCTCCGTAAAAAGTCAACATCCACGCTAACATGCTGGCCCCCGTGACGCAACTCCGGGTGGCCGAAGTGGTAAAAGTATTCCTTGTCACTTTGACACCCCTCCTGCTAGAGTCGGGGTGCCGTGGAACCTGCCAAGATCCTTGTCGTCGATGATGAGAAGTCGATTCTCCTGCTGCTCAGGGAAGCTCTGGGGCAGTGGGGCTATCAGGTGAAGACCGCCTCGTCCGGCACGGAAGCCCTCGACATCCTCCGCTCCGAGCTGTTCGATGCCATGCTGTCAGACGTGCGGATGCCGGACATGAGCGGTCTCGACCTGCTGCGCGAGGTGCGCAAGCAGGACGAGTCGATCGAGGTGGTGATGATGACGGGCTACCCGACCATCGCCTCCGCGGTCCAGGCCCTCAAGGAGGGCGCGTACGATTATCTCTCGAAGCCGCTGATCCTCGACGAACTGCGTCACCTCATGGCGCGCATGATGGAGCGCAAATTCCTGCGCGGGGAGATTCACACGCTGCGCGCGCGCCTGGGCGAGGAGCTCACGGTCAACGAGCTCATCGGCAACTCGGCGCCCATGCAGCGCGTGAAGGACATCATCAGCAAGGTGGCCGTCACCGACTCTCCGGTGCTGATCGAGGGCGAGAGCGGCACGGGCAAGGAGCTGGTGGCGGCGGCGATCCACCGCATCTCCTCCCGCGCCAAGCGCGCGTTCATCCCCGTGAACTGCAGCGCCATTCCTCAGGACCTGCTGGAGTCGGAGTTTTTCGGCCACGTGCGGGGGGCATTCTCCGGGGCGATCGCGGACGCCCTCGGCCTCTTCCGGGGCGCGGATGAGGGGACGATCTTCCTCGACGAGATCGCCGAGCTGACGCCCGCGCTGCAGGTGAAGCTGCTGCGCGTGCTTCAGGAGATGCAGGTGCGGCCCGTGGGGTCCACGAAGGCGTATCCGGTGGACGTCCGCGTGATCGCGGCCACCAATCGCGACCTCGAGCGTGCGATGACGGACGGCTCCTTCCGCCAGGATCTCTTCTACCGGCTGAACGTGGTGCGCGTGCTGCTGCCGCCCCTGCGCGACCGGCGCGACGACATCCCGGCCCTCATCAGCCATTTCTTGCGCCGGTTCAACCGCCGCTTCCACCGTGACGTGCGCGGCATCGCGCCCGAGGCGCTGGCCGCACTGAGCGCCTATTCCTTTCCCGGCAACGTGCGCGAGCTCGAGAATCTGGTGGAGCGCGCGTTCGCGATGGGCGCCAAGGATCAGCTCACCCTGGCCGATCTGCCCGCCCTGGCCCGCACGCCGGCGACCGCGGCGGCGCCCGTGACCTCGGCGGAGACGATTCCCACACTGGCGGATGTCGAGCGCGAGCTGATCCTCAAGTCGCTCGCGCTGTTGAAGGACGACAAGGAGGCGGCCGCGCGCGCTCTGGGTATCTCGCGCCGGACGATCTATCGCCGACTCAAGGAGTACGGAATCCTCTAGCACTGCCGATTCCCGTCACCCTGCCCGTGCCGCCCGGGCATCCCCCCGGCCACACTGTGTATAACATATTG
>JBBDXO010000159.1:0-3569 GCA_040902295.1 Candidatus Rokuibacteriota bacterium | reverse complement strand
GAGTTCTGACACAAGTCTGACACAATTCGGAGTTCGATCGCACGAGGAGTGTGCGCCAACTCCCTGGAAAAAATGGTGGGCAGGGACGGGATTGAACCGCCGACACCAGGATTTTCAGTCCTGTGCTCTACCAACTGAGCTACCTGCCCACCAAGACGCGAAAGAATATCAGAGCGGCGCGGGGCTGTCTATTTCGGCGCGGACGGGGCGGCCGTGGCCTCCAGCTTCTTGATGATCGCCTCGAAGTACTCCACCGGCCGCGCGCCCACGATGAGCACACCGTTGAGCACGAACGCCGGCGTCCCCGTGATCCCCATCCGCCGCGCCTCGTTGGCGTCCGTCACGACGGCGGCGCGCACGGCGTCCGACTTCAGGTCAGCGGCCAGCCGGTCCATGTCCAGCCCCATCTGCCTGGCGACCGCCTCGTAGAACTGGGCGCCCAGCTTGTCCTGGTTCTGGAAGAGCGTGTCGTGGAACTCCCACGCCCGCTCGGGGGACTGCAGCGCGATCGCTTCCATGTACAGGGCGGCGGGGAGCGCCTCGGGGTGGATCTCCAGCGGCAGGTGCTTGAAGACGACGCGCAGGTCCTGGCCGTAGCGGGCGCGGAGGGTTTCCACCACCTCGAAGCCGCGGGCGCAGTACGGGCACTGGAAGTCGGCGTACTCCACCAGCGTGTACTTCGCGGCCGGGCCGCCGCGGAAGCGGGTCTGCTCGGTGAGCACCGGCGCCTTGCGGTCGCGGAAGGCTTCCTCCACGGCGTCCCGCTCGCGCTGCTGGGCCAGCTCCTCCTGGGCCTCCATCAGCATCTTCAGCAGCTCCACCTTCTGCTCGCGCAGGGCTTCCATGAGGACGTCGGGGTTGTCGCGCAGGAACTGCCGCACGGCTTCTCGCGACAGCGTCAGCGGCTGGGCGACGGCGGGGGCGGCCACCAGGAGCGCGAGCGCGACGAGCAGCGCGCGCATGGACCTACTCGACGACCGTGATGACGCCGATGTTGCCGGACTTCTCGAACACCAGCGTGACGATGATCGACTCGCCCGTCACGAGCGGACGCGTGAGGTCGTTGAGCACGATGTGGGGGCCCGTGGGCAGGAGCGGCACCATCGTGGTGCCCGGCACTTCGAGGCGGCCCGGCGGCACGAGCTGCGCCTCCCGCGCCACGGGGGAAAACGCGCTCAGGAGGACGTCGCCGAACTTGCCGGTGCTGTTGAGCTCCATGTAGACGAGGGCGCCGTTGGGCCGGCTGACGGCGCGGCCGTGGCGCGGCACGATGCGGATGCCGCCGATGTCCTGCACGCTCGGGTAGTGCACGCAGCCGGCGACCATGAGCGCGCACAGGAGGACGGCTGCCGCGCGGGCGCGCCTCACGAGCGGCCGAACGCCCCGTCCGCGACCATCGCCTTGAACGCGCGCTCGTAGGCTTGCACCGTGCGCTCCACGTCCTCCGCTCCGTGCATGGCGGAGATCCAGCCGTGGTTGCTCGAGCAGTCCACGCCGTTGTTGAGCAGGGCGCAGCGCAGCAGGTGGTAATTGGCGCCCTTGCGCGGGCGATCGAAGCCGGCGAGGCCGGGCTTGCCCTCGAACGACACGTGGTAGATCGACGCCTCGCCGTAGCAGGTGCCGGGGGCGCCCGCGCGCTTGAGCGCATCCGTGAGAGCCCGGCGCAGCTCCTCGCCGGTCTTGCTCGCGCGCGCCTGGAGCGAGGCGTCCGCGCACATCTCCAGCGTGGCGATGGCGGCGGCGGCGGAGAGCGGGTTGGCGTTGAAGGTGCCGGCGTGGGCCACGCGCTGGCTGCGGTCCCAGTCGGCGTCGCCGCGGTGGGTCATCATGGCCATGATCTCGCGCTTGCCGCACACGGCGCCGCCGGGCAGGCCGCCCGCCACGATCTTGGCCAGCGTGGTCAGGTCGGGCGTGACGCCGAAGTACTGCTGGGCGCCGCCGGGCGCGTAGCGAAAGCCGGTGATGACCTCGTCGAAGATCAGCACCACCTCGTGCTTGGTGGTGAGCGCGCGCAGCTCTTGCAGGTAGCCGGGGATCGTCGGCGTGGTGCCCGCCTGGCCGCCCGCGGGCTCCATGATGACGGCGGCCACGTCGCCGCGCTTGAGGGCGACCTCCACCGCCTTGATGTCGTTGGGCGGGCAGATGAGCACCTGGTCCATCGTGCCCTCGGGCACGCCGGCGGACATCGGCACGTCGTAGGGCGGATTCACGCCGGCCACGGCGCCGTCGTGCCAGCCGTGGAAGTGGCCGGTGAACTTGACGACCTTGGAGCGGCCCGTGAACGCGCGCGCCACGCGCATGGCCAGGTGCGTGGCTTCCGTGCCGGACATCGTGAAGCGCGTCAGCTCGGCGCACGGGATGAGGTCGTTGACCAGCTCGGCCCAGCGCACTTCCAGCTCGTGGCTGGCGCCCAGGTGCGTGCCGCGCGCCATCTGCTCCTGCACGGCCTTCACGACGGCGGGATGGCAGTGGCCCAGGAAGAGGGCGCCGTGGCCCATCCAGTAATCCACGTACTCGTGGCCGTCCACGTCCCACTTGCGCGTGCCGGCGGCGCGCTCAATGTAGACGGGGAAGGGCGTGAGGTGGCGGATGTCGTGGGTGATGCCGCCGGGGATGGCGCGGCGGGCGCGCTCGGCGAGCGCGGCCGACTTCGGGTGCCTGGCGCGGTAGTCGTCGTGGATGCTCATGCGGGTCGGCCTCCTGGGCGCGTCCATGATACCCCGAGCAGCTCGACCATCGCGGCGTGGGTGTCCATCGGCAAGCCGTCCACCGTGGCCTCAGGCCGGCGCGTGAGGCCGTCGTGGCCGCCCGCCGCCACGCACGCCTCGATCATCCGCCGCTCCAGCTCCGGCGAGTGGACGAGCGGGGCGCCGGCCAGGCGCCCGAGCTGCGCCACGATCCCGTACGCGCCCCAGTTCGACACGCCCGCGACGACCAGGTGGTTGACCTTTACTGTTGCGGCGATGCGGGCCATGAGCGGGCCCTGGCGGACGATGCGGGCGCGCACGTTGCCCATGCCGATCTCGTTGCCGCCGTCGCCCACGCCGATGGTCACCAGGCGGGCGGGCGGGCGCAGGAACAGCGCGTCGAGCGGCGGGTTCCAGTGGGCCACGGACAGCCCGCGCGCGTTGAGATAGTCGCCGGTGCGGCAGCGGCCGGGGCGCTCGATGGCCACCAGGTGGCTCGGCCTGACCTCCGCCAGCACGCGGCGGGCGGCGTCGGGGCCGTCGGGATAGACGAGCACGTCCGCCGGCTCCTCGAGCACCGCGAGCGAGGCGACGAGCAGCGGCCGGGTGACGGCGTCGGTGACGTACCGTACCTGCGCGCCGAGCCGGCGCAGCGCGCGGCCGAGCACGGCGGCGCCGGGGGGGCCGTCCGTTTCCGACGCCCCCGCGGCGACGACGAAGCCGGTGACGATCAGCACGCGGCGCGCGCGGCGCAGCGCGGTGGCGGCGGCCAGCGCCCCGCCCGGCACGAAGAAGCCGCCGATGCCGCGGCCGCCGGGGTCCAGGGCGAGCAGATGATCGATGGGATCGGCGAGGGCAGGCACGGATCAGGACGCTACCACA
>JBBDXO010000158.1:0-3601 GCA_040902295.1 Candidatus Rokuibacteriota bacterium | reverse complement strand
GCCGGCACGCAGAACATCGCCCGCGGCCCCGCCATGACGCGCGCGCAGGCGATCGCCGCCATGGAAGCGGGCGCGCACCTCGCGGAGGAGGCCGTGGCCGCCGGGGCCGATCTGCTCGCCACGGGCGACATGGGGATCGGCAACACCACGGCGGCGAGCGCGATGATCGCCGCCATCACCGGCGCGTCTCCGGAGACGGTGACGGGGCACGGCACCGGTGTCGACGAGGCTGGCCGGCGCGTCAAGGTGGAGGTCGTGCGCCGCGCGCTCGCGGTGAACGCGCCCGACGCCGCCGACGGCGTCGACGTGGTGGCGAAGGTGGGCGGCTTCGAGATCGCGGGCCTCATGGGCGTGATCCTCGCGGGAGCGGCGCACCGGGTGCCGGTCGCGCTCGACGGTTTCGTGTCGGGGGCGGCGGCCGTGGCCGCCCTCACGCTGGCTCCCGCCGCCCGCGACGCGCTCTTCGCCTCGCACCGCTCCACGGAGCCCGGCCACGACGTCGCCCTCCGCCACCTCGGCCTCGTGCCGTATCTCGACCTGTCGATGCGGCTCGGCGAGGGGACGGGGGCGGCGCTCTTCATCCACCTCGCGCGCGCGGCGGCGCTGGCGTACACGGACATGGCGACGTTCAAGTCCGCCGGCGTCGACACCCGCTCGTGAGCCGGATCCTCGTCGTCGCGGGCGCCGCCAGCGGCGTGGGCAAGACGTCGGTCACCCTCGGCCTGCTCGAGGCTGTTCGCCGCCGCGGGCTCACCGTGCAGGCGTTCAAGGTCGGCCCCGACTTCATCGACCCGGGCTTTCACGCCCTCGTCACGGGCCGGCCGTCCTACAACCTCGACGGATGGATGTGCGGCCGTGACGAGGTGATGCGCACGGTCGCCGCGCACGGCGCAGACGCCGACCTGTGCATCGTGGAGGGGGTGATGGGCCTCTACGACGGCGTGGATGGCGCCGGCGACGATGGCTCCACCGCGCAGGTCGCCAAGTGGCTGCGCGCGCCCGTGGTGCTCGTGCTGGACGCCGCCGCGCAGGCCCGGAGCGCGGCCGCGGTCGCGCTCGGCTTCGAGCGCTTCGACGGGGACGTGCGGATCGCCGGCGTCATCGCCAATCGTGTGGGCGGTGACACGCACGCGCGCTGGATCGCGCAGGCGGTGCGCGCCGCCTGTCACGCGCCGCTGCTTGGCGCCATTCCATACGACGCCGGTCTCGCGCTGCCGGAGCGTCACCTCGGTCTCGTCACCGCCGCCGAAGGTCCGCTCACGCCCGTCCACCGACGGCGGCTTGGCGACGAAGTCGCCACGCGCGTGGACCTCGATGCGCTGTGGGCGGCGGCGGCGCCGCTGCCGCGCGGGCCGGCGGCGGCGGCGCGCGCCGCGGCGCCGCGCGCGACGATCGGCGTGGCGCGTGATGCCGCCTTCCAGTTCTACTACGCCGACAACCTCGATCGGCTGCGCGAGGCCGGCGCCTCCATCGTGTTCTGGAGCCCGCTTGCCGACGAGGACCTCCCGGACGTGGACGGGCTGTACATCGGCGGCGGCTATCCGGAGGTGCACGCGCGCGCCCTGGCCGACAACGTCACGCTGCGCAAGGCGGTGCGCCGATTCGCGGAGGCGGGGCGGCCCATCTACGCGGAGTGCGGGGGGCTGATGTTCCTCGCCGACAGCCTCGTGGACGCCGGCGGCGTCGAGCATCCGATGGCCGGCGTGCTGCCGTCGCGCGTGAGCATGCGGCCGCCTCGCATGAGCCTCGGCTACGCCGGGGTCACGCTGACCGCGGCGGCGCCGCTCGGCGAGCCGGGGACGATGGCGCGTGGCCAGGAGTTCCACTTCTCGACGCTGGATCCGGTGCCCGACTCCATCCCGCGGGTGTATGCGCTGACGTCGCCCGAGGGCCACTCGCGCCGCGAGGGCTATCTCATCCGGCGTGCGCTGCTGAGCTACGTACACATTCACTTCGCGTCCAATCCGTCGCTGGCCCGCGCGTTCGTCGACGCCTGCGCCGCGCCCGCGGCATGACCGGGCTGGCTCCGTGCCTCATGGTGCAGGGGACGAGCTCGGGCGTCGGCAAGAGCCTGCTCACCGCCGCCCTGTGCCGCATCTTCGCCGGGGCGGGCTACCGCGTGGCGCCGTTCAAGTCGCAGAACATGTCACTCAACGCCGCAGTCACGCCCGACGGCGGCGAGATCGGGCGCGCGCAGGCGGCGCAGGCGGAGGCGGCCGGCATCGCGCCCAGCGTCGATCACAACCCGATCCTCCTCAAACCCGAGGACGACGACCGCTCCCAGGTGATCGTGATGGGACGCGTGGTGGCGACCGCCGGCTTTCGCGAGTACGCGCGCATGCTGCCCGGCCTCGTGCCCACGGTGGCCGCGTGCCTCGATCGGCTGCGGCGCGCGTACGACGTCGTCCTCATCGAAGGCGCGGGCAGTCCCGCCGAGATCAACCTGGCCGCCACGGACATCGTCAACATGCGCATCGCGCGAATGGCGGACGCGCCTGTCCTGCTCGTGGGCGACATCGACCGTGGCGGCGTCTTCGCGGCGTTCGTCGGCACCCTCGCCTTGCTCGACGCCGCCGATCGCGCCCGCGTGGCCGGTCTTGTCGTCAACAAGTTCCGCGGCGACCGCGCGCTGCTCGGTCCGGGCCTCGACGACCTCACGGCGCGTACGTCCATTCCGGTGCTCGGCGTCGTTCCGTACATTGCCGAGCGCCTCATGCCGCCGGAGGATTCGCTCGATGTGTCCGAGCATGGAGCCCCCGATCTCCCTCGCGGCGGACGCTCGCCCCTCGACATTGCCGTCGTGCGCCTGCCGCGCATCGCCAACTTCGACGACTTCGAGCCACTCGCGCGCGAGCCGGGCGTGCGGGTGCGCTTCGTCGAGGAGCCGGGCCAGCTCGCCCGCGCGGACCTCACCGTGCTGCCCGGCAGCAAGAGCACCGTCGCCGACCTGCGATGGCTGCGCGAGCGCGGCCTGGCGCAGGCGGTGTCGGCGGCGGCGGCACTTGGGCGACCCGTGCTCGGTATCTGCGGCGGCTTCCAGATGCTCGGCGCCTGTGTCCGCGATCCCGAGCACGTCGAGTCCCGGGAGGACAGCGTGCCGGGCCTGTGTCTGCTGCCCGCTGTCACCACCTTCGTCGGGCGCAAGACGACCGTGCGCGTCCGCGCCCGCGTGAGCGCCGCCGCCGGCTTTCTCTCCGGCGCGGCCGGTATCACGCTGCCGGCAAATTCGGCCCGCCCAGACGCTTCACCTGTAGCGGGAAAAAGGGGGCATAGCCCCCTTCTTTATCTTGATGCGGCGCGCACCTGCCCGCCGCATCCACTGCTGCAATTACTCAGCGGCAGTGTTGTCTTCAGTTGCAGCGGCCTCTTCGGTCACTTCAACAAACTCATCAGCGTTGCCTGCTTTGGCACGACCACACGCATCCGCAATCGCTTTAACGTAGATCTGGATAGCGCGGATAGAGTCATCGTTGCCAGGGATCACGTAATCAACGCCATCGGGGTTGGAGTTAGTATCCACCACGCCGATAACCGGGATACCCAGTTTGTTGGCTTCGTTGATCGCGATGCGCTCGTGGTCAACGTCGATGACGAACAGTGC
>JBBDXO010000157.1:0-3604 GCA_040902295.1 Candidatus Rokuibacteriota bacterium | reverse complement strand
TTTGGCGGGGGGGCGGCGGTGGGGGGGGGGGTGGGGGGGCCCTGCGCGCCCCCCCATGTAACGAATCGCCCAGCCGCCCTCGGTCCGAGGCGGCCACCATCCACGTGGTCGTCGCACCCCCACGCCCGACCGCCCGCGCCGAACGCCGGTCGCCGGCGCATGCAATGGGTTGAGCGCTATGGTGAAGTGACGTTGAGCCGCCAGACCGCGCCGCCTTGCGTCGGTCCGCGAGGACGGGATCGACGTCGAGGGCGCCCGGGCCGAGTCCGGCAGTTAGCCCGTTGCCGGCGCGGGCGCGAGCGGGCGCGCGCTCACGGGCTCCTCGCGGATCAACATGGTGAGCCCGGCCGCCAGCAACGCCATCACCGCCGCGGAGACGAAGGCGCTGGAGTAGCTGCCCGTCCACTCGAAGATCCACCCCGCGAGCGCGGCGCCGAGCGCGGCGCCCACCTGGTGGGCGAAGAAGATCCAGCCCGTGAGCTCGCCCACCGAGTAGCGGCCGTAGATGTTGGCGGTGAGGGTGGTGGTGGGCGGCACCGTGGAGATGTAGTTCAGCCCGAAGACCGCCGCCCAGACGTGCAGCGAGGGCACGTTCCACACGTAGAGCAGGAAGATCAGCGACAGCCCCCGCACGAAGTAATAGGTCGCGAGCGGGCCGCGCCGCCCGAAGCGGTCGCAGATCCAGCCCGAGCCGAGGGTGCCGATGATGTTCATGGCGCCCATGACGCCGAGCGCGGTGGAGGCCTGCATCGCGCTGAAGTTGTGCTCGAGCGCATGCGGCATGAAATGCGTGAGGACCATGCCGTTGGAGGTGTAGCCGCACACGAAGAAGGTGGCCATCAGCAGCCAGAAGGGCAGCGTCTGCGCCGCCTCCGTCACCGAGATGCGACCGGCCTTCTGCACCGCCGCCACCGCCGCCGCGCTCTGCGAGGGCCCCGTGGCGCCATATGGACGCTGCCCCTGGTCCTCGGGGTTGTTCTTGATGAGCCAGAGGGCGAGCGGAAAGACGATGGCGAGCAGACCCACGCCGAGCCACAGAAAGCTCGCGCGCCAGCCGTAGTACACCGTGAGCACGGTGGCGAGCGGAATGACGACGAGCTGGCCGGCCGACATGCCGCCCGCGGCCATGCCCATGGCGAGCCCGCGCCGCGTGTCGAACCAGCGCGCGATGAGGGTGGACCCCGTGGTGAGGGCGAGGCCGCCCGCGCCGAGCCCCATGAGCACCCCGGTGGTCAGGTAGACGTGCCAGAGCTGCGAGATGAACGAGGCCCCGATGGATCCCGCCGCCAGCATGACCATGCAGGAGAGGAGGACGCGCCGCGGCCCCCAGCGGTCGGCGAGCCGGCCCACGATGGGCCCGGCGGCGCCCAGCAGCAGCAGGGAGACGGCGGCGGCCCCGGAAAGGGCGCCGCGCCCCCATCCGAACTCCGTCTCCATCGGCTTGATGTAGACGCCGAACACCGAGCGCAGCCCGGAGCCCGCCATCATGCACAGGGTGAGGACGCCGAGGATGATCCACGCCGGATGAATCCGCCCCGGCCGCCCGCTCATGACGGGTGAGATGCGGGCGGACGGGGTGACGGATTCAGCGGCGGGCTAGACGACGTCGGCCGTGACCTCCCGCCGGAACACGATGCGGTCGCCATCGGCATCGACCACGACTGTATCGCCTTCGGCGAACTCACGCTCGAGCAGCTTCAGCGCGAGCGGGTCCTGGACCAGCCGCTGAATGGTCCGCTTCAGCGGCCGCGCCCCGAAGGTGGGGTCGTACCCCTCGCGTGCCAGCAGTGCCTTCGCCTCGTCCGTGACGTCGAGGCCGATGCGCCGGCTCTCGAGCCGGCGGCGCAGATGGCCGAGCTGGATGTCCACGATGCGCCCGATCTCGTCCCTGCCCAGCGGCATGAAGACGACCACCTCGTCGATGCGGTTGAGGAACTCGGGGCGCAGCGTGTCGCGCAGCTCCTGCATCATGAGCGGGCGCACCTTCTCGGGCCGGTCGTAGTCCTTGAAGAGGTGGCTGCCGAGGTTGGACGTCATGATGACGACCACGTTGCGGAAGTCCACCGTGCGGCCCTGGCCGTCGGTGAGGCGGCCGTCGTCCAGCACCTGCAGCAGCACGTTGAAGACGTCCGCGTGCGCTTTTTCGATCTCGTCGAAGAGGACCACCGAGTACGGGCGCCGGCGCACCGCCTCCGTGAGCTGGCCGCCTTCGTCGTAGCCGACGTAGCCGGGAGGGGCGCCCACGAGGCGCGCCACCGTGTGCTTCTCCATGTACTCCGACATGTCGATGCGGATCATCGCCTTCTCGTCGTCGAACATGAACTCCGCGAGCGCGCGCGCGAGCTCCGTCTTGCCGACGCCCGTGGGCCCGAGGAAGAGGAAAGAGCCGATGGGCCGGTTGGGATCCGACAGCCCCGCGCGTCCGCGGCGCACGGCGTTGGAGACGGCGTGGATGGCCTCCTCCTGGCCGATGACGCGCGCGGCAAGGCGCTCCTCCATCTTGATGAGCTTCTGCACCTCGCCCTCGAGCAGCCGCGTGACGGGGATGCCCGTCCACTTCGCCACCGTGGAGGCGATGTCCTCCTCGTTCACTTCCTCGCGCAGCATGCGGCCCCGCTGGTGGGTGTCGGCGAGCGTCCGCTCCAGCTCCGCCTGCTGCTTCTCGAGGTTGGGCAGGGTGCCGAAGCGCAGCTCGGCGGCCCGGTTGAGATCGCCCCTCCGCTCGGCGTCGGCCATGGCGAGGCGGGTGGCCTCGATCTCTTCCTTGATGCGGCCGATGCGGGTGATGCCTTCCTTCTCCGCCGTCCACTGCGCCTTGAGCACGGTGGACTTCTCCTTCAGCTCGGCGAGCTCGGCGTCGATCTTCGCCAGCCGCTCGCGGGACACCTCGTCCGTGTCGCGCGCCAGCGACACGCGCTCGATCTCGAGCTGCATGATGCGGCGGGTGATCTCGTCGATCTCCTGCGGCATGGAGTCGATCTGCATCCGGATGCGCGCGGCCGCCTCGTCCACGAGGTCGATGGCCTTGTCGGGCAGGAAGCGGTCGCCGATGTAGCGGTGGGACAGCACGGCGGCGGCCACGAGCGCGGTGTCCTTGATGGCCACCTTGTGATGGACCTCGTACTTGTCCTTGAGGCCGCGCAGGATGGCGATGGTGTCCTCCACGGAGGGCTCGCGCACCATCACGGGCTGGAAGCGCCGCTCGAGGGCGGGGTCCTTCTCGATGTGCTTGCGGTACTCGTCCAGCGTGGTGGCGCCCACACAGCGCAGCTCGCCGCGGGCGAGCGCGGGCTTGAGCATGTTGGCCGCGTCCACGGCGCCTTCCGCCGCGCCCGCGCCCACGAGCGTGTGCAGCTCGTCGATGAAGCAGATGATCTGCCCCTCGGACTCCGTGATCTCCTTGAGCACCGCCTTGAGCCGGTCCTCGAACTCGCCGCGGTACTTGGAGCCCGCCACCATGCCGCCGATGTCGAGGGCCATCAGCCGCTTGTCCTTGAGCCCCTCGGGGACGTCGCCGGCGACGATGCGCTGGGCGAGGCCCTCGACGATGGCCGTCTTGCCCACGCCGGGCTCGCCGATGAGCACCGGGTTGTTCTTCGTGCGC
>JBBDXO010000156.1:0-3605 GCA_040902295.1 Candidatus Rokuibacteriota bacterium | reverse complement strand
GGGGGGCGCGTGTTAGAAACGTGCATCCTTGTGGAGGTCGGGCATGGATCTGAACTACTCGCCTGAAGACCGTGCGTTTCGGGACAGGACCAGGACGTGGCTCGAGGCCAACGTGCCCGCGGACGACCTCAAGACGCTGGCGGACCGCAAGGCGTGGCATCGCACGCTGTACGACGGCGGGTTGATCGGCCTGCTGTGGCCGCGCGAGTATGGCGGGGGCGGCGGCACGCCGATGCAGCAGGCGATCGTGCAGGACGAGATGGCGAGGATCGGGGCGCCGCCGGCCGCCAACGGCCTCGGCGTCGGCTTCATCGGGCCCACCATCATCGTGCACGGCACCGAGGCGCAGAAGCAGCGGTACCTCAAGAAGATCCTCACCGCCGAAGAGATCTGGTGCCAGCTCTACTCCGAGCCCAACGCGGGCTCCGACCTCGCCGGGCTCACGACGCGCGCGGAAGAGCAGGACGACCACTTCGCCGTCAACGGCCAGAAGATCTGGACGTCCAGCGGGCCCATCGCGGACTGGGGGCTGCTGCTCGCGCGCACCGATGGCAAGAGCGCCAAGCACAAGGGCATCTCGTGCTTCCTCATGAACATGCGCCAGCCCGGCGTCGAGGTGCGGCCGCTCAAGCAGCTCACGGGCCACTCGCTCTTCTCGGAAGTCTTCATGACGAACGCGCGCGTGGACAAGAGCGACCTGCTCGGCAGGCTGAACGAAGGCTGGGCCATCGCCCAGACCACGCTCGGCTTCGAGCGGGGCGGCAACTCCCTCGGCCGCGTTACCCGCTACGCCATCGCCTTCAGCCAGCTCGTGAAGGCGTGTAAGCAGCTCAAGCGCAACGGCCGGCCCCTCATCGAGGACGCCTCCGTGCGCGCCCGGCTCGGAAAGTTCTACGCCGAGCTCGAAGTGCAGCGCTACGCGGGGCTGCGCGTGCTGTCGGCGCTGAACAAGGGCGACGCACCGGGGCCGGCGTCGTCGATCACGAAGCTGTCGTACACGGAGTTCGAGAAGCGCTTCTACGAGACGGCGCTGGAGATCCTCGGCCCGTGGGGGCAGCTCATGACCGCGCACGAGGAGTTCGAGGAGATCGACACCTCCTCCGGCGAGCCCGGCACCTGGGCCACCGCCTACCTGTGGGCGCGCGCGGGGACCATCTACTCCGGCTCCTCGGAGATCCAGAAGAACATCATCGGCGAGCGCGTGCTGGGGCTGCCCAAGGAAGTGCGCGCCGACCGGATCAAGGCCTGAGGCCATGGACTTTGCCTTCTCCTCCGACCAGACGCTGCTGAAGAATTCCGCGCGCGCGTTCCTCGACGAGCACTGCACGCCCGCCGCGGTGCGCCTGAGCTGGGACGATCCTCGGGGCGAGAGCGAAGCGATGTGGAAGGAGATGGCGCAGCTCGGCTGGCTGGGCCTGGCCCTGCCCGAGGCGTACGGCGGCAGCGGCCTCGGCATGGTGGAGACGGCCATCCTGCTCGACGAGCTCGGCCGCGCCGCCTGCCCCGGGCCCTTCTGGTCCACCGCGCTCGCCGCCGCCGCCATCGCGGAGGCGGGCACGGAGGCGCAGAAGAAGCGCTGGCTGCCCGCCATCGCCACCGGAGAGGCGCGCGCCGCCGTCGCGTTCCTCGACACCGACCTCGACTGGAATCCCGACGCGACCGCCACGCGGGCGGACAAGACACCGGGCGGCTGGGCGCTCAGCGGTCTCAAGCGCTACCTCGCCTGGGGCCACGTGGCCGACATCATGCTGGTGCCCGCGCGCACGCCGGACGGCCTCACCCTGTTCCTCGTCAGCCCGTCGGCCTCCGGCATCACCGCCACGCCGGTGGAGGCGATGGATCCGGGCACGCGCTGGGCGAACGTGAAGCTCGATCGCGTGCCCGTGGCCGCCGACGACGTGCTCGGCGCCGCCGGCAGCGCGGGAGCCCTGCTGGGCCGGCTGCTGCAGCGCGGCGCGGTGGGCGCGGCGGCGGAGATGCTGGGCGCCTCGCGCCGCTGTCTCGACCTCGCGGTGGAGTACGCCAAGGTCCGCGAGCAGTTCGGCCAGCCCATCGGCTCCTTCCAGGCCATCCGCCACAAGTGCGCCGAGATGCTGCTCGAGGTCGAGAACTCGCACTCCGCCGTGTACTACGCGGCGTGGGCGCTGGACGCGGGCGCGGAGGACGCGCCGCTGGCGGCGTCCATCGCGAAGTCGTACGTGGCCGACGCGTCGCGAAAAGTCTGCGGCGAGGCGATCCAGGTGCACGGCGGCATCGGCTTCACGTGGGAGTACGACCTGCACCTGTACTTCAAGCGCGCCAAGGCGCTGGAGGCGCAGTACGGCGACGCCGAGTACCACCGCGAGCTGATCGTTCGCCGCGTTGGCTAACCCGGGGCCGCCGCTCGACGGCATTCGCGTCGTCGACCTCACCAGCTACATCGCGGGCTCCTACGCCGCGATGATGCTGGCCGACCTCGGCGCCGACGTGGTCAAGGTGGAGTCGCTCGAGGGCGACTCCTTCCGCGAGCTGCCGGGCTTCTACGGCTGGAACCGCGGCAAGCGCTCCATCGCGCTCACCCTCAAGGACGCCGCGGGCGTGGAGGTCGTGCACCGGCTCGCGCGCGACGCCGACGTGATCATGGAGAACTGGCGGCCCGGCGTGGCCGACCGTCTCGGCGTCGGCCACGAGCGGCTGTGCGCGCTGAATCCGCGGCTGATCTACTGCTCGATCAGCGCCTTCGGCTCCTCCGGGCCGTACGTGGACCGGCCGGGCTTCGATCCCCTGCTGCAATCGCTCGGCGGCCTCATGGTGCTGCAGGGCTTCACGGGCCCGCCGCAATACCTGCGCACGGCGCCGACGGACTACTACACGGCGGCCCTCGGCGCCCAGACGATCCTCGCCGCCCTGTTCACGCGCGAGCGCACCGGGCGCGGCCAGCGGGTGGAGACGTCGCTGCTGCGCGGCGTGCTGGCGCTGCAGTCGGGCCTGGCCGTCGATTACGCGAGCAAGCCCTCACTGCTGCGCGAGAACCCGACCTACCGGCTCTACCAGGGCAGCGACGGCGGGTGGTTCTTCGTCGCGTGCGGCAACCAGTCGTTCTGGTCCAAGCTGTGCACCGCCGTCGGCATCGAGCCGCTGCGCGACGACCCGCGCTTCGCCTCCTGGGTGCTCCGCGTGCAGAACAGCGCCGACCTGCTGCCGATTCTCGAGAAGACGTTCGGGAGCCGGCCGCGCGCAGAGTGGCTCGACGTGCTCGCCGCCCACGACATCCCCGCCGCCCCCGTCACCTCGCTCCTGGAGTTCATGGACCATCCCGCCGTGAAGCACCAGGACATGATCCACGAGTACGACCACCCCGAGGTGGGCCGCCTGCGCCTCATGGGCCAGCCCCTCGTCTTCGACGACACCCCCACGCGGGACCCGGGCCCCCCGCCCACGCTCGGCCAGCACACCGACGACGTCCTCCGCGAAGCCGGCTACGACGCCGCGGAGGTGAGCGCACTGCGAGCCAGAAGGATAGTCCGGTGAGCGCACGCGTGATCAAGGAGCGCCCCGGCCTCGCCGGGGCGCGACGAGCGCCGGGGGGGTTGGGGGGCCCGTCGCGGCCCCCCAACCAATAAATC
>JBBDXO010000155.1:0-3632 GCA_040902295.1 Candidatus Rokuibacteriota bacterium | reverse complement strand
CTGTTGCGCGAGAGCCTTGACCGCTGCCGGGAGCGTCGGCTACTGTGGCAGCCCCCCGGGTCTGTGCACGCCCTGGATCGTTGATACCTGGAGAGTCGAGAATGCGGTGTGGTCAGTGCCGGCAGGATCATGCGCCCGGCGCGAAATTCTGCAGCGAGTGCGGCACGCGGCTGGACGCCACGCCCGTGTCGTACACGCCCGGCCACCTCGCCCGCCGCATCACGAACGTCCGCACCGCCCTGCCCGGCGAGCGCAAGCAGGTCACCGTCCTCTTCGCCGATCTCAAGGGCTCGCTCGAGCTGCTCGCCGGCCGCGATCCCGAGGACGCGCGCGCGCTGCTGGACGCCGTGCTGGAGCGGCTCATGGAAGCCGTGCACCGCTTCGAGGGCACGGTGAACCAGGTGATGGGCGACGGCATCATGGCCCTCTTCGGCGCCCCCGTCGCCCACGAGGACCACGCCGTGCGCGCCTGCTACGCCGCCCTGCAGATCCACAAGATGGTCGCGCGCGACTCCGAGGCCCTGCGCCGCCGCGACGGCATCGACGTGCAGATCCGCGTCGGCCTCAACTCCGGCGAGGTCGTGGTGCGCTCCATCGGCAGCGATTTACAGATGGACTACACGGCGGTGGGCCAGACCACGCACCTGGCCGCGCGCATGGAGCAGCTCGCCCGTCCCGGCACCACCCTCATCACCGCCGCCACCTGGCGCCTGGCCGAGCGCTACATGGAAGCGGAGCCGTACGGCCCGGTGCCGATCAAGGGGCTCAAGGACCCGGTGGAGGTGTACGAGCTGCGGCGCGCCACCCCGGTGCAGTCGCAGCTGCACGCCACCTCCGCGCGCGGCGTGAGCCGCATGCTCGGCCGCAGCGCGGAGCTGGTCACGCTGCAGGAGGCGGCCCTGCGCACCGCGCGGGGCCGCGGCCAGGTGGTGACGATCGCGGGCGACCCCGGCATCGGCAAGTCGCGCCTGCTCTGGGAGTTCGCGCACTCGCCCGCGACGCAGGGCTGGCGCGCGCTGGAGGCCAACGGCGTGTCGTACGGCGCCGCCACCCCCTACCTGCCCCTGCGCGAGCTGCTCACGGCGTACTTCGAGATCGACGACGCCGACGAGCCGCGCCGCGTGCGCGAAAAGGTCACCGGCACGCTGGTGGCGCTCGACCCCGGCCTCGCGCCCGCGGCGGCCGCCGTCCTCGCCATCGGCAACCTGCCCACGGAGGATCCCGCGTGGGAGGCGCTGCCGCCCGTCGAGGTCCGGCAGCGCATCTTCAAGGCGGTGAAGGATCTCCTGCTCGTCGAGAGCCGCCGCCAGCCGCTGCTGCTCGTGTTCGAGAACCTGCACTGGTTCGACTCGGAGACCGAGTCGCTGCTCGACAGCCTCGTGGCGGGCACGGCGGAGGCGGCGGTGCTGATCGTCATCACCTCGCGCCCGGAATACCGCCACCAGTGGCCGGAGGGCGCGCCCGTGACGGCACTGCGCCTGGACCCCCTCACCCGTGAGACCGCGCAGGCGCTGCTCGACGGCCTCCTCGGCGGCGACCCCGCCCTGCAGCCCCTCAAGACGCGGCTCATCGCGCACACCGACGGCAATCCCTTCTTCCTCGAGGAGAGCGTGCAGTCGCTCGTGGAGACGGGCGTGCTCGCGGGCGGACGGGGCGACCATCACCTCGGCGTGCCCGACGCCGCCATCCGCATCGCGGACCGCGTGCAGTCGGTGGTGGCCGCGCGCATCGACCGCCTGCCCCCCGCCGGCAAGCACCTGCTGCAGACGGCGGCCGTCATCGGCCTCGACGTGCCCGTGGCGCTGCTCGAGGCCGTGAGCACGCTGCCCGCGGCGGAGCTGTCACCGGAGCTGGTGGCGCTCGAGGACGCGGGATTCCTGCGCACCTCGCGCCTCTTCCCGGACCTCGCCTACTCCTTCAAGCACGCGCTCACGCAGGACGTCGCCTATGGCGGCCTGCTGAAGGACCACCGGCGCGCCCTGCACGCCGCCGTCGTGACCGCGCTCGAGGGCCTGGCCTTCGAGCGGCTCGCCGAGCAGGTGGAGCGCCTGGCCTTCCACGCCACGCGCGCCGAGCGCTGGGCGCAGGCCGTCACCTACCTGCGCGAAGCCGCCGAGCATGCCTCCGCCCGCTCCGCCAACAAGGAGGCGGTCGCCTTCTTCGAGGAGGCGCTGGCGGCGCTGCAGCATCTGCCGGAGACGGGGGAGACGCTCGCCCTCGCCATCGACCTGCGCCTCGACATGCGCCCGGCGCTGCTGCAGCTCGGCCGGCTGGACGCCATCGTGGCCCTGTCGAAGGACGCGGAGGCGGTCGCCGAGCGCCTCGGCGACGAGGCGCGCCTGGCGCGCGTGTACAGCTACCTCATCAACTACCACTACCTGCGCGGCGAGCAGGAAACCGCGATGGAGTACGGCACGCGCTGCCTGGCCATGGCCGAGCGCACCGGCGACCGCGGCCTCGCCACCCTCGCGCGCCGCTACGTCGGCCACAGCCTGCACGCCCGCGGCGAGAGCGCCCGCGCCGCCGAGGTCTTCGGCAGCCTCGCCGTCGCCGAGATCGAGACGTCCACGACCTCCACCGTGGCCGCGTGGGCGTGGCGGGCCTTCGCCCTCGCCGACCTGGGCGACTTCGACGGCGCCGATGCGGCCGCCGACCGCGCCCGCGCCGTGGCCGAGATGAGCCGGCACCCCTACAGCGAAGCCATGGCCTGGAGCCTCACGGGCCTCGTGTGGGCCGCGCGCGGGCAATTCGAGCGGGCCGTGCCCGCCCTCACGCGCGCCGTCACCATCTGCCGGGAGGCGGGCCTGGCGGTCTGGCAGCCGATCCCCTCCTCGGTGCTGGGCCTGTGCCTGGCCCGCCTCAAGCGCGCCGACGACGGCCTGCCGCTGCTGGAGGAGGCGGTGCGGCAGAGCGACGATCTCGGCGTGCGCGCCTACGTCGCGCGCTGGACGGCGCATCTCGGCGAAGCGCTGCTGCTCGCGGGCCACCCGCGCCGCGCCGCCGCCGCCGCCGAGCGCGCCATCGAGCTGGCGATGCGCCACGGCGAGCGCGGCAACGAGGCGGAGGCGCGCCTGCTGCGCGGCGCCCTCGCCGCACGGCCGGAAGCGCTCGACGCCGCCACCGCGGTGGAAGAGTACGAGCGCGCGCTCACCATCGCCGAGCGCCTCGACATGCGCCCACTGCAGGCGCGCACGCACCTGGCGCTGGGTCGCCTCCATCGCACCCTCCACCACAACGAGCAGGCGGAGGATCACATCGCGCGCGCCATCGTCCTCTTCTCCGGCATGGGCATGCGCTCGTGGCTGGAGCAGGCCGAGCCCGAGCTGCGCGCGCTGGGCCACCTCATCATCGTGGGCCGCGCGAACGTGGATCTCTACGACTATCTCGTCGAGAAGTTCGCGGGCGACCGCAACGTGCGGATCATCCTCGACCGCCGCCAGGGCGAGCGCCGCCGCGCCGCCGCCGAGCCCGGCGCCGACCAGCGCGCCACCGAGCGCCGCCGCCAGGCCATCGACGACAAGATCCGCACGCGAGGGCTGGCGATCCTGCTGCAGGGCTGATCGGCTGGCCTGGATTCTTCGTGAGGCGCGGGTGGGCGGGTGTCGGGGTGCGAGGACCCGTTTCCCTCTCAC
>JBBDXO010000154.1:0-24679 GCA_040902295.1 Candidatus Rokuibacteriota bacterium | reverse complement strand
CCTCGGCGCCGACGGCGACACGGCGATCACCTGCGAAGACCTCGCCCAGTGGGCCAACACCATCCCCCACGAAGTCCTGACCAACATCAACACCCGCGTCCCCCGCGTGTACCCTGGGGTCAGGCTCCCTCGGGATCCTTCATGTTAAGAAGTCAAAGCCTGACCCCGCGAAAGGAGCGATGTGATGGACGGAGAGCCGGTAGGGCCGCTGGACGGCATTCGGATCCTCGATCTCAGCCGCGTGCTCGCGGGGCCGTCGTGCACGCAGCTGCTCGCCGATCTCGGCGCGGACGTGGTGAAGGTGGAGCGGCCGGGCGTGGGCGACGAGACGCGCACGTGGGGGCCGCCCTTCCTCAAGGATGCCGGCGGCAAGGACACCGCGGAGAGCGGGTACTACCTCAGCGCCAACCGCAACAAGCGGTCCGTGACGATCAACTTCGCCAAGCCCGAGGGCGCGGCCCTCGTGCGCCGCATGCTGCCGAAGTTCGATGTGCTCATCGAGAACTTCAAGGTGGGCGGGCTGACGGAGTACGGCCTGGGCTACGAATTGCTGCACGCGGAGTTCCCGCGCCTCGTCTATTGCTCCATCACGGGCTTCGGCCAGACGGGGCCCGATGCCGCCCGGCCGGGGTACGACATGATGGCGCAGGGGGCGGGCGGCATCATGAGCGTCACCGGCGATCCGGACCGGCCGCCCGTCAAGGTGGGCGTGGCGGTGAACGACGTCATGTCCGGCCTCTACTCCGGGATCGCGCTCCTGAGCGCGCTCCGTCATCGGGACCGGCACGGCGTGGGCCAGCACATCGACGTGGCGCTGCTCGACGTGCAGGTGGCGTGGCTCTACAACGTCGGCATGAACTACCTGCTCTCCGGCAAGGTGCCCGGCCGTCTTGGCACCGCGCACCCCAACACGGTGCCCTACCAGGTGTTCGAGTCGAGCGACGGCTATTTCATCCTGGGCGCGAACAACGACGCGCAGTTTCGCCGCTACTGCGAGTTCGCGGGGGTGAGGCCGCTCGCCGACGATCCGAAGTTCTCGACGAACGCCGCCCGCGTGGCGAATCGCGACGAGCTGGTGCAGGTCGTCGCCGACCTCTCGCGCAAGCAGACGACGAAGTACTGGCTCGACGGCCTCGAGCGCATCGGCCTGCCCTGCGGCCCCGTCAACAACCTGCAGCAGGTGTTCGAGGATCCCCAGGTGCGCCACCGCCACATGAAGATCACGATGGCCCGGCCGGACGCGGAAGGCGGGGCGTTCCCGCTCATCGGCAACCCGCTCAAGCTGTCGGAGACGCCGGTGACCTACCGCTTGCCGCCGCCCCGGCTGGGCGA
This sequence comes from Candidatus Rokuibacteriota bacterium, assembly GCA_040902295.1. GTDB lineage: Bacteria > Methylomirabilota > Methylomirabilia > Rokubacteriales > CSP1-6 > JBBDXO01. The sequence goes on along the minus strand of JBBDXO010000154.1, from coordinate 23,347 downwards.
GCACACGGACGCGCTGCTGGAGGAGCTGCTCGGGTTGACGGGCGGCGAGCGTGACCGGCTGCGCACGCAGGGAGTGATCTGATGACGGCCACCGTGCGCTTCGTGGGCTCCGGCGACTCCTTCGGCAGCGGCGGCCGCTTCCAGACGTGCATCCTCGTCGACGGCGGGGGCACGCGCTTCGCCATCGACTTCGGCACCTCGTCCCTGATCGCGCTCAGCCAGCAGGGGATCGAGCACAACAGCATCGACGCTGTCCTCCTCACCCACCTGCACGGCGACCATTGCGGCGGCGTGCCCTTCATGCTGATGGACGCCATGCTGGGCGCCCGGCGCCGGCGGCCCCTCACCATCGCCGGCCCCCGCGACACGCGCGCGCGCATGGGCGCCATCGCGGAGGCGCTCTTCCCGGGCTCGGACGTGATGGTGCCGAAGTTTCCCCTCGAGTACGTGGAGATGGAGACGGGCCGTGTGAACGCGGTGGGCGCGCTGCGGGTGACGCCGTACGCCGCCAAGCACACGTGGCAGACGAATCCGACCTTCCTGCGCGTGGAGGTGGGCGACAAGGTCATCGCCTACACGGGCGACGGGGAGTGGACGGACGAGATGGCGGCGATGGGCAAGGACGCCGACCTCGTCATCGCCGAGTGCTACTACTACGACAAGCCCATCAAGTGGCACCTCAACTATCCCGTCCTCGTCGAGCACCTCAAGGACTTCGGCGCCAGGCGCGTGATCCTCACCCACATGAGCGGCGAGATGCTGGCGCACGCGGCGGCCGTGCCCGAGGAGTGCGCGCACGACGGCCTCGTGGTCGAGGTGTAAACGGGCGCTTGACGAGAGTTTGATATTTAGATATCTTTCGAAATATGAAGACGCTCCCCATGGCCCGGCTCCAGGCGACGGACGCGCACGTGGAGGCCTTCAAGGCCCTCGCGCACCGCAGCCGCCTGCAGATCTTCTTTCTGCTGGTGCGGGCCCGGCACGAGGTGGCGGCGGGGGACATCCAGGCCGAGCTGGACATCCCGGGGCCCACGCTGTCGCACCACCTCGACGTCCTGCGCCGGGCCGGCCTCGTCCAGAGCCGCCGCGAGGAGCGTCACATCTATTACTCCACCCGGCCCGACATGGTGTCGGGCCTGGTCCGTGTTCTCACCGCCTGCTGCTAGGAGGATGACGATGAGCATCGAAGCCCCGAAGGTGCACGTGCACATGGCCGTGTCGGATCTCGAAAAGAGCCGCGCCTTCTACGAGAAGTTCTTCGGCGTGGCCCCCACCAAGGTCAAGCCCGGGTACGCCAAGTTCCTGCCCGCCTTCGGGCCGCTGAACCTGGCCCTCTCGGAGGCGCACCCGTCGGAGGGGCGCGGCCACGTGGATCACATGGGGATCCAGGTCGCCTCGCAGGAGATCGTCGTGCGCGAGATGGAGCGCGTGAAGGCCGCCGGCCTGCCCGTGCGCGAGGAGTTCAGCGTGGACTGCTGCCACGCCAACCAGGACAAGTTCTGGGTGCAGGATCCCGACGGCGTGGAGTGGGAAGTGTACGTCCTCAACCACGACATCGAGGACGGGGCCGCCTGCGCCACCGACACGCAGCACCTGCCGGCGATGAAGGGCCTCACGGTCCTCAAGAGCGGCGGTTCCTGCTGCTCGTGATCCGATGAGCACCGGCGGTGCGAGCTCCACGGGGACGGCGCCCACCGTCCCCGTGGAGATCGTCTCGTGGATCACGAAGTTCATCGGCGGCGACGGCACGGGCCGCCGGGTGATGGACGAGCCGTGGGCCGAGGGCGCCACCGTGCGCTCGGTGCTGCGCTCGCTGTCGGCGCGTTACCCGGAGCTGCACGCCGCCCTCTGGCACGGCCACGAGCTGGGCGAGCACATCGAGGTGCTGGTGAACGACGCCGTGCTCGGCATCACCCACGAGCTCGACTCGCCGGTGACGCCGGGGGACCGCCTGGCACTGCTCGGTCAGTTCATGGGCGGCGAATGAGGCTCACGAGCTTCATGAGTCAGCGCTGCCGAACATGGGTGAGTTCACCACGCGGGCATTCGCGAAAGTCGCGCACCGCGGTGCCTCACTGCGGCTGCACCCGACGGCGGCCGAGCTTGGGTCCGGACAAGTAGAATCGTCATCCTTCGCCTCCGCGGGTGAGCCCCATCCTGTTCGTCGACTCTCGACACCCACTCAGGCTCGAGGCGAGAAGCCGACCGGCAAAGAATCGGGTGGTCGTATCATGGCGTCGTGCAGTTCGAGTGGGATCCGGCGAAAGCTGCTCGGAACTTGGCGAAACACGGTGTGTCCTTTGACGAAGCGTCGACCGTGTTCGGCGATCCTCTGGCGGGCACGATTGTCGATCCGCGGTATTCAGGCGAGGAAACGCGCTTCATCACGATCGGGCGTTCGACGAGCCAGCGCCTGATCACCGTCGCTCACGCGGAACGTGAGGATCGGATCCGAGTCATCAGCGCCCGCCGGGCAGCCCGGCACGAGAGAAAAAACTATGAATCAGAGACGCAAGGCTGAGCACGACGGTGACCTGCTACCGGAGTATGACTTCAGCGGAGCCGTCCGTGGCAAGTACTACGAACGTTATCGCCAGGGCACGAATGTTGTCCTGCTCGATCCTGATATCGCCGCTGTCTTCCGTGATTCTGCGGCGGTAAATCACACGCTTCGGTTGTTGGTCGCTCTGGCAACGGCAAAGGCGGCTGGGCATAAGCCCACGGGTCGGCGCCCGCAATCGCCGAACAAACCGCTGCCGCCGCGGAGCCGCGTCACTCGTGGCGCACGTCGGCCCAGGGGAGCGGGCGCGGCTCGCGGCTGAGCGGCGACGTTGCGGCAGGGGGCGCCCTTCTCGGCCCCCATGTCTCATGAGTTCACCACGCGGGTATTCCGGAAGTCGCGCAGGGCGGCGCCGAACTGCAGGTCTCCAGCCGGGGATGTGGACCCACCACCGGTACCGTGCGGCACGCGGTGTCCTGCGCAAACTGTGTATAGTGAGGTCGCCATGACGAGGAAAGGGCCGCTGCCTGCCACAAGGTGAAGGTCGGCGGGGGGGCTCGCGTTGGCATCATAGGAGCGTGACATGCGGAGCTTCAACGTAGTTGTGGAACGCGATCCCGAGACCGACCTGTACGTTGGCTATGTTCCCGGCTGGCCAGGTGCCCACAGTCAAGGCACGACCTTGGATGAGCTCCACGGCAATCTCCGCGAAGTGCTGGAGATGCTTCTTGAAGATGGCGAGCCAAAGTTGGAATCCGAGTTCGTGGGCATTCAGACGATCCAGGTTGCATAGCGGTGGGCTCGGTTCCAGTGCTCAAGCCGCGTGAGGTTGCGGCGCTGCTCGAGCGGCTGGGTTTTCGGGAAGTTCGGCAGCGGGGCTCGCACAAACAATACCGGCACGCCGACGGGCGTGGCACGACGGTTCCTTTTCATTCCGGGCGCGACATTGCACCTGCGTTGCTCCGAAAAATCGCGCGGGATATCAACGTGACGGTTGAGGAGCTGCTTGATCGCGTTTGATCAATTCCGCGAAATCGAGCGTGAAGGTTGAGCGAAGGACGACAGATGACGCGCCTCACCATCGACGGTACAGGCGTCGAAGTCCCACCGGGCTCCACCGTGCTCGATGCCGTCAACCGGCTCGGCCTGCCCCTGCCGCAGCTCTGCAAGGATCCCGACCGTCAGCCGCTCGGCGCGTGCCGGACGTGTCTCGTTTACGTCGAGGGGCAGCGGGGCCTGCCCGCCGCCTGCCACCTGCCTGCGCGCGAGGGCATGGTGGTGCAGACGCAGCATCCGGACGCCGTCCGCGTGCGTACGGGCGTGCTCGACCTCACGGCCTCCATGCTCACGCCGGGGCCGGGCCGTGACGCTTTCGGTCAGCTCGGCGTCGCCGCCGCGCGGCACGGCCTCACGACACCCTCGGCGGCGCCGCTGCACCGCTTCGCCGTGGACGCCACCAAGTCGTTCTTCGTCCTCGACCGCGAGGCGTGCATCCTGTGCGGGCGGTGCACGACGGCGTGCGACGACGTGCAGCAGATCGGCGCCATCAGCCTGCTCGGCCGCGGCCACGCCACGAAGGTGGGGGTGGCGGGCGACGCCGTCATGGCGGCCTCCGTGTGCACCTCCTGCGGCCAGTGCGTGGCCACGTGCCCCACCGGCGCCCTGCGTCCCAAGGAAGCACCCGCGCCCGTCGTGCGCACGCAGGAAACGACGTGCCCGTACTGCGGCGTCGGGTGCGGGATCGGCCTCGCCGTGCGGGACGACGGCCGGCTGGCCGTGATGGCGGACGACGTGCCGGACAACCGCTCGAGCGAAGGCATGCTGTGCGTGAAGGGGCGCTTCGGGACGGGGTTCGTGCACGCACCCGACCGCGTCACCGCGCCCATGGTCAAGCGCGACGGCCGCTGGCATCGCGTGGGATGGGACCAAGCGCTGGACACCGCCGCCGAGGGCCTGGCCCGCCATCGCGGCTACTTCGGCGCGCTGGCGTCGGCGAAGGCGACGAACGAGGACGCCTACGTCGTGCAGAAGCTGGTGCGCGTGGTCATGGGCACCAACAACGTGGACCACTGCACGCGGCTGTGCCATTCGCCGTCGGTGGAAGCGATGCTGATCTCCATGGGCTCGGGGGCCACCTCGAACTCGTACGCGGACTACGAGCACGCCGGCTGCCTGATGATCGTGGGCGCGGATGCCTCCGCCAATCACCCGGTGATCGCCATCCGCTTCCGGCGCGCCATGAGCCGCGGTGCCCGGGTGATCGTCATCAATCCCAAGCGCATCGAGCTGTGCGAGCAGGCCGACCTGTGGCTGCAGCCGCGTCCCGGCACCGACGCGATGCTCTTCAACGCCCTCGCGCGCGTGATCCTCGACGAGGGCCTCGCCGACATGGCGTTCGTGCGCGCGCGCACGGACGACTTCGAGGCCTGGCGCGCCTCGCTCGACGGCGCCACCCTCGCGCGCGCGGCCGCGGTGACGGGCGTGCCGGCGGACGCCATCGCGCAGGCGGCGCGCTGGTACGCGCGCCCGCCCTTCGCGGGCTCCTGCCTCGTGTGGGGCATGGGGATCACGCAGCACACCAACGGCATCCACAACGCGCACGCCCTGCTGAACCTGTCGCTGGTGGCGGGGCAGCTCGGCTTCCCCGGCTCCGGCATCTCGCCGCTGCGCGGCCAGAACAACGTGCAGGGCTGCGGCGACGCCGGGTGCATTCCCACCAACCTGCCCGGCTACCAGCTCTACGCGCCCGAGACGCTGGCGCGCTTCGAGGCGGCGTGGGGCATCCGCCCCCCGGCGGAGCCGGGCAAGGTCGTCACCGAGATGGTGGAAGGATGCCTGACGGGGCACACGCGCGCCATGTACGTGGTGGGGGAGAATCCGCTGCTCTCCGAGCCGGACCTGCATCATGCGGAGAAGGCCTTCGGCCAGCTCGATGTCCTGGTCGTGCAGGACCTCTTCCTGCACGAGACCGCCGAGCGCGCCGACGTCTTCCTGCCCGCCGCCTCCTTCGCGGAAAAGGAAGGCACGTTCACGAACTCCGAGCGGCGCGTGCAGCGCGTGCGCCGGGCGATCGAGCCGCCCGGCCTGGCGCGCCCCGACTGGTGGATCGCCGCCGAGCTGGCCAAGCGCATCGCCGCCCGCCTCGGCATCGACGTGGGAGGCCAGTTCGACTTCACCGGCGCCGCGGAGATCTTCGACGAGATGGCGAGGCTGACGCCGTTTCTCGGCGGCATGTCACACGCGCGGCTGGACCGCGAGGGCGGCCTGCAGTGGCCGTGCCCCACCGCCGATCACCCGGGCACGCCGTACCTGTATGCCGATTCCTTCCCGCGCGGCCGGGCGCGCTTCGTGCCCGCCACGCAGACGGCGGCGGCGGCGGAGCTGCCCGATCCCGAGTACCCGTTCCTGCTCAACACCGGCCGCCTCCTCTATCACTGGCACGGCGGCACCATCACGCGCCGCGTGGAGGGGCTGATGGAGCTGGCGCCGCGCCTGGAGGTGGCCATCCACCCCAGCGACGCGCGCCGCCTGGGCGTGGACACGGGCTCCGCCGTGCGCGTGCGATCGCGGCGCGGCGAGCTCACCGGGTACGCGCGGGTCACCGAGGCGGTGCGCGCGGGCGCGATCTTCGTGCCCTTCGTGAAGCTCGGCGAGTCGGCCGCGAACTTCCTGACGAACTCCGCCTTCGACCCGGGATCGAAGATTCCCGAGTACAAGGTCTGTGCGGTGCAGATCGAATCCATTCGCTGAAAGCAGGTGCGTCCTGAACGTCAAGAGCGACATCGACATCGCCCGCGAGGCCAAGCTGCAGCCGGTGACGGAGGTGGCGGCCACCCTGGCCCTCAACGCCGACGACCTCGAGCTGTACGGCTCGTACAAGGCCAAGGTCCGGATGGAGACGATCGAGCGGCTGCGCGGGGGCCCGGACGGCATGCTCGTGCTGGTGACCGCGATGACCCCCACCCCCGCGGGCGAGGGCAAGTCGACCACCACCGTCGGCCTCGGCGACGCCTTCCGGAAGATCGGCAAGCGCGCCGTCGTCGCCATCCGCGAGCCCTCGCTCGGCCCCTGCTTCGGCATGAAGGGCGGCGCCGCCGGTGGCGGCTACGCGCAGGTCATGCCGATGGAAGACATCAACCTGCACTTCACGGGCGACTTCCACGCCATCACCTCCGCCCATAATCTATTATCGGCCGCGCTCGACAACCACATCTACCAGTCCAACGCGCTCGGCTTCGACACCCGCCGCGTCATCTGGAAGCGCGTGCTCGACATGAACGACCGCGCCCTGCGCCACGTCGTGCTCGGCCTCGGCGGCCCCGTGAACGGCGTGCCCCGCGAGTCGGGCTTCGAGATCACGGTGGCCTCCGAGATCATGGCCATCCTCTGCCTGTCCCTCGACCTCAAGGACGTCAAGGCGCGCGTGGCGCGCATCGTGGTGGGGGAGCGGGGGGACGGAACCTTCATCACCGCCGGTGAGCTGGGGGTGGCGGGATCGCTGGCCGTCCTGCTCAAGGACGCCATCAAGCCCAACCTCGTGCAGACGCTCGAAGGCACGCCGGCCTTCGTGCACGGCGGCCCCTTCGCCAACATCGCCCACGGCTGCAACAGCCTCATGGCCACGCGCCTGGCGCTCAAGCTGGGCGAGGTGGTGGTCACCGAAGCCGGCTTTGCGAGCGACCTCGGCGCCGAGAAGTTCTTCGACATCAAGTGCCGGGCGGGCGGGCTCACGCCCTCGGCGGCGGTCATCGTGGCCACCGTGCGCGCGCTCAAGATGCACGGCGGCGTGAAGAAGGAGAACCTCGGCGCCGAGAACGTCGCCGCCGTGCGCGCGGGCCTCGACAACCTCGCCAAGCACGTCGACAACGTGCGCCAGTTCGGCGTGCCCCCCGTGGTCGCCCTCAATCACTTCACGAAGGACACGGACGCGGAAGTGGCGGTGGTGATGGACGCCAGCAAGGGATTCGGCGTGCCCGCGCGCATCTCGCGCGTGTGGGAGCGCGGCGGCGCGGGCGGCACCGAGCTGGCGGAAGCGGTGCTGGAGGCGGCGACGGGCGGGGGCGCCTCGACGTTCCACACGCTCTATCCGGACGACATGCCGCTCGTGAAGAAGATCGAGACCATCGCGACGAGCATGTACGGCGCCGGCGACGTGAACATCCTGCTCACGGCGCTCACGAAGCTGCAGAAGTACGAGTCGCTCGGCTACGGCCGGCTGCCCGTGTGCATGGCGAAGACCCAGAACTCGCTGTCGGACGACGCCAAAAAACTGGGCCGGCCGCGCGGCTTCACGGTGACCGTGCGCGACGCCAGGCTGTCCGCGGGGGCCGGCTTCGTCGTCGCCTACGCGGGCGACATCATGACCATGCCGGGGCTGCCGAAGAGGCCGGCCGCGGAGAGCATCGACATCGACGACGACGGCCGCGTCGTCGGCCTCTTCTGACGGGCCGCCACCGGTGGCGACCTACCGGATCCTCTCCTGGAAGGACATTCCCTCCCTGGTGGAGGCCCGTGACGGCGCCGACAGCGCCACCGTGCAGCTCGGCGAGCGCTTCCAGGCGCTCATCGATGCCGTGGCCATGAAGCTCGGCCTCGACGGCACCGACGAGTATCTCGAGCACTGGCATTCGGACGACGAGCAGGAGCGGCCGGGCGGCGCGCAGGAGGTGGCCGACGCCGTCGCCCGCGAGCTGGAGACGGCGTTCGGAGAGTACCGCGAGCGCTGGCTCGGAGGACCGTAGATGGCCTCCGGCGCGGGGACACCGCCGCCGGCGCCGCTGCTCGAGTGCGTGCCCAACGTCAGTGAAGGGCGTGAGGCCTCCGTGATCCGGCGCCTGGCGCGCGCCGCCGAGGACGGCGGCGCCGTGCTCGCCGACGTGCACAGCGACGCCGATCACCACCGCTCCGTCTTCACCATCATCGGCCCCGGCGACGCCGTCGAGCGCTCCGTGCTCGCCCTCGCGCTCGCCGCCGTCGCGCTCGTCGACCTCACGAAGCACCGCGGCGTCCACCCGCGCATCGGCGCCGTCGACGTCATCCCCTTCGTCCCGCTCCGCGGCGCCTCCATGCGCGACGCCGTCGCGGCCGCCCATCGAGTGGGCCGGCGGCTCGCCGCGGAGGCGAACCTGCCCGTGTTCTTTTATGGAGAGGCGGCGGTGCAGCCGGGGCGCCGCGAGCTGCCCGGCCTTCGCGTGGGCGGCTTCGAGGGGCTCGCCGCGCGCCTGTCCGCGCCGGGAGGGCGGCCCGATGCGGGGCCCGCGCTGCCGCATCCGACGGCGGGCGCCACCGTGGTGGGGGCGCGCGCGCCGCTCATCGCCTTCAACGCCGTGCTCGACGGCGACGACGTGGCGGCGGCGCAGGCGATCGCCCGCGCCATCCGCGAGTCGTCCGGCGGCTTGCCCGCCGTGCGGGCGATGGGCGTGCGGCTGACCAGCCGCGGACTCGCGCAGGTGTCGATGAACCTGCTCGACCACCGGCGCACGCCGCCGCGCATGGTGAGCGAGCGCATCGAGACGGAAGCGCGCCGGCTCGGCCGCTCCGTGCGCGAGTACGAGCTGGTCGGGTGCGCGCCGGCGGACGCCTTCGCGGAATGGCCCGACACGCTGGCGCCCGTGACCGGTCTCAAGCCGAGCCAGCTGCTCGAGCCCGCACTCTTTGCGACGTCGACGTGACGGTCTAACGCGCCTCGGCGAGCCAGGCCTTGAAGCGGGCGTCGATCTCCTCACGGATGCGCCGGAACACGGCGAGCTTCGCTTCCTCGCTGCCGGTGGCCTTCGACGGGTCTTCGAAGCTCCAGTGGATGCGGCGCCCCGCCTTCGGAAACACCGGACACGTCTCGTGGGCGCTGTCGCAGACGGTGATGACGTCGTCCCACGGCTGATCGACAAACCGATCGAGCGTCTTGGACGTATGGCCGGTGATGTCGATGCCGCGCTCGGCCATCGCCGCGATGGCGAGCGGGTGGACGCGCGTGGCCTCGGTGCCCGCGCTCTCGACCTCGATGTCCCCGCCGGCGGCGGCGCGCAGCAGCCCTTCGGCCATCTGGCTGCGCGAGGAGTTGTGCGTGCAGAGAATCAGAACGCGTCTCTTCGAGGGCACGGTCACAGCCCGCGCACCTTCACGCCGACGAGGAGCAGCCCGAAGCCGATGATCCAGGCCCAGTCGCCGATGTTGGCGTCGAGCCGGATGTAGCGGAAGTGCGTGGCGAGCGCCACGAGGTACAGCACGAGCGCGATGAGGAACGTCGCCGTCTTCGGAGCGTTGCCGCCGCCTCTGGCCATGCCGCCTCCTCCGTCTTGACACCCGGCCGGTGCCGGACCACGATACCGTGCTGTCGGGGCAACTTTGCCACAAGCGTGTGGAGGCAAACATGGGATTCGGTGTGATGGTCGGGCTCGTCACGATCGGTCAGTCGCCGCGCTCCGATGTCGTCCCGGACATGGCCGCCGTGCTCGGCCCCGGCGTCGACATCCGCGAAGCGGGCGCCCTCGACGGCCTGCAGCGCCCGGAGATCGAGGCGCTGGCGCCCACCGGCGACGACGAGATCCTGGTCACGCGACTGGCGGACGGCTCCTCCGTCTTCCTCGGCAAGCAGAAGATCGTCGGCCTCGTCGAGCAGCGCATCGCGGCCCTGGAGCGCGGGGGCGCGACGCTGACGGCGCTGCTGTGCACCGGGGCCTTTCCGAAGCTGCGCGCCACCCGGCCCCTGATCCAGCCCCACCCGGTGCTGCTGGGCACGCTGCGCGGGCTGTCCTGGCCCGGCCGGCTCGGCATCCTCACGCCGTCGGTGCCGCACGTGCCGCAGACCGAGGCGCGCTGGCGGCGTGACGGCTTCGACGCCGTCGTGGCGCCGCTGTCCCCCTACGAGGAAGAAGATCCGGCCGCGCTGCGCCGCGCCGCCGGCGCGATGCGGGCGGGCGGGGCCGGCCTCGTCGTGATGGATTGCATGGGCTTCCGCCGCAAGAGTCGCGACGAGCTGCGCGGGTTGACGGGCGCGCCGGTGCTTCTCGCCAATCTCCTCGTGGCCCGGCTCATCGCCGAGGTGGCAGGCGCCTGAGAAACGCGCAGGATGCTCCCCCCTGCGGGGATCACGAGGCGTGACAAAAACGCTTAGATCCTAGGCGGCGAGGAGTTCGCGACTGAGACGTAGGCCGCTCTTCCGTCGCAGGGAGCGAGCGACGAGCCAACGACGGAGATGGGCGTTTTTCAGCATCCTGCTACGCGCGGCTCTTGGGATCGAGCAGGTCGCGCAGGCCGTCGCCCACCAGGTTGAAGCCGAGCACGGTGAAGTAGATCGCCAGGCCCGGGAAGGCCGAGTACCACCACCACGTGGGCAGGTAGTTGCGGCCGTGGCTGATCATGGCGCCCCACTCGGGGTAGGGCGGCTGGGCGCCGAGGCCGATGAAGCCCAGGCTGGCGGCGGCCAGGATGGCGGTGCCCATGTCCATGCTCGCCTTCACGACGATGGGCGACACGCAGTTGGGCAGCAGGTGCACGAGCACGATGCGCGCCCGGCCGGCGCCGCGCGCGCGCGCCGCCTCCACGAACGTCTCCTGCCCGAGCGCCAGCGTCTTGGCCTGCACGAGGCGGACGTAACCCGGCCACCACACCAGCGACAGCGCGATCATCGCGTTGAGGATGCCCGGGCCGAGCGCGCCCACCACCGCCAGGGCCAGCATGAGCGCGGGGACCGACAGGAACACGTCGGTCACCCGCATGATGGTCTCCCCGACCTTGCCGCCCACGTGACCGGCCACGATGCCGAGCGGCACGCCGACGAGCGCGGCCACCACCGTGATGATGAGGCCGATCTGCAGCGACACCCGCGCGCCGAGGATGACGCGGGTGTACACGTCGTTGCCGACCTCGTCGGTGCCGAACCAGTGGGCCGCGCTCGGCGGCTGCAGCTTGCGGTCGAGGTTGACGGCGCCGCGGCCGTCTTCCGGGTAGGGCACGATCCACGGGCCGATGGCGGCCACCACCACGAAGACGGCCACGATGACGAGCCCGGCCATCGACGAGGCGCTGCGTGCGTAGGCGCGGGCGTAGCGCCGGATCTCCTCCCGGCGCGCGCTGCGCCGGGGAGCCGGCAGGGCCGGCGCGTGCAGGGGCGGCGCCGCCACGCTCACGCCGGCCGCCGGATGCGCGGGTCGAGCCAGCCATAGGCCAGATCGACGAGCAGGTTGGCGAGCATGAAGTTGAGGCCGATCAGCAGCGTCACGCCCATGACCGGCTGGAAGTCGGACGACACGGCGGCGTTGACGGCGTAGAGGCCGATGCCGGGCCAGTCGAAGACCGTCTCCACCAGCACGGTACCGCCCAGCATCCAGCCGTAGCGCAGGCCGATCATCGACAGGGTGGGGATCATCGCGTTGCGCAGCGCGTAGCGCGTCACCACGCGGAAGCCCGAGAAGCCCTGGGCGCGCGCGGTGACGATGTAGTCCTGCCGCAGCGTCTCCAGCATCTCGGCCCGGTTCACGCGCATGATCGAGGCGAGCGCGGGAAAGCAGAGCGTGACGACGGGCAGCACCGCGTGCGCGGCGGCGTCGGCGAAGGTCCGCCATTCCCCGCGCAGCAGCGCGTCGATGAAGAGCAGGTGGGTGATCGGCTCCGGCGGCATCGCCGTGAGGCCCAGCCGGCCTCCCAGCGGCAGCCATCCCAGGTGGAGGGCGACCAGGAACTGCAGCATCAGCCCGAGCCAGAAGGCGGGCAGCGCCACGCCGGAGACCGACACCACGCGCGCCGCGTGATCGATCCACGTATTCTGGTACACCGCCGACACCATGCCCAGCGGCACGCCGATGACGACCGCGAGCAGGAGCGCCAGGGTGACCAGCTCGAACGTGTTGGGGAAATAGCGGAGCAGGTCCTCGAGGACGGCGTTGCGGCTGCGCAGCGACTGGCCGAGATCGCCGGTGACCACGCCGCCGAGGTAGCGGACGAACTGCACGCCGAGGGGACGGTCGAGGCCGTACTTGGCGCGCAGCGTGGCCACCATCGACTCGTTGGCGTCGGGGCCGGCGGCCAGCCGCGCGGGGTCGCCGGGCATCACGTGCGAGACCGCAAACGTCAGGCACAGGAGCCCGAACAGCATCAGGCCCAGGAAGGCCACGCGCCTGAGCAGGTATTGCGTCAGCGGAGGTCGGGCCTCACTTGGCCACGATGGCCAGCGGGTAGAGGTCGACCTCGCCCGTGAAGCGGACGGGGCTGAACTGGAAGCCCTTCACGTGGTCGCGCATCCCCCACCGCCGGTTGGCCAGCATGCCGAACACCTCGGGGACGTCGGCGGCGATCCGGCGCTGGATCTCGGCGTAGAGCGGCGCCCGCTCCTCCCACTTCGCCAGCGTGCGGGCGCGCTCGATGAGGCCCCAGACGTCGGCGTTCTGGTAGAAGTGCGAGCCGTAGTACTTGCCCCAGGAGTTCTTGTGGTACTGGTACGCCACCGCGTCGGGGTCGGTCGACACCGGCGTGGCGAAGATGGCGAGCAGGTCGGGCGAGCTATCCGCCTTCGAGCCGCGCGCCACCATGTTCGGCCACGTCAGCGGCACCATCTTCACCTTGATGTTGAGCTTGCCGAGGTTGTCGATGAGGACGAGCCCCATCTTGCGCTCCTCCTCGAGCCCCTGCACGTAGACGTACTCCAGCTCGATCCCGCCGCTGGGGTACGCGCTCTTGGCCAGGAACTCCCTGGCCTTGGCCAGGTCCTGCCGCGGGAAGCCGGGCACCGCGACGTGGCCGCGCGTGGCGTTGGGGAACGGGCTCGTCTGCAGCGCCGCGTTGCCGTTGTAGATCTTGATGAGGGCGTCGTAGTCGAAGGCGTGCGCGACCGCCCGGCGGAGGTTGAGGTCGCTGGTGGGCGCCTTCTGCGTGTTCATCTTGAGGCCGAACGTGGTCATGCCGGGGAAGTTGGGCACCACGATGCCCGGCATCTTGCCCACCTGGTCGTAGTCGTCGGCGGAGAGCCCCTCCACGATGTCGGCCTCGCCGCGGATCAGCGCCGCCCGCTGGGCCGCCGCCTCGCGCACCAGCTTGTAGATGACGCCGCCCACGCGGTCCTTCGACGGCCAGCCCTTCCAGTAGTTGTCGACCGCCTCCAGCTCGTAGAGCACGCCCTGCTGCCAGCGCTTGATCTTGAAGGGGCCGCTGCCGGCGGCGTTGCTCGTCAGCCACTTCTGGCCGAGGTCGCCGCCCTCCTCGTGGGCCAGCACCTGCTTGGGGTTCATCACGTACCACCACGGCACGAACGACAGGAACGGCGCGTAGGGCTGCGTGAGCGTGAACTGGATGGTGTGCTCGTTGACGACCTTGATGCCGTCCTCCTTGAGGAAGTCGGACAGCATCCAGGCCGGCCCCTGGTTGAGCTTGAGCGTGCGCGCGAACGACCAGCGCACCGCCTCCGCCGTCACCGGATCGCCGTTGTGGAAGCGCGCGTTCTTCACGAGGTGGAACGTCCACGTGCGCGCGTCGGGGGAGGCCTCCCACCGCTCGGCCAGCCAGGGCACGATCTCGGGCGGGTTGCCGACGTACTTCACCAGCCCGTCGTACAGCGCCTGCTGCATCATCCGGATCGACCAGTCGTACTTCACGCTGGGGTCGATCGTGGGCACTTCCTGCCGTCCGGCGAAGACGAGGATCTTCTTGTCCCCCACGCGCTCGAAGGCGGGGGCGGGCGCGGCCGCGAGTGTGGTGACGAGGGCGAGGGTGAGCAGGCTCAGCAGCAGGCGTCGTGCCGTCTTCATGGTAGCCTCCGGAGTGAGCGTGGCGTCTCTATGATTTGCGTGACGACGGCGGCAGGATAACATACACGCCCGATGCCTCCGCTCCGGCCCGTGTCCGCCGAGGAAATCGAGTCGCTCGCGATCGGCGCCTGGATCCTCGGCACCGGCGGCGGCGGCAGCCCCTACCTGGCGCTGCTCAACATGCGCGCGCTCTACCGGCAGGGCGCCGTCGTCTCCCTCATGGATCCGATGGACCTGGCCGACGACGATCTCGTCGCGGTCGTCTCCAACATGGGCGCGCCGCTCGTCGGCCAGGAGCGGCTCACCGACCCGCACACGATCGCGCGCGCGGTCACCATGATGGAGGAGTATCTCGGCCGCCGTTTTGCCGCCATCATGTCGCTGGAGATCGGCGGCGGCAACGCCATCCAGCCTTTCATGGCCGCCGCCCTCCTCGACCGGCCGGTGGTGGACGCCGACTGCATGGGCCGCGCCTTCCCCGAGGCCCAGATGACGTCGTTCGCCATCCACGATCTGCGCATGTACCCCCTCGTGCTCGTGGACGTGCGCGACAACGCCGTGGTGGTGGCGCAGGCGGCGTCCTGGAAGTGGATGGAGCGCCTGTCGCGGACGGCCTGCGTGGCCGTCGGCTCCATCGCCGCCACGTGCAAGGCCCCGCGCACCGGCCGGGAGGTCAAGGAGTGCGCGATCCTGTACTCGACGAGCAAGGCCATCCGCCTGGGGCAGACGGTGCAGGCGGCGCGGCGCGCCCATCGTGATCCCATCGCGGCCCTCATCGAGGCGGAGGACGGCCGCCTGATCTTCACCGGCAAGATCGCCGACGTCGAGCGGCGCGCCACCGAGGGCTTCCTGCGGGGCACCGCCCGGCTCGACGGCCTCGGCGACGATCGTGGCCGGCGCTTCGAGCTGGCCTTCCAGAACGAGTTCGCCGTGGGCTGGCTGGACGGCGAGCCCCGGGTCACGACGCCCGACCTCATCTGCGTCATGGACACCGTCTCCGGCGAGGCCATCGGCACCGAGACGCTGCGCTACGGCCAGCGCGTCAGCGTGGTGGCGCTGCCGGCCCCGCCCGTGCTGCTCACGCCCAAGGGCCTCGAGCACGTCGGCCCACGGGCCTTCGGCTACGACCTGGACTTCCGGTCGGTGTTCGCGTGAGGCGCATCGGCATCGACGTGGGCGGCACCAACACGGACGCCGTCCTCCTCGACGGCGACGCCGTCGTCCACGCCGTCAAGACGCCCACCACCGCCGACGTCACGGGCGGGATCACCACGGCGCTGCGCGAGCTGCTGTCGGCGGCAACGCCGGGCGGCGCGATCGACGCCGTCATGATCGGCACCACGCACTTCACCAACGCGGTGGTGCAGCGGCGCGATCTCACCCGCGTCGCCGCCGTCCGCATCGGCCTGCCCGCGAGCGCCTCGCTGCCGCCCTTCGTCGACTGGCCGGAGGATCTCGCCGCCCTCGTGCGCGGCGAGGTGGTCATGCTGGAGGGCGGGCACGAGTACGACGGCCGGCCCATCGTGCCCTTCGACGAGACCGGCATGGCGGAGGCGGCCCGGCGCATCCGGGCGGCCGGCCTCACCTCGGTGGCGATCGCCTCCGTCTTCTCGCCCCTCAACGCCGGGTGCGAGAGCCGGGCGGCGGCCATCCTGCGCCAGGAGTGTCCCGGCGTCGCGGTGACGCTGTCACACGAGCTGGGCCGCATCGGCCTGCTCGAGCGCGAGAACGCGACGCTGCTCAACGCGGCGCTGGCGGACCTGGCGCGGCGCACCACCCGTGCCTTCACGGAGGCGCTGCGCGCCAGCGGCCTCGCGGCGCCGCTCTACCTCACCCAGAACGACGGCACCGTGATGCTGGCGGCCACGGCCGAGGCCTTTCCCGTCTACAGCTTCGCCTCCGGCCCCACCAACAGCATGCGAGGCGCGGCGTTCCTCTCGGGCCTGTCGGACGCCATCGTCATCGACGTCGGCGGCACCACCACCGACATCGGCAGCCTGCGCCGCGGCTTTCCCCGCGAGGCCAACAACGTGGTGGAGGTGGGCGGCGTGCGCACGCTCTTCCGCATGCCGGACCTCCTGTCGCTCGGACTCGGCGGCGGCTCGCTGGTGGCCGAGGAGCCGCTCCGCGTGGGGCCGCGCAGCGTCGGCTACCGGCTCGTGGACGAGGGCCGCGTGTTCGGCGGCGCCACGCTGACGGCGACGGACGTGGCGGTCGCCGCCGGCCTCATCGACCTCGGCGACCGCCGTCGGGTGGCCGACCTGCCCGCCGACCTCGTGAAGACGGCGCTGGCGCGGATGCACGCGATGATCGAGGAGGGCGTGGACCGCATGAAGACGGACGCGCGCGAGGAGCCGCTGATCGCGGTGGGCGGCGGCTGCTTCCTGGTGCCGGAGCGCCTCGCCGGCGTCTCCGAGGTCGTGCACGTGCGCCACCAGGCGGTGGCCAACGCCGTCGGCGCCGCCATCGCCCAGGTCAGCGGCGAGGTGGACCAGATCTTCCAGAGCCTGCCGCGTGAGGCCGCCATCGCCGAGGCGCGCCGCATCGCCGAGCAGCGCGCAGTCGCCGGCGGCGCCAGCGCCGCCACGCTGCAGGTGGTCGAGGTCGAGGATCTGCCGCTCGCCTACCTGCCCGGCAACTCGCTCCGCGTCCGGGTGCGCGTCGTGGGCGACATCGCCGACGGCGCGGGGCTCACCGAATCATCCCGCGCGCCCTCGTAGCGCTTCAGCGCCGATCCTCGCGGGCCTCCCTCACGGCGCGATCGACCTGGCGCGACACCTTGCCACCGGCGATTCGTCGTTGCCACCTGGCGTGGGCAGCGGGATCGAACCGCTTTCGCGGCTTCGGGCGTTCGTCGATCCGCACGAGCTTGGCCACGGGCTTGGCGTCGCGGGTCATCACGATCTCCTTCTCGACCTGCAGCCGCGCCTGCCGCTTCGGGCCGTCGCTGTCGCAGGTCGCGGACGCTGAGCGTTTTCACGGTCGAGCATCTCATGTTTCACGGGATCGGCCGTCCGCCGGGTCAGCTCGCGCGGTGGTGCGCGAAGGCGAGCAGCGCGCGGGCGAACTCGCGGGGACGCTCGAGCGGGATCATGTGGCCGGCGTCGGGGAAGACTGTTTGCCTGACGTCGGGCAGGCGCGCGGCGAGTGCCGCCACGTCCTCGGCCACGAAGAAGACCCGGTCGTGCAGGCCGGTGAGGTTCAGCACCGGCAGTGCGAGACGCTCCCACGGGAAATCCCACTCCGCGACGAGCGAGCCTTCGAACAGGCGGAAGAGCCCATCCTCCGGTCGCAGCGGCTGGTAGGGCGCGGGGCCGAAGGCGGTGCCGCGCATGGCGGCGAGCTGCTCGGGATTGAAGATGTGCGGCGCGTTGGCCTCGAGCACGAGCCGGGTGCCGCCCAGGCGCGCGAGCGCCACGCTCGCCTGGTTGATCCACTCCAGCCGGACACTCGGCGTGCGCAGCGTGTTGATGAGCACGAGCGCCGTGGCCGGCGCGCCGTCGAGGACGGCCTGCGCGGCGAAGAGGCCGCCGATCGACAGGCCGACGAGGATCGGCGCGGGCGGGGCGAGCGCGTCCAGCAGGCGCCTGAGGTCGGACACGATCAGCGCCGGGGGCAGGGCGGTGCGCTCGCCGGTGCGCGAGAGCGCCTGGCCGCGGAAGTTCCACGCGAGCGTGCCGTGGCCGGCGGCGCGCAGCGCCGGTCCGATCTCGGGATGCTCCCAGGTGGCGGTGCTGCCGGCGAGCGCGTTGACGAAGACGAAGGTGCTGCCGGCCGCGCCGGGCGGAGCGTACTCATAATGCACGGCTTCGCCGGAGGAGATCACGAGCTCGGCCATGGTCACTCCAGGTGCCCGGGATGGCTGACGCCGGCGGGCGTGCGAAGGAACAGCAGGGCGGCGGCCGCGCAGGCGAGCGGATAGAGGGCGAGCAGGCGCAGCGTGAGCGTGGGGCCGCCGAGATAGTCGAAGGCGAGGCCGACCGGCAGGGGACCGAGCGAGGCGCCGATCACGGCGACCATCTGTCCGGTGCCCTGCAGGGTGCCGAGATGCTTGCGTCCGAAGTAGCGCGGCATCAGGTAGCCGAACATGGTGAGACTGAAGGCGTTGTTCAGTCCGAAGACCACGGCATAGGCGATCGCGGACGCGAGACCGGAGACGAGCGTCACGCCGACGAGCGCGGCGGCCGTGACCGCCAGCCCGGCGGCGAACACGAGACGCGTGCGCACCCGGTCGAAGAGCCGGCCCACGAGCGGCATCGCCACCACCAGCGTCAGTGCCGACAGCGGGAAGACGCGCGCGGCCACTTCGGCGGTGACGCCCTGGGCGGTGAGAATCGACACCTGGTAGAAGTGCAGCGTCGTCACCAGCATCGCCATCGCGAACCAGCCGGCGGTGAGGACGTAGAACGCGCTCGTGCGCCGCGCCTCGCGAATCGTGAGCCCGTCGATCGTGCTCGCCGGGGCGCCGGGGGCGGGGCCGGCGGCGCCGTCCGGCGCGAGGCCGCACTCTTCCGGCTTGTCGATGACGAGCAGCAGCACCGGCGGCAGCAGCACCAGCCACGTGAGCAGGCCGAGCGCCACCCAGGCGGCTCGCCAGCCGTAGTGCTCGATCAGCCACTGGCCGAGCGGCGGATGCACCGCCATGGAGGCGGCGAAGCCGAGCGCCATCAAGCCCATCGCGAAGCCGCGGCGGCGCTCGAACCACTGCGCCACGAGGTGGGCGGAGTTCATCATGAGCGAGCCCTGGCCCAGGAAGCGCAGCGCACCGAAGCCGAGCATGAGGGTGATCAGGCCGGCGGCCGCCCCGAAGGCCATGCAGGCGATGCCCAGCAGCAGGGCGACGACGAGCAGCATGCGCCGGGGGCCGTGGCGGTCGACGAGGCGCCCCATCCGCGGCAGCGCGAAGGCGGCCGCGAGCGTGGCCAGCCCGTACGCGGTCGCGAGCGCGCCCTTGGACAGCCCGAGGTCGGCGCCGATGGGCTCGACGAACACGCTGAAGGTGTGCGACTGGCCGGGGCCGCTCGAGAAGATCGCGAGCCCGGCCACGCCGAGCACGGTCCAGCCGTAGAAGGCGCGCGCGTTGAGCGCCTCGAACACCATGACGCGAATCCCCGTGTCGGCGATGGCAGGCCCGCTCCCTGACGTCGTCTCGAATCGGCCGCATGCAGCAGCGGCCTCGGCGGCGCCGCCTCAAGCATAGACGGGATGCCCGACGTGGCGCGCCCGACTTCAGGGGTTGCATGGGATACTCGCTGGAGACTTCAGCAGAGGTGACCGCGTGAACACCAGATATCGCGTCGGCTTCGACATCGGGGGCACCTTCACCGACTTCATCCTGCTCGACGCCGAGAGCCGGCGCATCCGCATCCACAAGTGCCTGACCACGCCGAAGGACCCCTCCACGGGCGCCCTCGACGGGCTCGACGAGCTGCTGCGCGCGGCGGGGCTGCGCTTCGCCGACGTGGGCCACCTCGTGCACGGCACCACCCTGGTGACGAACGCGATCATCGAGCGCGCGGGCGCCACGCTGGCGCTGCTCACCACGCGCGGCTTCCGCGACGCGCTCGAGATGGGCATCGAGCAGCGCTACGACATCTACGACCTGTTTCTCCAGTTCCCCGAGCCGCTGGCGCCGCGCGACCTGCGGCGCGAGATCGACGAGCGGATCAGCCGCGACGGCGACGTCATCACGCCCATCGACCTCCAGCAGGTGCGCCGCGAGGCGGCCGCCCTTGTGGGCCGGGGCGTGGAAGCGGTGGCGGTGTGCTTCCTGCACTCGTACAAGAACCCCGTCCACGAGCGGGCCGTGCGCGACCTGCTGCGGCGCGAGTTCCCCGCGCTCTCCGTGTCGCTGTCCTGCGAGGTGGTGCCCGAGCTGCGCGAGTACGAGCGGGGGACGACCACCACTGCCAACGCCTACGTGCAGCCGCTCATGGAACGTTACGTCGCACGCCTGGAAGAAGCGCTCACCGACCGCGGCTTCCACGGCCGCTTCTACCTCATGCAGTCCTCGGGCGGCACCGCCTCGCCCGAGATGGCGCGCCAATTCCCCATTCGCCTGCTGGAGTCGGGGCCTGCAGGCGGTGGCCTGGCCACGGCGTTTTTTGGTCGACAAGTCGGTCACGACGACGTGATCTCGTTCGACATGGGGGGCACCACCGCCAAGGCGTGCCTGATCCAGAATGGCCGGCCCGACGTGGCGCCCATGATGGAGGCGGCGCGCGTGCACCGGTTCAAGCGCGGCAGCGGCCTGCCCATCAAGGCGCCCGTCATCGACATGATCGAGGTCGGCGCCGGCGGCGGCAGCATCGCGCGCGTCGATCCCCTCGGCCTGCTCAAGGTGGGGCCGCGCAGCGCAGGCGCCGACCCCGGCCCCGCGTGCTACGGCATGGGCGGCAAGGAGCCCACGGTCACCGACGCCAACCTCCTCCTCGGCTACCTGAATCCCGATTTCTTCCTCGGGGGCCGCATGGCGCTGGATCGCGCCGCCGCCGAGACCGCGATGCGGACGGTGGTGGCGCCGCTTTCGCTCTCCCCCCTGGAAGCGGCGTGGGGCATCTACAACATCGTGTGCGAGAACATGGCGGCGGCGGCGCGCGTGCACATCGTGGAGAAGGGCCGCGATCCCCGCCGCTACGCGATGGTCGGCTTCGGGGGCGCGGGGCCGGCGCACGCCGCGCGCGTGGCCCGCATCCTGGGCGTGCGCGAGGTCGTCATCCCGCCCGCGTCGGGGGCGGCCTCCGCGCTCGGCTTCCTCGTGGCGCCCATCGCCTTCGAGTTCGTGAACTCGCTGCCCGGCGTGCTCGACGAGCTGGATCTCGGCGGCGTCAACCGCCTGCTGGCAGACCTCGAGGCCAAGGGCCGCGCCATGCTGGTGGAAGCCGGCGTAGCGCCGGGCGACGTCGCGGTTACACGTCGAGCAGAAATGCGGCTGCTCGGGCAGGTGCACGACATCACGGTGGCGCTGCCCGCGGAACCCCTGGGCGCCTCCAACCTCGATGCGGTGAAGGCGGCCTTCGAGCGCGAGTACGCGCGTCTGTACACGCACGTGTATACCGGCACCGTCATCCAGGTCATCAACTGGCGCGTGCTCTGCTCGGGCCCGGCGCCGTCGATCGAGATCGAGCAGCAGGAGGGCACGGATACGGGCGGTGCTGCGCGCAAGGGCAGCCGCCCCGCCTATTTCGGCGAGGCCGGCTTCGTGGACACGCCGGTCTACGACCGCTATGCGCTCCGGCCGGGCACGCGCATCGATGGCCCCGCCATCGTGGAGGAGCGTGAGTCGACCACGGTGGTGCCGCCCGGCGACACGCTCGAGGTCGACGCGGGGCTCGATCTGCGCATCACGGTGAGCCGCTCCACGTCGCTCGAGCGCGTGGTGCCGGCGGGGATGGACGTCGCCCGTGCCATCGCGCGGATCGAGGGCGATCCCATCGGGCTCGAGATCATGTGGAGCCGGCTCATCAACATCGTGGAGGAATGCTGGCTCACGGTGTGGCGCACGGCGTTCTCGCTCATCATCGGCGAGGCGCAGGACTTCGCGTGCGAGCTGCTCGACGCGCGCGGCAACTCGCTCGCGCACTCGCCGCGCGCGATGCCCGTCTTCAACCTCACGCTGCCGCTCGCCGTGAAGGCGATGCTCGCCAGGTTCCCGGTGGAAACGCTGAAGCCGGGCGACGTCCTCACCACCAACGACCCGTGGATCTGCGCGGGCCACCTCTTCGACGTGGCCATCGTGACGCCGGTCTTCCGCGACGGCCGCGTGGTGGCGATCGTGGGCACCATCGGCCACGTGAGCGACATCGGCGGCACCAAGGACAGCCTCGCCGCCCGTGAGATCTACGAGGAGGGCCTCCAGATCCCGCCCATGAAGCTGTACCGCGAGGGCGTGCTGAACGAGGACCTCATGACCCTGCTCGTGGAGAACGTGCGCAAGAGCGAGCAGGTGGTGGGCGACCTCCACGCCATGGTGTCGGCGAACGCCTCCGGCGCCCAGCGGCTGCTCGACTTCATGACGGAATACGGCCTCGACGACCTCGAGGCGCTCGCCACCGTGATCCAGAACCGCTCGGAGGCGGCGATGCGCGAGGCCATCCGGCGCGTCCCCGACGGCACCTACGAGAGCGAGATCTGGAACGACGGCATGGGCACGCCGCAGCGCTACACGATCGCCATCACCGTGACGGGCGACGAGATTGCGGTGGACCTCGATGGCCCGCCGCAAGTGCTGCGCGGCGGCTCCAACTGCACGTTCGGCTACACCGCCGCTCACACGGTCTATCCGCTCAAGTGCATCCTGTCGCCCGCGGTGCCCAGCAACGCCGGCTCTTATCGGCCCTTCCGCGTGGCAGCGCCCGAGGGCAGCATCCTGAACTGCACCAAGCCCATGGCGGTGAACACGCGCGTGCGGACGGGCTGGTACATCGCGCCCAACATCTTCAAGGCGCTCAGCGCCGCCGTGCCCGAGCAGGTGCAGGCCTTCACCGGGCTGCCCGCCTCCGTGACCTTCTACGGCGTCGGCCCCGACGGGCGCACGTACAACGATCATCTCTTCCAGGGCGGCGGGCAGGGCGGCTCCGCCCACTCCGACGGCAAGTCGGGCCTGCTCTGGCCGACGAGTGCGGGCAACACGTCCGTGGAGCTGTTCGAGACGCGCGCGCCCGTGCTCGTGCTGGAGAAGAACTACGTGGCGGACACGGGCGGCCCCGGCCTGCATCGCGGCGGCCTCGGCCAGGTGGTGCGCGTGCGCAAGCTGATCGACGACGGCCGGCCCGTGCTCGCGGGGTTCCACCCCGACGGCGTCCTCACGCGGACGGCGGGGCTCTTCGGCGGCGGCCCCGGCGGCCCCACGCGCGGCGTGACGCTCACGCCCGACGGAAGCCTCATCAAGGACTGGGGCATCGGCGGGCTGGTCACGCTCTCCACGCCGGGAGAGATCCTCGAGGTCCAGCTCGCGGGCGGCTCCGGCCACGGCGACCCGCGCGAGCGCCCGGTGGACGAGGTGCAGCGCGATCTCGACGCCGGCTACATCACCGTCGCCGGCGCCGAGCGTGACTACGGCTGCGTCGTGCGCGACGGGCGCATCTGTCGTTGATGGGGGGCCTCGAAG
>JBBDXO010000153.1:0-3721 GCA_040902295.1 Candidatus Rokuibacteriota bacterium | reverse complement strand
GCCCAGGCGCGCTGCTTGAACTTCTGAACCTTGCCGGAGCCCGTGAGCGGGAACTCCGCCACGATCTCGACGTGCCGGGGCACCTTGAAGCTGGCGATGTTGTCGCGTCCGAAGGCGATGACCTCCTGTGGCGCGAGCGTCTGCCCCGCCTTCGGCACCACGAAGGCCATGACCACCTCGCCCAGCACCGGATCGGGCACGCCGACGACGGAGATGTCGAGGATCTTCGGGTGGCGCAGGTAGAAGTTCTCGATCTCGGCGGGATACGTGTTGAAGCCGCCCACGATGATCATGTCGGACACCCGGCCCGTGATGCGCAGGTAGCCGTCGGCATCCCTGGCGCCCATGTCGCCCGTGTAGAGCCAGCCGTCACGGATCTTGTCCGCGGTGGCCTCCGGCCGCTTGTAGTACTCGAGCATGAGGGTGGGCCCCTTCACGCACACCTCGCCCTCCTCGCCGGGCGCGCACTCACGCCCGGTGACGGGATCGACGATCCGGTCCACCAGCTCGGAGGTGCAGCGGCCCACCGTCGACACGCGCTTGTCGAGGGGATCGCCCAGCCGCGTGAAGTGGGTGCCGCCGGTGGCCTCCGTGAGGCCGTAGACGACGGTGGCGTCCATGCCGAGCCCGTGCTCGCGGTCGAGGATGCGGCGCATCATCTCCACGGGCACGGGCGCGGCGCCGATGGTGCCGGTGCGCAGCGAGCGCAGGTCGTACTCCTTGAACCGGGGATGGCCGAGCACGGTGATGAACATGGTGGGCACGCCGGAGAAGATCGTGACCCGCTCCTGCTGGATGAGGCGCAGCGCCTCCTCCGGCTCGAACGTCTCCATGAGGATCTGCGTGGAGCCGGCGAGCACGTTGGCGGTGATGCCACCGAGCGCGCCGAAGATGTGGAAATACGGCACGGGCACCAGGCACCGGTCCTCCGCCGTCCACGCGTGGAGGGCCAGGAACTCGCGCGCCTTGTACCAGAAGTTGCGGTGGGACAGCACGCATCCCTTCGGCGCGCCCGTGGTGCCGGAGGTGTAGA
Source organism: Candidatus Rokuibacteriota bacterium (assembly GCA_040902295.1). Lineage (GTDB taxonomy): Bacteria > Methylomirabilota > Methylomirabilia > Rokubacteriales > CSP1-6 > JBBDXO01. The sequence continues at coordinate 2,688 of JBBDXO010000153.1, read as the reverse complement.
GCATCGCCACCGCGGCGTCGGGCGACACGCCGATGCCCGGGAGCGCACCGGCCTCCAGCCGCGCTCCGCGCCGCTCCACCTCCTCGGGACTCAGGCAGCCCGGGTCCCGGGCGCCGCCGAAGACGATCACGTGACGCAGCTCCGGGAACTTCGCGCTGATGATGCGCCGGTCCGGCAGCCACAGCACCTCGGGCACGGTAGCGCGCAGGATGTCCAGGTAGTCGACGCCGGCGCTCTCGAAGCGGTCCACCATGATGACCGCCTTGGCGTCGGACTGGCGCAGGAGGTACTCCACCTCCAACGCCTTGTAGCGGCTGTTGCAGGTGACGGTGACGGCGCCGATCTTCGCGATGGCCAGGCTCACCACGCACCAGTCGATGGAGTTCGGCATCCACAGCACCACGTGGTCGCCGCTGGCCAGCCCGAGCGCGAGGAGGCCGCGCGCGAAGACATCCGCGCGCCGGCGCAGCTCGGCATACGTGATGCGCGCGCCCTTGAACACGATGGCGGGCTTGTCGGGGTATTGCTCGGCCGCCGCGTCGAGCAGGACGCTCAGCGTGAGCGGCTGCTGCTGCGACATCAGCGGATGCTGTCGACGAGCCGCCGCATGTTCGCGATCACCGTGGACACCTGCTCGTCGGCCACGCCCGCCTCCGTCACGCGGCGCAGCAGCGACCACAGCTTGTCGCTCTCGACGACGGCCGCCTCGCGGTCGCCCTCGCCGGCGCGCCGGCGGATGGCGAGCGTGCGCACGTCGGCCACGCCGGCCAGCGCGCGCGCGAGCGCCGCGCGCGTTTGCGCCTGGCGATCGGGGCCGACGCCGTGGAAGCGCGCGGCGTGAAGGAGCGTGTCCAGCGCCTCCTCGAACTCGCCCGCATCCAGCCGGCGCATGCCGAGCTTGTTGTACCCCCACCACAGGCGGCGGTCCACCTCCTCCCGGCGCGTGGGCGGCAGCGTCTCTTCGGCGATGGTGCCCAGCAGCGTCTCGGCACGGTGGAGGGCTGCCAGCGCCTCCGACTCCCGCGCCTCCTGCATGCTGGCAATGGCCTGCGCGGTGAGCTGGCCGATCTCCCCGCTGAACGTGCCCGACAGCAGCTCGCGAAAGCGCTCCGCGCGTGGGGGCGGGAAGGCGGGATCGTCGAGCGCATCCCGCACGTGGCGGCGCGCGGCGGGAAACTCCTGCCGCTGCACGAGCGCCATGACGACCTGCTCGTACGCGGGCCACAGCCGCGCGCGGGCGCTCACGCACAGCTCGTCGAGCGCCTGCTCGCCGCCCGTCATCGCCTGTCCGCGCTCCAGCCATGTCACCGCCTCGCGGATGGCGGCCACGCGCTCCCCGGAGCCGGAGTCCGGGTGGTTGGCGGCGGCGGCCAGCGCTCCCTGCGCGACGTGGAGCGCCAGGCAGACGAGCTGCCGCTGGTAGGTGGCGCGATCGGAGGCGGGCGCAGCACCGATGGCGGATTCGAGCGCCGCGCGCGCGCTCGCGTCGTCTCCGGACGCCTGCCGGGCCAGCGCCACCACGCTCCACAGGGCGGCGGTCTCCTGCGCGCTCGCGGGCGGATCCGCCTGGAGCGCGCCGGTGCCGAGCGCGATCACGTCGCCGAATCGGCGGTCCTGGTACAGCTGAAAGCACGTGTCGACAGCGGACGGGGCGGCGGGAGCGCCGATCTCGACACCCGGCGGCGCCGGGACCGGCGGTTCCGACGCCGGCGCATCGGCGATGGGCTCGGCGGCGAGAACGGGCGCGCGCGCGGGCGCCGGTGAGCGCCTCACGTACGGCGCGGCCGGCGGCCGATGTGCGTGACGCGGCCGCTGGCTGCGACGCCTGCTCCGTCCCCCCGGCGGCCGCCGGGGGCGCGCCGGCCATGTGAGCTCGATGGCGCCCAGGATGAGGGCGCCGCACGCGATCAGTCCGAAGAGGGCGATGAGGGCTTCCTCGCTCAGCATGTGGTCACCATTGAAACCGGGAAGGACCGCAGGCGCCAAGAGAAATGGGGGCCTTGCTATGATGAATGTGCATTCAATCCCTGTCGGTGGAGGCGCTATGCGGCGAGTGGCGGTGATCGGCGTCGGCATGACGAAGTTCGGCAAGCACGAGCGCACGTCCGCGGAGCTCTTCGCCTCGGCCGCCGTCGACGCGCTGGCCGACGCGGGGGTGTCCCCCGGCGCCGTGCAGGCGCTCTACTACGGCAACGTCGTCGGCAGCGAGACGGAAAAGCAGCTCCACACCGGCCCCCAGGCGGCCTCCATCCTGGGCATCCCCACCGTGCCCACGACGCGCTTCGAAACCGCCTGTGCCAGCTCGCACGCGGCCTTCCGGCATGCGGTCATGGAGATCGGCGCGGGCATCTCGGACGTGGTGCTCGTGGGCGGCGCCGAGCGCGTGCTGAACGTGCCCACGGAGGACTCCACGGAGTACTTCGCCTACGCCTCCGACGCCACCTGGGAGCAGCCGCTGGGGCTCACCTTCCCCGGCGTCTTCGCCCTCGTGGCCCGCGCCCACATGCAGAAGCACGGCACCACCGAGGAGCAGATGGCGGCCGTCGCGGTCAAGAACCACCGCCACGGCGCGCTCAACCCGAAGGCCCAGTTCCAGAAGGAGATCACGATCGAGACGGTCATGAAGTCGCCTCGCATCGCCGACCCCCTAAAGCTCTACGATTGCTGTCCGTTTACCGATGGCGGCGC
>JBBDXO010000152.1:0-3726 GCA_040902295.1 Candidatus Rokuibacteriota bacterium | reverse complement strand
ATCGGGACCGCCGGCAGAGTCGCTGCTCATGAGTGAATGAATGATGGGGTGCATGCCCGGGCGCGAAACGGTAGCGACGGCGGGGTGTGCGGGCCGTTACACGCCCCCTAGTCCATGAACTTCGTGGGATCGACGTACACCACAGGCTTCATGATCGCGAACGGGTACTTGGCGTCCTTGACGGTCTTGCCGTAGAGCTGACCGCGATTGGCCTGGTGGTCCTTGGCCCGGATCGTCTGCTTGCCGACGGGCGAGTCGATGGTGAGGCCGAGCAGCGCCTTGGCCACCTTGTCGGAATCGGTGGAGCCCGCCTTCTTGATGCCCTCCGCCAGGAACTGCATGCCGATGTAGCCCTGGATCGGCCACGACGACGGGTACTCCTCCTTGGTGAACTTGCTCAGGCGGGCGACGAAGTCGCGGTGCGCCGCCGGCCCCTCCTGCCAGTAGAAGGCGTCGTACGAGTTGCCCCAGATGCCGACCGGATAGTCGGCGCCCATGGTCTTCGTGGACTCCGGCGAACCCGCCTCGCCCACGGCCATCACGTTGTACTTGACGGCGTCGAAGTAGCCGAGCGGCTTGGCCTGCTTGGCGAAGGTGAGGAAGTGGCCGCCCCACAGCGACGAGAAGATCGCATCCGGCTTCTTGGCCATCTGCGCGTTGATGAAGGGCGTGTAGTCGCCCTCGCCCAGCTTCGGCCACTGCTGATCGACGATCTCCATCTTGGGCGCCACCTTCTTGAGGTGCTCCACGAAGGACTTCGTCACGTCCTGGCCGTAGGCGTAATCGGGGCTGATGGTGGCGATGCGCGTGACCTTCCACTTGGCCACGATCTCGGCGGCGCTGCGGCCTTCCATCGTGGTGTTGGCCGACACGCGGAAGACGTAGGGGTGCAGCTTGTCGGGCGCCGTGAGCTGGTCCGTCTTCGGGATGGGCGCGATGAAGACGACCTTGTTCTCCTTGGCGACCACGGAGACGGCCGGCCCCTCGGCGGAGGTCAGCGTGCCCACCAGGAAGTCGACGTTGTCTTTCAAGATGAGCTCGCGCGACACGCGCACGGCTTCATCGGGGTTGCCCTTGGTGTCGCGGATGATCAGCTCGAGCTTGCGGCCGAGCACGCCGCCCTTGGCGTTGGTTTCCTCCACGAACATCTGCGCGCCCTTGGAGGCGGGCTCGCCGAAGAGGGCGCCGGGGCCGGACATGATCATGGGGAAGCCGACCTTGATCGGCTTCTGCGCGTCGGCCGCGAGCGGCACGGCGAGCGCGAGCGTGAGCAGCACGGTGAGGAACGTACGGCGTCGCATACGGGTCTCCTTCGTCGGTGAAGTGGATGGGGTCACAAGGCCGGACGACCCGGCACCTTCACACGCAGCCGGTACAGCGACGTGGAGGCGGTGATGAAGAGCGAGCGGTAATCGTCGTCGCCCCACGCGAAGTTCGCGGTGTACTCGGGGACCTCGATCACCTCCAGGAGCCGGGCGTCGGGGTCGAACACATGAATGCCGCCGGGGCCGCAGCAGTACACGTTGCCGGCGGAGTCGATCTTCATCCCGTCGGGCGCGCCGGACCTGTCGCCCTTCGTCTCCGCCCACACGCGCCCATTGCGGAGGGCGCCGCCGGGGGCGACGTCGAAGACGCGGATGTGCTTGCGGGCGGTGTCGTTGATGAACAGGCGCGACTCGTCGAGCGAAAAGCACAGGCCGTTGGGCCGGTCGAAGTCGTCCACGAGCAGCTCGGTGGAGCCGGGATCGGCGCCGACCTTGTACACCCCCTGGAAGTCCAGCTCCTGGGGCCGCTCCACGCCGTAGAACTTCGCGCGGCCGTAGGGCGGGTCCGAGAAATAGATGGCGCCGTCGCTGCGGCACACGATGTCGTTGGGGCTGTTGAGCTGCTTGCCCTTGTAGTGCGTGGCGATGGCGACGATGCGCCCGTCCGCCTCCGTGCGGCTGACGCGGCTGGCGGCGTGCTCGCAGGCGAGCAGCCGCCCCTGGCGGTCCCAGGTGAGCCCGTTGGACATGTGGCACGGCTTGCGGAAGGTGGTGATGCCGTCCGCGGCCGACCACCGCCGCAGGTGATCGCCCGGCATGTCGCTGAAGAGCAGGTACTTGCCCGCGGGGTGCCAGACGGGCCCTTCCGTGAACAGAAAGCCCGTGCCCAGCTTCTCGAACTGGTGCGAGGCCGTCATTTCGAAGCGGCGGCTCCCGGCTTGGCCCCCACGTACCAGTCCGGCGGCGTCACTTCCTTGAAGACGACCCAGACCGCCTCGCGCGGCAGCTTGCACACTTCCGACAGCGCGTCCGTCACCCTCCGGGCGATCTCGTCCTTGCGCGCCTTGTCGTGCCCCTCGTAAATCGTGATGTCGACGAATGGCATCGGCCGGGCCTCCTCACGTCCAGGGTCGGAAAACGGGCCACAACGTACCATGCGGGCGCGCGGGCCGCCAACCGGCGTGCCGTCAGACGAAGCGGCCGCCCTTCATGACGGCCAGGCGCGCGCGATCTTGCAGGACGGCGATGTCGCGCAGCGGATCGCCGTCGACCACCACGAGGTCCGCGAGCTTGCCGGGGACCAGGGTGCCGATGCGGTCCTGCATGCGCATCAGCTCGGCGCCGTGCCGGGTGGCGGCCACGATCGCCTCCAGGGGCGAAAAGCCCAGCACGTCGACGAAGACCTGGATGTCCTTGGCGTACTCGCCATGGGGGCACCAGGCGAAGCCGAAATCGCCCCCCGGGCACAGGCGGATGCCAAGGTCCCGGGCGCGCCGGTAGGTGTCGGCCGCCTGCTTGATCTCGTCGCGCAGGCCGCTGGGGCCGATGATGTCCTCCGCGATGCCGAAGCGCGGACCGTTGTCGATGATCGAATAGAGATAGCGCAGGCCGGGGACGAGGAACAGCCCCTGGTCGGCGATCCGCTTCAGCGTGTCGTCGTTGGCGTACGTGGCGTGCTCGATGGAATCGACACCGGCCTGCGCCGCCACCTCGCTCGAGCGCTCGCCGCGCACGTGGGCGGAGACCATCCGCCCCCGCATGTGCGCCTCCTCCACCAGCGTGCGGACTTCCTCCAGCGTGTACGTGCAGTCGCCGATGGGCGTGTGGGGCAGCAGGGCGTCGCCGCCCACGTAGCACTTGACGACGTCGGCGCCGTCCTTGATCACGCGCCGCACGGCGGCGCGGATCTGCTCGGGCCCGTCCGCGATGATGGCGAGGCCCTCCATGCCCAGCTTGAGGTACGACGGGTTCCAGTCCGCCATGCCGCCCGTGGCGCAGATGTCGCGTCCGGCCGCCAGCAGGCGCGGGCCGGGATAGAGCCCCTCGTTGATGGCGCGCTTGAGCGCCACGTCCACCGCGTGCACGGAGCCCGCCGACCGCGCCGCCGTGTACCCGCAGCGGAGCGCCAGCTCCGCGTTCCTCGCCGACACCAGCGTGGAGTACTCGGGCGGGCAGTTGAGGTCGAGGTCGGCGATCGCCTTGACGTTGTTGTAGGAGAGGTGGATGTGCGCCTCCACGAGGCCGGGGATCACCGTCTTGCCCGCCACGTCGACCACGCGGGCGTCGGAGCCCGGCGCATCGGCGGCGGCCAGGGGGCCCGCGTGCACGATGGTGTCGCCTTCGATGACCAGGGCCGCGCCCTCCACCGCGGGCGCTCCCGTGCCGTCGATCAGCCGCGCGTTCTTGAGCCAGGTCCGCATGGTGCCCTCCAGGTGAGCGACGTGGTGCCGGGAGTGTACCC
>JBBDXO010000151.1:0-3733 GCA_040902295.1 Candidatus Rokuibacteriota bacterium | reverse complement strand
AGCCGGGGCCCGCCTCGGAAGCCGGGGCCCGCCTCGGAAGCCGGGGCCCGCCTCGGAAGCCGGGGCCCGCCTCGATGGACGCGTGGGGGGTCAGCCTGATCCCTTACGTGTGGGCGGCGAGCCAGTCGAGGATCTGGCGGCAGGGGGGTTGCCAGTCTTCTTCGAGCATGAGCATGTGGGCGTGGTGGGGGGCTTCGAGGTAGTGGGCGTCGTAGCGGGCGGCGATCCGGCGTTGCACGGCGACGGGCGTGATCTGATCGTCGGAGGCGCCCATCACGAGGGTCGGGCAGCGGACGTCCCGGGGATTCACCGCCAGCAGTCCCAGCGCAAGCTCGAGGCCGGCCCGGCCCGACTCCGGCACGAAGCGCGGCAGCGCCGCCGTGCGCGCGGCGGGCGTCATGCCGTTGAGCAGGAGGGCGACGGCATCCTCGTCGCGCGTCTTGAAGGGGCGCTGCGCCACCATCGCGGGCATGTAGCGCGCGAGGCGTGACAGCACCGGCCAGCGCAGGACGACGATGCCGCGCGGGGCGGCGCTGGTGAGGAAGACGGCGGCGCGCACGTCCGGGCGCGTGGCGGCCATCTGTGCGATGAGCCCGCCCATCGAATGGCCCACGATGGCGGCGGGGCCGATGGCCTCGAGCACGGCCGCCACGTCGGCCAGGTAGTCCCGCACCGACACGCGTCCGAGGTCGGCCACGGGGCGGCTGCCGTGATGACCGCGCAGGTTGACCGCCCACACGTCCCAGCCCGCATCGGCGGCGAACCGCATGTAGCTCTCCCAGTACCAGGCGCCGCCCCACATGCCGTGGATCAGCAGCAGCGGCAGATGGCGCGCGCGGCCGGCCGGCGGCTGATGCTCGACGGTGAGTCCGCCCACGGTCTCGGTGGCCATGGCTCAGAACTTCGTGGGCCACGAGGCCAGGCGATGGCGTCCCACGCCGCCCCGGGTGTCCCACAGCGCGAGGTGGCGCGCGATCACATCGCGGGTGTGGGCGGGGTCGATCACCTCGTCGATGAGGTGACGGGCGGCGGCGCCGTAGGGCAGGGTGTTCAGCTCCCACTCGGTGAGCAGCGCCTGGCGCCGGGCGCGGCGCGCGCCGGGATCGAGCGCGGCCAGCTCGGCGCCGTGCACGACGTTGACGCCGGTCTCGGGATCCATGAACGACATCTCGGCGGTCGGCCACGCCACGAGGAGATCGGCGTAGCCGCCGCCGCCCATGTTGAAGTACGCCTGCCCGTACGTCTTGCGCACGATCACCGAGATGCGCGGCACGCTCACGAGGGCGAGCGCCTCCATCCAGGTGATGATCTTGCCCGCCACGCGCCGGCGCTCGGCCTCCTTGCCGACGAAGAAGCCCGGAATGTCGTGCAGGAAGACCAGGGGGACGTTGAAGGAGTCGCACAGCGCCAGGAACGACACGGCCTTGTCGCAGCCGTCGGCATCGCAAGCGCCCGCCCGGTGCATCGGCTGGTTGGCGACGAAGCCGACCACGCGCCCTTCCACCCGGCCGAGCGCGGTGACGATCGTGCGGCCGAAGCGGGGCTTGATCTCGAAGATGTCCTCGCCGTCGCACAGCCGGCGCACGACGCGTGTCATGTCGTACGCGCGGTTGCGTGCCTCCGGCACCAGGTTCGCGATGGTGGTCATGTCCCCGCTCTCGCGCGGTGCGGCGCGGGGCGGCGTCTGCCGCGCGTGCGAGGGCATGTAGGAGAGAAAGCGCTGGACGAGTCGCAGGCAGTCGTCCTCCGTGTCGGCCACCGCGTCCGCGAAGCCGGTCTCCTCGGCGTGGACCTTCACCCCTCCCAGCTCCTCGGGCGACACGTGCTCGCCCGTGGCCAGCTCGAGCACGCGCGGCCCCGACACGGCCATCGATGCTCCCGTCAGCATCACGACGAAATCGGACAGACACGCGTTCCACGTCGGCAGCCCGTAGCACTGGCCCAGCACCGCGGTCACCATCGGCACCCGGCGGCGCCGCATGCCGTAGTACGTCGAGTTGCCGAAGGACGCGATGCCCGCGGCGCCCATGATGTCCGGCATGCGCGCGCCGCCTGCCTCGGACAGGTAGACGATGGGCAGACCGCGGCGGACGGCGGTGGCCTTGACCTCGGCCTCCTTGTCGGAGGCGACGCGGCTGGACGTGGCCGCGAGCACCGTGAAGTCGTTGGAGCACACGGCCACGGGCCGCCCGTCGATGGCGCCGAAGCCGGCGATCTTCGAGTCCGCGGGCGTGCTCGCCTCCATGCCGGGCATGTCGGAGGTGTTGAAGGTGCCGACCTCCAGGAAGGAGCCGGCGTCGAGCAGGCGGTCCACGCGCTCGCGCGCGTTGAAGCGGCCCTCCGCGGCGCGGCGGGCCAGGCGCTCCACCCCGCCCATGGCGCGCGCGCGCTCACGGCGCTCACGGAAGTCCTTCATGCGCTCGTCCCACGCCATGGGCGGCGATTGTACAACGCGCTCCTGCCGCGTGACGCCGGCGCCGTCTCGGTGGCACCGCCCTTGAAGGGAACACATCGTGTGAAGACCCTTTCCTCATCCGGCCGCCTCACGGCGCGGCGAACGATGCGCGTGCTCACGGTGGCCGGCATCCCCATCAACGTGCACACGAGCTGGCTGCTGGTGTACGCGCTCATCACGTGGACGCTCGCCGTCGGGTACTTCCCGCGCACGCTACCGGATGTCTCCGCCACCGCCGCGTGGGTGAGCGGGCTGGCCGCCGCCCTCCTGCTCTTCGTGTCGGTGCTGCTGCACGAGCTGTCACACTCGTTCGTGGCGCGCGCGCACGGCCTCGGGGTGAGCGGCATCACCCTGCACGTCTTCGGCGGCGTGTCGCAGCTCGAGGACGAGCCGCCGAGCGCGCGGGCGGAGTTCCTCATCGCGGCCGTGGGACCGCTGAGCAGCTTCGCGATCGCGGGCGTGCTGTGGGCCGTGCGCGCGGCGGGTGTGGCGACGGCGGGCGTGGCGGGCGCCATCCTCGACTACCTCATCTTCATCAACATGGCCATCGGGGTCTTCAACCTCGTGCCCGGCTTTCCGCTCGACGGCGGCCGCATCCTGCGCGCGGCGCTCTGGAAGTGGAAAGGCGGCCTGCGGCCGGCCACCCTCATCGCCAGCCGCGTGGGCGGCGGTGTCGCCGTCATCCTGATGATGTGGGGGTTCCTGCAGCTCATGACGGGCGCCGTCATGGGGGGCGTGTGGATGATCCTGATCGGCCTCTTCCTGCGGAGCGCGGCCGACGCCAGCTATGCGCAGGTCGATCTGAAGGAAGCCCTCGCCCCGCTGCGGGTGGACGACATCATGGTGCGTGATCCCGTCACCGTCGCCGCCGGGGCCCCGGTGACCGCGCTCGCGGACCTGTCGTGGGCGCACCACTTCACCAGCTTTCCCGTCGTGGAGGACGGCCGCGCCGTCGGCATCGCCACCCTCGCGCAGCTCAAGCCGGTGCCGCGCGAGCACTGGCCGCACACCCCGGTGCGCGAGGTGATGCAGGCGATGAGCCCGGAGCTGTCCGTGGAGCGCCGCGACCCCGTGTACGGCGCGTTCGAGAAGGCCGTCCGCAACGGCGTGGGCCGGGTGGTGGTGGTAGAGGGTGAGCGGCTGGTGGGCTACGTGTCCGTGAAGGACATCAAGCACGTGCTCGCCCTGCGCGGCATGACCGGCGCGGGCGACCGTCAGGCGCCGGCACCGCTGCGCCGGGCCGCGTAGCCGCCTCACGAATAATCCCGGCCTAGACGC
>JBBDXO010000150.1:1173-3797 GCA_040902295.1 Candidatus Rokuibacteriota bacterium | reverse complement strand
CCCCCCCCCCCCCCCCCCCCCCCCCCCCCCCCCCCCCCCCCCCCCCCCGGGCCCGCTGAGCCGCCGGGCTCGCCGTCGGCGCGAAGCCGGGAGACTACCGCCGCGAGGACGTGAGCCGGATGGCGACGAACACGGGAAGGAGGCCCGCCGCCACGATGGCGAGCGCGGGAATCGAGGCTTCCGCCCACTGGGACTCGGACGTCCGCTCCCACACCGCGACCGCCAGGGTATTGAGCCCGAACGGACGCAGCAGCAAGGTGGCCGGCATTTCCTTGACCGTCTCCACGAACACGAGGATGAAGGCGGTGAGCAGCCCCGTGCGCATGAGCGGCAGGTGGATGCGGCGCAGCGTGGTACCGACGGAGGCGCCGAGCGATCGTGCGGCATCGTCGAGGGTGCCGGGGATCTTGACGAGACTGGCGTCGACCGTCTGCAGCGCGACGGCCACGAAGCGGACCACGTACGCGTACACGAGCGCGCCCGCGGAGCCGGTGAGCACCAGCCCCACCGGGTGCGCGACGACCCATTCCACGGCGGCCGTGAGCAGGTGATCGGCCCACGCCAGGGGCACCAGCACCCCCACCGCGATGACCGATCCCGGCAGCGCGTACCCCATCGACGCGAAGCGCCCCGACAGGCGAACGGCCGGCGTCGGACGCAAGCGCGCGGCATAGCCGAGCACGAGGGCGAGCGTGCACGCCACCGCTGCCGCCACGAGGCCGAGCGTCACACTGTTGCGGAGGAGGGTGCCGAAGGCCGGTACGACCGCACGCCAGCCGGCGGCGGCGTCGTGCGCCCACACGACGAGCTGCGCGACCGGCACCACGAAGGCGAGCGCGAGCGTGCACGCGCAGGCGCCACTGGCGAGGGCGGCGCGCCATCCACGCAGGGGCACGGGCTCGATGCCGTGGCCGCGACGCTGGCTCTGGGTGAAGCGTGCGCGACCGCGCAGCGCCCGCTCGAGCACGAGCAGACCGAGCACGAACACGAGGAGCAGGCTCGCGAGCTGCGCGGCCGCGGTGCGCTCGAACATCCCGTACCACACGCGATAGATCGCCTCGGTGAGCGTGCGGTAGCCGAAGGTGGCCACGGTGCCGAAGTCGGCGAGGGCTTCCATCATGGCCAGCGAGGCGCCCGCCACCAGCGACGGGCGCGCCATCGGCAGCATCACCTCGCGGAACGCCTGCAGCCGCGTGCGGCCCAGGGTGCGCGCCGTCTCCAGGGTGGCGGCGCCGTGCTCGCGAAAGGCGGTGCGCGCGAGGAGGTAGACGTACGGATAGAAGACCAGCGTCATGACCGTCACCACGCCCGGGTACGTGCGGACGTCCGGGATCCGCGTGTCACTGCCCAGCCATGCGCGCAGGGTGCTCTGCACGGGGCCGGCGTAGTCGAGCAGGCCCAGGAAGGCAAAGCCGATGACGTAGGCGGGCATGGCGAGGGGCAGGATGAGCGCCCATTCGAAGATGAGCCGCCCGGGAAACTTGTACGCGACCACGAGCCAGGCCAGCGTCGTGCCCAGCACGAGCGTGCCGGCGCCCACGCCCAGCAGCAGCCCGAGCGTGTTCACCGTGAGCTCGCCGAGCTGCGTCTGCCACAGGTGGCGCCACACCTCCACGGCGGGCTGCGCCAGCGAGGACAGCACGGAGACGAGCGGGACCGCGAGCAGCGTCGCGATGGCGGCCGCCGCCACGGTCCACACGGACGGCGCGCTGTTACTTGTAGCCGGCGCGATCGGCGAGCTTGACGGCGGCGGCCTGGAACTCTCCCGCCGCGGCGATGTTGATGTCGTCCTGCTTGAACGTGCCCCACCGCGCCACGATCCGGTTCACCGACGCCTGCGGATTCACGGGGTACTCGAGGGAGACGTCGGCGAACATCTGCTGCGCCTCGGGGCCGGAGAGGAACTCGAGCAGCGTGATGGCGGCCGCGCGGTGGCGCGCGTGCGCGGTGACGCCGCCGCCCGAGATGTTGACGTGGGTGCCGGTCGTCTGCTGGTTGGCCCAGAACGGGGCCACGGGAAAGGTGGAATCCTTGGCGAGGAGGCGCGCCAGGTAGTACGAGTTGGTGAGGCCGACATCGCACTGGCCGGCGGCGATCGCCTCGAGGATCTTCGTGTCGCTGTTGATCAGCACGGGGCCGTTGGCCACCCAGCCGCGCACGAGCTGCTCGGTGCGCGCTTCGCCGTCGCGCTTGATCATGGTGGCCAGCAGCGACTGGTTGTAGATGTAGCCGGAGGTGCGCAGGCAGAGGCGCCCCTTCCACTTCGGATCCCCCAGCGCCTCGTACGTGCTGAGCGCTGCGGGCGTGACCTTCGTCGTGTTGTACATGATCGTGCGCGCCCGCATGGTGAGGCCGAACCAGCGCTGCTCCGGGTCGCGCAGGTGGGCGGGCACGTTCTGCGTCAGCTCGGGGGAGTCGATCCGCGAGAGCAGCCCGGCGCGCGCGGCGTTCCAGAGGTTGCCGGCATCCACGGTGATGAGGACGTCGGCGGGCGTGCGGTCGCCCTCGGCCTTGAGGCGCTCGAAGAGCTCGCCCGTGTTGCCGTTGAAGATCTTCACGGCAATGCCCGTCTTCTTCGTGAAGGCCTCGAAGGCGCCTTCCTGGCCGTAATGGCGCGCCGAGTA
>JBBDXO010000150.1:0-1073 GCA_040902295.1 Candidatus Rokuibacteriota bacterium | reverse complement strand
CGGGTGGGGCGGGGCAAGGAGCTGACGCTCACGAGCAAGGGACGGCAGATCGCGGAGGTGATGGCCCGCCGCCACCGCCTCCTGGAGCGGTGGCTCACCGACTCTCTCGGGCTCGACTGGACGGACGCGCACGAGGAAGCCCACCGTCTCGAGCACGCCATCTCGCCGCGCGTGGAGGACAAGCTCGCCGAGCTGCTGGGCATGCCCAGCACGTGCCCGCACGGCAATCCCATCCCCGGCATGTCGCGGCCGCCGCGCGTGGCCCCCTTTCCGCTCGCGCAGGCCAAGGAAGGCTCCACCGTCGTCGTGGAGCGCATCACCGAGGAGGCGGAAGCGGACAAGAAGCTCCTCGAGCACCTCTGGAAGAACGACGTGCGGCCCGGCCGGCGGCTGAAGATCCTCGAAGTGGCGCCGTGGGCGGGCACCATCACCGCCACGGGTGACGGCCGGGCAATTGCGCTCGGTCTGCCGGCCGCGGCGAAGATCTGGGTCTATCTCCCGACGGAGTCAGCCTGAGGATGGCCAACGGATGAAGGTATTGACGTGGGGTGTCGTCATCGTCGGCTTCGCCTATCTCGCTTACGCCGGCATGATGTCGGTGTGGTCGTACTTCCAGGTGGCGGGCGCCGTCGAGGAGGCGCTGGAGGCGCGGGCACTCACCGAGCGTCACGATCCGCGCGCCGTGAAGCACGCCATCCTGAGCTCGGTCAACGAGGCGGGCGTGCCGCTGCAGGACAAGGACGTCACCGTCACCGCCTCGGAGCGCGCGCTCGCCGTCTCCGTCGTGTGGACGTTCCCCGTGGTGATCTACAAAGGGGAGTCCGTGCTCGCCATCCCCCTCTCCGTCGAACGCACGCGGGCTCAGGCGGCCGAGACGCGCTGACCCGCCGTTAGCGGTTTGCGGCCCGCGGCGGGGGCGGGGCGGGCTCCGGGGCTTCCAGGACCACGTGGATGGTGGCCGATTCGGACCCGTGGCGGCTGGGCTCCATCGACACGCCACGTGCGCCCTCAGTGCGAGGGAAACGAGTCCTGGAAGCCCCGGAGCCCGCCCCCCCCCCCCCGCGACCGGGGGC
>JBBDXO010000149.1:0-3798 GCA_040902295.1 Candidatus Rokuibacteriota bacterium | reverse complement strand
TTCAGCAGCGGCGTCATCGACAGGTTCGACTTCCAGCCCAGGCGCGTGCACACGGGCGCCACCAGATCCTCGATGCGCGCGGCCACCTTTCGCTCGCTGCGGAAGTGGTTGAGGATCACGATCGTCCCCCCCGGCTTCACCACCCGCCGCATCTCGCGCAGCACGGCCACCGGATCGGGCACGGCGGAGATCGTGTAGGTGGCGAGCGCCTTGTCGAACTCGTCGTCGCCCAAGTCCAGCGAGGTGGCGTCCATCACCTTGAGGGTGACGTTCGGCATGGTGAGCGTGTGCACGCGCTCCACCGCCTTGTCGAGCATCTCCGACGACAGGTCGATGCCCGTCAGGCGAACGTCGGGCGAGTACAGGGGCAGGTTCAGCCCCGTGCCGATGCCGACCTCGAGGACGGTGTCGGCGGAACGCAGCCCGAGCTGGCGGATGGCCGCGGCGCGGCCGGGTGCGAAGATCCAGTCGAAGACGAAGTCGTACACGGGGGCGTACAGCTCGTAGGCGCGCTCCACCTGTCGTTTTTCCAACGCTACGTCCACGCGTGATCCTCCAGCGGCGTCGATGAGAGACCGGTTTGGGGCCGGGGCACGATGTGTAACAACCGTCGTATCTTACCTGCGACCAGCACCCGTTGCCAAGGGGCTTGTCCGTTCAGACCAAAAAGCGCATGAGCAGCGAGGCCAGCCCCAGGAAGGAGAAGAACCCGAACACGTCGGTGAAGGTGGTGATGATCACGCTTGACGCGATGGCGGGGTCCACGCGGAACGCTCGGAGCGCGACCGGCACCAGGGTGCCGACGACGGCGGCCACGAGCATGTTCAGGAACAGCGCCACGAACAGGATGACCGACAGCAGCCACTGGCCTTTCCACAGGTAGGCGATCGCAGCAAGGATGAGGCCGTTGACCACGCCCGTGGTCGCCCCCAGCCACAATTCCTTCATCAGCACGCGGCGGATGACACCGCGGGTGACATCACCGAGGGCGATGCCGCGTACGACCACGGTGGCGGTCTGGGTGGTGCCGATGCCACCCATGGAGGCCACGATGGGCATGAAGATGGCGAGGGTGGCGAGCGCCTGGATGGAGGTCTCGAAGACCCCGATCACGGAGGCGGCGAGGACGGCGGTGCCGAGGTTGATCAGGCGCCACAGCGAGCGCTTCCAGAACACCGCCTGCGGCGTGTCGAGCACGCTCTCGTCGCCCCCGACGCCGCCGAGACGCTGGATGTCCTCCGTGGCCTCCTCGTGGATGACGTCGATGACGTCCTCCACGCTGATCGTCCCCAGCAGACGGTGGTTGTCGTCCACGACGGGGATCTCCACCACGTTGTAGCGCCGCACCAGGCGCGCCACCTCTTCCTGGTCGGTGTCGGCGGTGACGGTCTGCACGTCGTCGCTGCGGATGGCGCGGATGGGCGTGGCGGGATCGGCGGCGATCAGGCGGTGCAGGGGCACGAGGCCGATGAGATGGTCGTGGTCGTCGAGCACGTACAGGTAGAAGGCACCCTCGCCCGAGGTGGCTTTGCGGATGTGCTCGATCGCCTGCGCCACCGTGGCCTCCTCGCGCACGGCGATGACGTCCGGCGACATGAGGCGGCCCGCGGTGTTCTCGGCGTACTCGAGGAGCTCCTGCACCTCCTCGGATTTCTGCTCCTCCATGAGGTCGAGGATCTTGTCCGCCTGCTCCTTCGGCAGCTCCTCCACCACTTCCACCACGTGATCGGAGGGCATCCGGTCGAGGATGCGCGACACCTCGTGCTCGTCGAGCGAGCGCACCAGCTCGAGCAGGATGGGATCGTCGAGCTCCGAGAGCACGGCGCCCGCCTGCTCCGGCCCGAGGAGGCGGAAGACGTGCACCTGGTCCGGCGGGTCCAGCTCGCGCATGACGCTCGACACGTCGGCGGCATGCGCGTCATGGAGGATGGCGGCCAGCCGGTCGTGCCGGCCGCTCTCGAGCAGCTCCTTGATCGATTCGGTGAGACGCTCTTCCACCGCCGCCGCCCTACTGGTCGGGAAACTGAGGACGCGGCGCAGGCGGGGGCGGGCCGGGCGGGGGCGCCGGCGCGGCAGGAGCGGGACGCTCGAGCATGGCCACCCGGGCTTCGAGCGCACGGGCGCGGGCGCGCAGCCGCCATCGGGCCAGCCACAGCGGCACGCCGGCCACGATCACGCCGGCCCCGAGTGACAGCAGCACGAGCGCTGCCACCGGGACGCCGTCGATGACCCAGAACAGGAAGCGGATCGTCGCCGGCTCCGAGTTCTGCAGGGCGAAGACGGCCACCGAGGCGGCCACGATGGCGACGATCAGGTAGCCGAAGGCCACCATCAGCTCCGCAGCGCCCGCAGGAAACGGGTGACGATGGCGTGGCCGAGCGGCACGGTGCCGGTGGGCCCCACCGCGGCGCGCCAGTCGCGCAGGCGGATCACCGCCTTGGCCATGGATCGGTGTCCCCCCGCGCTGCCGAGCTCCGCAAAGGCGTGCCGGACCACCTCCCCCGCCGCCCGCACGTAGCCGACGTTGCGCACCGAGATGTGCAGCTCGCCGTGGACGATCCCGGACACCACCGACCACTCCGCGCCTTCCACCTGAAGGAAGAAGTCCGCGAACTGCGGCACCAGCTCGGGATAGGCGACGGCGCCCAGGTGCGAGAAGACGACGCCGTGGCTGACGTGCCGCCGCGCGATGCCGTGAGCGAGCAGGTCGAGGGCGGTCTCCGGCAGCTCCGGCCGCTCGATGCGGCGCAGCGCGCTGTGGTTGGCGTGGGCGTGCACGAAGGCAAAGGCCTCCATGTCCGCCCGCGTGGCGCCGCGCTCGAGATGCTGCGTGTCCGCCTTGATGCCGTACAGGAGTGCGGTGGCCAGACGCTGCGGGAACTTCACCTCGGCCGCTCGCAGGTACTCGGTGAGAATGGTCGCGGTGGCGCCGTAGACCGGGCGGACGTCCTTGAAGCGCGCGCGCACCGGAACCTCCTCCGGGTGGTGGTCCACGACGAGGTCGATGTCGCCGAACCGCTCCTCGAAGAAGCTGGGCTGGGCGTCCACCATCGCCACGCGGTCGAAGTCGCCGATGGCGGAGGGCTTGATCTGCTCCACCTCGATCTCCAGGATGCGCGTCATGGCGCGGTTCTCCGCACGGGTGATCGTCCCGAAGGTCGCGATGGGCGCCACCGTCTTGTTGCGGCCGAGGAGCGTGCGCAGGGCGAGCGCGGAGGCGATGGCGTCGGGGTCGGGATCGTCCTGCATCATGATGAGCACGCGCTCGGCGGGGTCGAAGTGGGCGCGGATACGCTCGACGCGGGCGCGCGTGACGGCGCGCTCCAGCTCGGGCCCGATCACGCGCTCGACGACGGCGTCGGCGGCGAGGCTGCTCACTCCCTCCGGCTCGCCCCCCGGCACGCGGTCTTCGGCGAGTACGATGACGGGCGCCTCCGGGGCCACGCGCCGGATGGCGGCCACGATGCGGGCCTGGCGCGCGCGCTCGACGGCGAGGAGGACCGGCTCGTGGCCGGTGCGGAAGGCACGTCGAAAGACCGCGTCCCGCTCCAGCGGACCCGCGAGCACGTCGCCGCCGCGCTGGGAGATGCGCCGGCGCGCGCGGCCGCTTTCCACGACGTAGGTGGGCGCCAGGCGCGCCTCGCCCGCATCGGAAACCAGGCGCCAGAGAAAGTCATCCGGGCAGACGAGAATGCAGCGCATCCCCCTGAAGTATGACGCCGGCGCGCGAGCGCACAAGCCCTTTTATTGGAGGTGCTTGGCTCGAAAGGCGGCATACGCGGGCGTCTGTCGGATGCG
>JBBDXO010000148.1:0-3837 GCA_040902295.1 Candidatus Rokuibacteriota bacterium | reverse complement strand
GGTGCAGGGACCCGTTTCCCACTCACCGAACCCGGGCAAGGCGTGTCGGTGGAGCCCAGCCGCCCTCGGCGGAGGCGGCCACCATCCACGTGGTCCTCGCACCCCGAAGAGTGCCCGGCCGGCGACAGGACTCGCCGGCGCCGCGTGCAGCGTTCACGCATGATCACCGCTACGATCTGGGTGTTTTTGTCGCGCCTCGTGATCCCCGCAGGGGGGAGCATCGTGCGCGTTTCAACAACCGGTTAGGAGAGCCATGACCTTTCCCTCGACGCCACCGCTGCATCCCGTCGCGCGTGATCTGGAGCCGCGCGCGGGCGGCCTCGCCTCGTATCCGCCCGTGGAGCGCTGGGACGACTGGGAGGAGTACGACGCGGTGGCGTGGCCGAAGAAGGTCAAGCGCCACTACTCGCTCGTGCCCACCATCTGCTTCAACTGCGAGGCGGCGTGCGGGCTGCTCGCCTACGTCGACCAGACCACGCTGAAGATCCAGAAGTTCGAGGGCAATCCGGTGCACCCGGGCAGCCGCGGCCGCAACTGCGCCAAGGGGCCGGCGACGCTGAACCAGGTGCAGGATCCCGAGCGCATCCTCTATCCGCTCAAGCGCGTGGGCGAGCGCGGCGGCGGCCGGTGGGAGCGCGTGAGCTGGGACGCGGTGCTCGACGACATCGCGGGCCGCATCCGGAGCGCGCTCGTGGAGGGACGGCAGAACGAGGTGATGTACCACCTCGGGCGGCCCGGGCACGAGCTCGTCTACCTGCAGCGCGTCTTCCACGCGTGGGGCATCGACGGGCACAACAGCCACACGAACGTGTGCTCGGCGAGCGCGCGCGCGGGCTACGCCTTCTGGCACGGCATGGACCGGCCCTCGCCCGACCACGCCCACGCGCGCTTCATCCTGCTGCTGTCCTCGCACCTGGAGACCGGCCACTACTTCAACCCGCACGCGCAGCGGATCATGGAAGCCAAGATGAAGGGCGCCAAGGTGTGCGTGCTCGACACGCGGCTGTCGAACACGGCCTCCATGGCGGACTACTGGCTGTCGCCGTGGCCGGGCTCGGAGTCCGCCGTGCTCCTCGCCATGGCGCACGTGCTCGTGCGCGAGCGCCTCTACGACCGCGCCTTCGTGGAAGCGTGGGTGAACTGGGAGGAGTACCTGCGGGAGGAGCGGCCGGAGCTGCCGCCCACCTTCGATTCGTTCCACCAGGCGCTCGACGACCTCTACGCCTCCTACACGCCCGAGTTCGCCCAGCGCGAGAGCGGCGTCGACGCCGCCACCATCGTCGAAGTCGCGCGGCTCATCGGCGGGGCGGGGGGCGCGCTGGCCACCCACGTGTGGCGCAACACGGCCGCCGGCAACCTCGGCGGCTGGCAGGTGGCGCGCGCGCTCGAGCTGCTCGTGGTGCTCATGGGCGCCGTGAGCACGCCCGGCGGCACCGCGCCCAGCGCGTGGAACAAGGCGATCCCCGCGCCGCCCATGATGCCGCCGCCGGGCAAGATCTGGAGCGAGCTGCTCATGCCGAAGGAGTACCCGCTCGCCTTCTTCGAGATGAGCTTCCTGCTGCCGCATTTTTTGCGCGAGGGCCGCGGCAAGCTGGCGATGTACTTCACGCGCGCCTACAACCCCGTGTGGACCAACCCCGACGGCATGTCGTGGATCGAGATGCTGACGGATGAGGCGAAAGTCGAACGGCACGCGTGTCTGACGCCGGTGTGGAGCGAGACGGCGTGGTTCGCCGATTACGTCCTGCCCATGGGCCATGCCTCCGAGCGCCACGACCTCATGTCGCAGGAGACGCACGCCGCCCGCTGGATCGGCTTCCGCCAGCCCGTGCTGCGCGTGGCGCTGGAAAAGCGCGGCCAGATCTTCGACTTCACCTGGCAGGCGCACGAAGCGGCGGGGTTGGGCCAGGTCTGGGAAGAGGACGAGTTCTGGATCGAGCTGTCGTGGCGGATCGATCCCGACGGCAGCCTCGGCATCCGGAAGTATTTCGAGTCGCCCTACCGGCCCGGCGAGAAGCTGCGCATCGAGGAGTTCTACCGGTGGATGTTCGAGAACAGCGTGCCCGGCCTGCCGGAGGCGGCGAAGAAGGCGGGCCTCTCGCCGCTGGCGTACATGCGGAAGTTCGGCGCCTTCCTCGTCGAGGACAACGTCTATCGCACGTACGAGCAGCCCCTGAAGCCGGCGGAGACGGACGGCGCCACCGTGGACGAGACGACGAAGGTCGTCAGCAAGAACGGCGCCGCGGTGGGCGTGGAGGTGGATGGGCGTGCGCGCCTGGGCTTCCCGACTCCCTCGCGCAAGCTGGAGTTCTATTCCAAGACCTTGAAGGACTGGAAGTGGCCCGAGCACGCGGTGCCGGGCTACATCCGCAGTCACGTGCACTTCTCGAACATCGACCGGGCGCAGGGCGAGATGGTCCTGCTGCCGACCTTCCGGCTGCCCACGCTGATCCACACGCGCTCGGGCAACGCCAAGTGGCTCTACGAGATCTCGCACACCAACCCGCTCTGGCTTCACACGGAAGACGCCGCCCGGCTGGGCGTGAGCACGGATGATCTGCTCAGAGTGGCCACGGGTATCGGCTACTTCGTCGACAAGGTGTGGGTGACGGAGTCGATCCGGCCCGGCGTGCTGGCGTGCTCGCATCACCTGGGCCGCTGGCGGCTGTCGGAGACGACGGGCGGCGAGCGGTGGTCCACGGCGCTCGTGGATCTGCAGCGCCCGGCCCCCGGCAAGTGGCTCATGCGCCAGGTGCACGGCGTGCGGCCGTTCAAGAGCGAGGATCCCGACTCCGAGCGCGTGTGGTGGCAGGACGCGGGCGTGCACCAGAACCTGACGTTTCCCGTGCAGCCCGACCCGATCAGCGGCCAGCACTGCTGGCACCAGAAGGTGACCGTGACGAAGGCCGGCCCGGACGACCTCTACGGCGACGTCTTCGTCGATACCGACAAGTCCTTCGCCATCTACCGCCAGTGGCTCGCCATGGCGCGCCCGGCCCCCGGCCCGGGGGGCCTCCGCAGGCCGCTGTGGCTGCCCCGCGCATTCAAGCCCGACGCTTCCGCCTACAAAATCGAATGATTATACAACGATCTACTAAACTACACTTGTCGGTAGAGAATAGTGGTATAGTCCTCCCCGTGATACGGGAGGCCGCAATGACCAGCGACAACAGCCCTGCCATCTCACGCCGCCGCGTCCTCCGCACGCTCGGCGCGCTGGGTGCCGCCGCGGCGTCGGGCGCGCTCACGATCGGGCGGCCGCGGCCGGCCGGCGCGCAGACGTTCGGCCAGCAGGAAACGGTCGACGACGCCCTCAAGCGTCTGTTCGCCGGGCGCCCGCTGAAGGACGCGGGCAAGCTCGTGAAGCTCGACGTGCCGCTCATCGCCGAGAACGGCGCCGCGGTGAAAGTCGAAGTGGAGGCCACGTCGCCGATGACGGCGGCCAACCACGTCAGGCACATCTACGTGATCGCGGACAAGAACCGCATCCCCGTGATCACGCGCGTGGCGCTGTCGCCGGCGTCGGGGCAGGCGTACATGGCGGCCAACGTGCGGCTGGGCGAGTCGGGCGACGTGCGCGCCATCGTCGAGCAGAGCGACGGCACGCTGCTTCAGATCACGCGCGAAGTGAAAGTCACCGTCGGCGGCTGCGGCGGGTAGGGAGGGCGACGTCATGTCCGACATCGGCAGGGTCAGGCTGCGCGTGCCCGCCACCATCAAGGCGGGCGACGTCATCCGCGTGCGCTCGCTCGTCATCCATCCCATGGAGCGCATCGAGCGCGACCGCGCGGGCAAGGTGGTCGAGAAGAAGTACAACTACATCACGAAGGTGGTGGC
>JBBDXO010000147.1:0-3844 GCA_040902295.1 Candidatus Rokuibacteriota bacterium | reverse complement strand
GGGGGGGGGGGGGGGGCGGCGGTCCACGTGTTCGACGTCCGGAACAGGTGGTAGGTGGTGCGCGCCGGATAGAAGCGGCTGTCGGGCCACGACGCGGGTGCGAGCGGTGTCGCGGCCCCCTCCCCCTCCCTCGCGATGGAATCGTCGACGAAGCGGACGAGCCGCGCGAAGCCCGCGTGCGAGAGGCGGACGCCCACGATCTCCGCACCCGGGAACGCGGGCGCCAGCGGCCCCCGCACGCCGACGACGCGCACGGCGCTCGGCGTGGGCCGCAGGAGCGCATCGAGCGCCAGCCGGATCCCGGGACTCTCGTGCTGCCAGTACGCACGGTCGCCCCATCCGAACTCCAGGAAGTCGGCGTGCGGGAAGTGACTGCGCTCCGGCCATGCGTCGGCGGGCACGTCCGCCATGCGCACGGCGAGGCCCGCGTGCCAGCCGTGCGCGACCACCCACACCTCCACCGTCGGCTCGCCGGCACGCGGTGGATAAAGGCCGGCCACGGGCGCGCCGCACCCCGCGCCGAGCACGAGCGCGAGCAGGAGCGCGGCGACCATCGGCGTGGTCATCGCTCCTCCGCCGTCATCGCTCGGCTCACGGCGTTCCCGGGAGCGCGGCGCGGCGGCCCGCGCGCCACCAGGCGAAGAGGGCGAGGACGGCCACGATGCCGCACGTGCCGGTGATGGCGAAGCCGGCGGGCACGCCGAAGGCGGCGGTGATGGAGCCGACGAGGAAGGCGCCGAACGGCGTCACCCCCGCGAACATGAGCGTGTGCAGGCTCATGACGCGCCCGCGCAGTGCGTCCGGCACCGCGAGCTGCAGCGTGGTGTTGGCGCCCGCCATGAACAGCAGGCCGGAGAACCCCATCACGACGAGGAGCGCCCCCGCCACGCGGAAGTCGCGCACGGCGGCCAGACAGACGGTGGCGGCGCCCAGCGCCAGCGCGGGCACGACGAGGGCGGGCACGGAAGGGTGGCCACGGCGCGCGCCGAGCGCCACCGCGCCCGCCACCGCCCCCATGCCCAGCAGCGACATGAGCAGGCCGAAGCCGCGGGCCCCCTGGTTCAGCACGTCGCGCGCGAGCAGCGGCACCAGGACATTGTAGTTGAACAAGAAGCCGCTGACGGCGAGCACGAGGCTCAGCACGAGCGTGATGTGCGGTGTGCGCACCGCGTACGCGATGCCTTCACCGATGTCCTCGCGCAGCGTGCGGTGGACGTGCGGGTGCGGCCGCCCCTCCGCGCGCACGGCGAGGAGGGCGCCGATGACCGCCACGAAGCTCAGCGCGTTGGCGAGGAAGGCGAAGGCGATGCCCCAGTGCGCGATGAGCAGCCCCGCCACCGCGGGCCCGACGATGCGCGCGCCGTTGAACATGCCGGAGTTCAGCGCGATGGCGCTGCGCAGGTCCTCCTTGCCCACCATCTCCACGATGAAGGCCTGGCGGGCCGGCATGTCCACCGTGTTCGCGATGCCGTAGAGCGTGGCCATCACGGCCACGTGCCAGTACTCGACGTGGCCGTGCCAGACGAGGCCGGCGAGCAGCAGCGCCTGCACCAGGAGCACCGACTGCGTGGCGAGGATCAGCCGGCGCTTGGGCACGCGGTCGGCGAGGGCGCCCGCGAAGAACGACAGCAGCAGCATGGGCGTGAACTGCAGCGTGCCGATGAGCCCGAGCCGGAAGGCCGAGTTCGTCAGCTCGAGCACGAGCCACGATTGCGCGACCGACTGCATCCACGTGCCCACGAGCGACACGAGCTGTCCCGCCCAGAACAGACGAAAATCCCGGTGCGCGAACGCCCGGAAGCCGGGAGACAGGGTCACCTCGCCATTGTATCCGCCGGGGCGGGACGGCCGGCGCGCGGCGGGCGCGTGTATGATCCGCGTATGTCAACGACGGCGTTCAGGGAGACCAGGCGATGAAAGCGATCAGGGTGCACAAGACGGGCGGTCCGGAGGTGCTGCAGCTCGACGAGGTCCCGGACCCGGCGCCCGGTGACGGCCAGGTGGTGGTGCGCGTGCACGCGGTGGGCGTGAACCCGGTCGACACGTACATCCGGGCGGGCGCGTACGCGCGCATGCCGGCGCTGCCGTACGTGCCGGGCACGGACGGCGCGGGCGTCGTGAAGGCGGTGGGCGCCGGCGTGCGGACGGTGGCGGTGGGCGATCGCGTGTACATGGCGGGCACGGCGGGGGAGACCTCCACGGGCGCCTACGCGGAGCTGGCGCTGTGCCACGTGAGCCAGGTGAAGCCGCTGCCGGCGTCGATGTCGTTCGCGCAGGGCGCCGCCGTCAATATTCCTTATGCGACCGCGTATCGGGGGCTCTTCCACAAGGCGCGCATCGTGGCCGGCGAGAGCGTGCTCGTGCACGGCGCCAGCGGCGGCGTCGGCATCGCCGCCGTGCAGCTGGCGCGCGCGGTGGGTCTCACCGTGATCGGCACCGCCGGCAGCGAGCGCGGCAAGAAGCTCGTGCGCGAGCAGGGGGCCCACCACGTGCTCGACCACACGGCGGCGGACTCCATGACCGAGCTGGACCGGGTGACGGACGGCCGCGGACCCGACGTCATCATCGAGAACCTCGCCAACGTCAACCTCGCCCGCGACCTGGAAGCGGTGGCGCGCTACGGGCGCATCGTCGTCATCGGCAATCGCGGTCCCATCGAGATCAACGCGCGTCTGGCCATGATGAAGGACGCCGTGATCTACGGCCTGTCGCTCTTCAACGCCACACCACTGGAGCTGGCGTCGATCCACGCCGCCCTCGTGGCGGGGCTGGCCAACGGCACCCTGCGGCCGGTGGTGGGCAAGGAGCTGCCCCTCAAGGAAGCGGCCGCCGCCCACACGCTCGTCCTCGAGCGCGGCGCCTACGGCAAGATCGTGCTCCTGCCGTAATCGGCGGACGTTGGCGGCGGGGCTGCTCGCGGCCCGCCGTCTCGACCCGCCCCTCTTCCGGCAGATCGGCCTCGTGCGCCGGGGCGGCACGGCGCTCCCCCTGCCCGCTTCGTGGGGGCGCTGGAGCGTCTCGCCCGCACGCTCGGCCCGCGCGCGGGACGCTGAACCCTGCGATCTGGACGGTACTGGGCTTGCAGTACACACGGCATTCATGGACGTGCTGCGTCTGTACTTCGGGTGGCTGATCGAGCACACGTACCTGGTCGTGTTCGTGTCCACGGTGATCGACGCCACCGGCCTGCCGTTTCCGGGACGCGTGGTCCTGGCGGCGGCCGGGGCCTTTGCGGCCGCCGGTCACGTCGATCTCATCGTGGTCATCGGCCTCGGGGCGCTGGGGGCGATGGTGGTGGACCACGTGTGGTATTTCGCCGGCTGGTTCGACACCAAGCGGCTGCTCCGGCTCTACTGCCGGTGGACGTTCAGCTCCGGCGCATGCGTGAGCCGCACCGGCGACTATTTTCGGCGCTTCGGCGCCCTCACCATCATCATCGGCCGCTTCGTCGCCGGGGTCCGTGTCTTTGCGTGGCCGCTGGCCCGTCAGAGCGGCGTCGGCTACACCCGCTTCCTGATCTACGACGCCGTGGGCGCGGTCCTCTGGACGGCCACCTGGGTGCTCATCGGATGGATCGTCGGCGACCGCTGGCCATCCGTCGTGGAGAGCGTCGGCGGCTGGCTCCTCGCCATCATCATCGCCGCCGTCCTCGTGGCCGCCGGCGCCATCATCCTCCGCCGCCGCGCCCGTCACGGCGCCGCCGCCCTCAGCTGACCGGGGTCATCAGCTACCGGGGTCAGACTTTGACTTCTTAACAGTTCGATCTGGGACTGTTAAGAAGTCAAAGTGTGACCCCAGGCGGACGGGAAGCGCGGGGGGCGCTTGTCGCGGATGGCCTGCAGCC
>JBBDXO010000146.1:18856-26079 GCA_040902295.1 Candidatus Rokuibacteriota bacterium | reverse complement strand
TCTCCCCCGTGATGAGCACGGTGGTGGGCGTGGCGGCGATGCGCGTGATGAGCTGGTAGATGCGCACCATCTCCGGATGGCGGCCCACCATGCCCTCGAAGCCGTTCTCGGCGAGGGCGGCGCTCGGGCACAGCGCCGAGCGCAGGCCGAGGACCTGGCGCTCGAGGGCCCGCTTGTCCAGCGCGCGCTGGACGAGCAGGAGGATGTCGTCCACCTCGAAGGGCTTGGTGAGGTAGTCGTAAGCGCCGCGCTTGAGCGCTTCCACTGCCATCCTGACGTCGCGGACGGCGGTGACGATGACGACCACGGTGGAGGGATCGGCGGCCTTCACGCGGGGCAGGACGTCGATGCCCGCCTCCCCCGGCATGCGCTGGTCCAGCATGACCAGGTCCACCTCGTGGGCGCGGATGATCTCGAGCGCCTGCTCGCCGTTCTCCGCTTCGAGGACCTCGCAGGTGCCGTCGAGGATGGCGCGGACGGAGGCGCGCACGCCCTCTTCGTCGTCGACGATGAGGACGGTGCCCGGCCGGGGCGGCG
The DNA here is from genome assembly GCA_040902295.1 of Candidatus Rokuibacteriota bacterium. Lineage (GTDB taxonomy): Bacteria > Methylomirabilota > Methylomirabilia > Rokubacteriales > CSP1-6 > JBBDXO01. The sequence goes on along the minus strand of JBBDXO010000146.1, from coordinate 25,542 downwards.
CCGCGGCGACGGCGTCGGTCAGGGACGCGCCCCGCGCTCGAGCACGAGGTACTGGTTGCGCCCGCCGCCGCCGGGGCGGTGCACGTAGAGCAGGACGGCGCTGTCCTTCGGCGCCGCCGCCAGCGCGCGCCGCAGGCCGGGCACGTCCATGACGGGGCGCCGGTCGACCTCCAGGATGACGTCGCCCCGGCGCAGCCCGGCGCGGTCGGCCGGGCCGCCGGAGGCGACATCGGTCACGATGAGGCCCTGGGAGAAGGGCAGGCCCAGCCGCTCGGCCGCATCGGGGGCGAGAACGTCCACCTGCATGCCGAGCCCGTCCGTCGCGCGCTCGACCACCGCCACCGTCGTGTCCTCCGCGGGCATCTCGCCGATGGCCACCGTCACGCTCACCGCCTGCTTGTCGCGCACGACGGTGAGCTTCACCGTCTCGCCCGGCGCCACGTTGGCCACGCGGCGCTGCAGGTCCGGCACCTCCCTGATCTTCGTGCCGTCGAGCTCCACCACGACGTCACCGGGGCGCACGCCCCCCTTCTCCGCCGGCCCGCCCTTGATCACGTCCGCGACGAGGACACCCTGGCGCTCGCGCACGCCGAAGCTCGACGACAGCTCGTCCGTCACGTCCTGGATGGCCACGCCGAGCCAGCCGCGCACCACGCGGCCGCTCTTGATGAGCTGGTTCATCACCAGGCGCGCCTCGTTGATGGGAATCGAGAAGCCGATGCCCTGCCCCGCCGCCACGATGGCCGTGTTGACGCCGATCACGCGGCCGTCGAGGTTGAGCAGGGGGCCGCCCGAGTTGCCGGGATTGATGGAGGCGTCCGTCTGGATGAAGTTCTCGTACGTGGTCACGCCCACCCGCGTGCGGGCGGTGGCGGAGACGATGCCGACGGTCACCGTGCGGTCAAGCCCGAACGGATTGCCGATGGCGATGGCCCACTGGCCGACCTTGAGCCGGTCGGAGTCGCCCATCTCCGCCACCGGCAGGGGCTTCGGCGAGTCGATTTTCAGCACGGCCAGATCCGTCTTCGGGTCGCGTCCGACGAGCGTGGCGGTGAACTTGCGGGAATCCGACAGCCGGACCGTGATCTCGCGCGCGTTCTCGACGACGTGATTGTTCGTCAGGATGTATCCCTTTGGATCCACGATCACGCCCGAGCCGGAGGCCCGCGCGTCCTCGCGGGGCCGGCGCCTGAAGTACTTGTCGTAGAACTCCTCGCCGAAGTACTCGCGGAAGCGCTCGGGATCTTCGCCGGGTGCGCTCGCCTTGGCTGCGATCGTGCTCACGTTGACGACGGCGGGCATGACGCGGTCGGCCACGGAGGTGAAGGCGTCCTCGAGCGAGCGCAGGACGGCCTTGGGATCGATCGTGGGGACGGGCCGCTGGCCCGCCGCGGGGGCGGCGGGCAGCATGGCAAGGACGAGGGCAAGGGCGACGAGTGTCTTCATGGCCGGGTCAGGGGCCGCATTCTACAGTGGCAGCAGCCGCAATTCCATGACGTCGCGCGTGGCCGCCGTGAGCGGCGCCACCGCCGCGCGCCGCACGCCCGCCACCCAGAGGATCTCGCCGCCTGCGTCCACGAGCGGCAGCCGCACGCGCTCCCAGCGCGGCACCTTGGCGTCGATCAGGAACCCCTTGAGCCGGCGCTCGCCGGCGCCGAAGGGACGGAAGCGGTCGCCCTGCCGGCGGGCGCGGATCGTCAGCCGCCGTGGCAGCGCGGCGGCATCGAAGGCCACCTGCGCCGCATCGCGCGGGACCACGTAGCCGGCCGCCGGCAGCAGCCGCGCCTCCATCGCGCAGCCGATCTCCGGCAGATCGACCCGGCCGGGAACGTCGAGCGTGTGCGCGTCGAGGGCCACCGCGGCGCGCGCGCCCACCCGGATGCGGTCGCCGCTCACCTCGACGACGACGCCGCCGAGGCGAAAGGGCCGGCGCGGAGCGGCGGGGGCGAGCACGCGCGCGAGCCCCCGGTGTCCCCATGCGCGCAGGGGCGCGCGGCCGCCCAGGCGCGCCGCCGCCTGCCGCAGCAGCTCGGCGGCCACCGGAGCCGGCAGCGCGGCGAGGGCCGCGCGCGACAGCGTGACGGCGTCGCGCTCGAGCGTGCCCAGCCGCTGCAGCTCCAGCGCCGCCATGCGATCGACGCTGTCGATCGTCTCGCGCGCCAGGCGCCCCACCCGCGTGAGCGCGGCCACCACGTCCCCCTCGCCGGCGGCGGCGGCCGTGGGCAGGACATGATGCCGGATCCGGTTGCGCAGAAAGCGCAGGTCGCGATTGGAGGGATCTTCGATCCACGGCAGGCCCGCGCGCTCGAGGGCGGCCACCACGTGCGCGCGGCGCGCATCGAGGAGCGGGCGCACGATGCGGCCGCGCACGGCCGCCATGCCCGCGAGGCCGCGCACGCCGGAGCCCTGCAGCACGCGCATGAGCACCGTCTCCGCCTGGTCGTCGGCGGTGTGGCCGACTGCGATGCGCGCGGCTCCCGCCCGCGCGGCGGCCGTCTCCAGCGCCGCGTACCGCGCCGCGCGGGCGGCGGCTTCCACGGAGCCCTCGCCCACCGTCACCCGCGCCACGTCCACCGTCACGCCCAGGCGCGCTCCGAGCCGGCGGACGAACCCGGCATCGCGCGCCGACTCCGCGCGCAGCCCGTGATCGACATGGAGCACGCGCACGCTCACGCCGAGGCAGGGGGCGAGCGTGACGAGCGCGTGGAGGAGCGCGACGGAGTCGGCGCCGCCCGACACGCCCACGAGGACGGTATCGCCGGCGGCCAGCATCGCGTGGCGGCGGATGGCAGCCGCCACGATGTCGATCAGGCTAGCCGCCCTGGAGCCCCACCCAGACCTCGCCATCCTCGAAGTGCTCCTTCTTCCACACCGGCACGGTGCGCTTGAGGGTGTCGATGGCGTAGCGGCAGGCGTCGAAGGCATCGCCGCGGTGAGCGGCCGACACGGCGATGAGCACGGACGACTCGCCGATCTCCAGGCGTCCCGTGCGGTGGAGGATGGCCACGCGCCGCACGCCGGCCCAGCGGGCGCGCACCGCGTCGCCGATCTGGCGCATCTTGACCTCGGCCATCGGCGCGTGCGCCTCGTACTCGAGGAACTTCACGGGCCGGCCGTCGGTCTGGTTGCGCACGACGCCCGAGAAGATCACGAGCCCGCCCGCCCCCGGCTCGTCCACGAGGGCGGCGATGGCGTCCGGCGACAGGGGGGTGTCGACGATGCGATAGACGTCGGCCACCGGCGCGCCGCCGCTCACGGGGGGGAACAGGCACAACTCGTCCCCGGCCGCGAGGGGATGCTCGGCGTCGACGTAGTCGTGACCGACGGCGAACAACGTGTAAGGGCGGTATCCGGTCAGCTGCGGGTGGCGGTCGACCACCGCCGCCCACGCCGTCTCCACGGTCCCGCCCTCGGGAAGATCGACGTCCAGCCGCTCCTGCCCGGTCGCTTCACGATAGCGGGCGAAGAGCCGGATCCGGACGCGCACAGCCTAGAAGCGGTGGGACTGGCCGCAGCCGCAGCTCGACTTCACGTTCGGGTTCTTGATCGCGAAGCCCGCGCCCATCATCTCGTTCTCGACGAAATCGATCTCGCTGCCGCTCAGATACGGCGCGCTGTTCTTGTCGATGAAGACCTTGATGCCGTGCGCCTCGACGACGCTGTCGTCATCCGCCGGCTGGTCTTCCCATCCGAGCTCGTACGACATGCCGGAGCATCCGCCGCCGACCACCCGGACACGCAGGCCCCACTCGGGCTTGCCTTCCTCGAGTCGGAGCTCGGACACCTTCTTGGCAGCCACTTCACTCATCGTAACCATTCGATCCTCCCGTAAAACAAGACGTCTTCGTGATTGGTCTACAACGAAAGGGTATCACAGGATGCCCCCCGCGGGCATGAGCGTGAGCTCCTCCAGCGACGCGTGGGCAGGCAGCACCGCCATCAGCACGGCCGCCCGCGCGACGTCCTCGGGCCGCAGCATGCCCTCGCGCGCCGGCCCGCCCGGAATCGTGTCCCACAGGGGGGTATCCACGGCACCCGGCACCAGCACGCCCACCCGCACGCCGTGGGCCCGCATCTCTTCGGCGAGCCCCTGGCTGAAAGCCATCACGCCCGCTTTCGTCGCGGCGTAGGCGGCCGCCCCCGGCAGCGCGCGCTTGGCGGCGATGGAGGCGACGTTGAGGATGGTGCCCGAGCGCTGGCGCATCATCGCCGGCAGCGCGGCGCGGCAGGTGACCATGACCGCGCGCAGATTGACGGCGAGCATGAGGTCCCAGTCGCCGGGCTTGGCGTCGGCGACGGCGCCGAAGGCCGCCGTGCCCGCCGACGTCACCAGCACGTCGAGGCGTCCCAGCTCCGCCACCGCCTGCTCCACCAGCATCTCCACGGCGGCGTCGTTCGTGACGTCGGTGGGGATGGCGAGCGCCCGCCCCCCCGCGTCGCGGATCTCGGCGGCCACGGAGGCCACGTCGGAGCGCGAGCGGGCGGCGAGCGCGACGGCAGCACCTTCCGCCGCGAAGGCGAGCGCCACGGCGCGGCCGATGCCGCGCCCGGCGCCGGTCACGATGGCCACCCGTCCCGTGAGCGCGCCCCTCACAGCGGCAGCCCCCGGCTCGACTTGATGAGCTCCATGAACTCCGCGCGCGTCTCCGGGCGCTCCCGGAAGGCGCCGAGCATGGCCGAGGTGACCGCCTTCGAATTGAGCTTCTCCACGCCGCGCATCAGCATGCACAGGTGCACACCCTCCATGACCACGGCCACGCCGCGCGGCTCCAGCGCCTCGTTGAGGGCGTTGGCGATCTGCGTGGTGAGACGCTCCTGCACCTGCAGCCGCCGGGCGAACATCTCGACGAGGCGGGGGATCTTCGACAGGCCCACGATCTTGCGCGCCGGCATGTAGGCGACGTGGCACTTGCCGAAGAACGGCAGCAGATGGTGCTCGCAGAGGCTGGCGAAGTCGATGTCCTTGACGATGACCATCTCGTCGTACTCTTCCACGAAGAGCGCCTCGTTCAGCACGTCCTTGACGTCCTGGTCATAGCCCGACGTCAGGTACCGCAACGACTTCGCGACCCGCTCGGGGGTCTTCGCCAGTCCCTCGCGCCGCGCGTCTTCGCCGAGCTCGGCGAGGAGCTGCTCGATCAGCCGTTCGATCATGCGTGGTCACCCCGGTATTCGAAGCGGTTCTTGGCCGTCTCCACCACGCCCACGCGCGACAGCCGCGCGCCGTCCATGGCCGGCGCCAGCGCGCGCCAGAACGCGCGCGCCAGGCTCTCGCCGGTGGTGATGACCCCCGCGAGCGCGGGGGCCTCCTCGAGCCGGTGGTGATCGACCTCGTCCAGCACGACGCGGTGCACGGTGGCATCCAGACGCCCGAGGTCGACCGCCATGCCCGTGAGGGGGTCGGGCGTGCCCGCCACCGTGACTTCGAGGTAGTAATTGTGGCCGTGCAGCCGGGCGCACGGGCCGTACAGCGCCTCGTTGGCCTCCGCGGACATCGCCTCGTTCACGAGGCGGTGCGCGGCGCTGAAATGATAGACGCGCGTGACGGCCACCGTGCGCTCAGGCGCCATCGTAGTCCACGTACAGCGTCGGATCCTCCCACACGCGCACGGAGGCGAGGCGATCACGCCCGAGCTTGGCGGCGAGGATGTCCCACACCACGAGCGCGATGTTCTCGGTGGTGGGCACGCGCTCGCGAAAGAGCGGGTCGGCGTTGAGATCGGCGTGGTCGAAGCGGTCCACCACCGCTTCGTTGACGAGCCGCTTGAGCTCGGCGAGGTCGATCACCATGCCCGTGCGCTCGTCGATCGGCCCCTGCACGGTGACGTCGAGCGTGTAGTTGTGGCCGTGCGGCACGGTGAGGCGGCCGAAGACGCGCTCGTTCTCCTCGGCCGGCCACGCGGCCACCCAGTAGCGGTGGCCTGCCGAGAACGCGAAGCGGCGCGTGCTGCGTGCGCTCACGCGCCCACCGCGGCCGCAAAGCGCGCCGCCACCGGCCGCAGGCCGAACGCGTCCACGCGCCGCCGCCCGGCGTCGCCCATCTGTGCTCTCAGCCCGGGATTTCGCAATAACGTCTCCATCGCCATCGCCAGCTCGTCGGGCGCTCGCGGATTCACGAGCAACCCCGTGCGCCGGTCGTCCACGACTTCCGGCACCGCCGCCGCGCGACACGCCACCACCGGCAGCCCCGCCGCCATCGCCTCCGTGAACACGAGGCCGAAGCCTTCCTGGACGGTGGGCAGGCAGAAGCAGTGCGCGCCCACGTATTCTACGGCCAACGCCCGCCGGGAGACGTCGCCGAGAAAGGTCACGGTGTCACCGAGCCCGAGCTCGCCGCGCAACCGCCGCAGCGGCGCAGACTGCGGTCCCCCTCCTACGATGCGGATGCGGACATCCGGGATTCGCGCGCGCAGATGGACGGCGGCATGGAGCAGGTCGGCCACGCGCTTGCGCGGATACAGGCGCGCCACGCACAGGACCGTGGGCGGCCGCGAGGCGGCGGGCGCCGGCACCTCGTCGAAGCGACGCCGCCACTCCTCGAGATCGATCGGCTCCGGCACCACGACCAGCCGCGACGCCGCCACGCCGTACAGCGCCTGCGCGATCGTCGCCGAATACCGGCTGGGCACGAACACGCGCTCCGCCACGCCGACGTTCACCCGCTCCCACCGCGCCTGGATCCCGAG
>JBBDXO010000146.1:3269-18756 GCA_040902295.1 Candidatus Rokuibacteriota bacterium | reverse complement strand
TGAGCGTGTGCGAGGGGGTGCGCGTGCGGAGGGGGCGGAAGGTGGCGGTGTGGCCGAGGGCGACGAGGCCGCGGGCGAGGCCGTCGAGGGCCACCCACGTGCCGCTGCCCGCGGTCGGGCTCGGGGGGGTCGAGCTCAGGAACTCGAAGCGCAGGGCGTCAGCGCCCCTGGAACTTCGGCCGCCGTTTTTCCAGGAAGGCGCGCGTGCCCTCCTTGTAGTCTGCGCTCTCGAACGCCTCGCGGGCGAGCTCGCGCAGCCGCTGGCGCCGCTCCTCGGTGTAGCCGGCGAGATAGAACTGGATGGCCTGCTTGGATCCGCGCACCGACTGCGGCGCATTCGCGGTGACCGCGTCCAGGTAGTCCGCCGTCATGCGCTCCAGCTCGGCCTCCGGCACCAGCCGCTGGATGAGGCCGATGGTGAGCGCCTCGCGCGCGTCGAGCGTGCGCGCGGAGTACAGGATGTCCTTGGCGTACGCCGGTCCCACGAGGTCGACGAGCTGCCCGATCGCTTCCGAGGGGTAGATGATGTTGAGGCGGGCGGCGGGGATGCCGAACTTCGAGCCCTCGGCGGCGAAGCGCAGGTCACACGCCATCGCAACGCCCATCGCGCCCCCGATGCAGAAGCCGTAGATCATCGCGATGGTCGGCTTGGGACACTCGCGGATGGCGCCGTAGGCGGCGCCGGTGGCCTCGTTGTACCGGAGCGAGGTGGCCGTGTCCTTGCGGTTCTCTTCGAACTCCGAGATGTCGGCGCCGGAGGCGAACGCCTGCGTGCCCGCGCCCCGGTACACGATGGCGCGGACTCCGTCGTCCTTCACGAGCCCCTCCGTGACGCGCGCGATCTCGAGCCACATGGCGAAGCTGATCGCGTTGCGCATCTTCGGGCGGTTGAACAGGACGGTGGCCACGGGCCCCTGCTGCTCGACGACGATGTCCGTCTGTGCGCCGCTCATTTCGTCACCTCGATGACGCCCGCCGCCGCCAGCGTGTCGATGTCGGCCGCCGAGTAGCCGAGGCCGCTCATCATCTCGCGCGTGTGCGCCCCCGGCACCGCCGCCGCCGTGCGTACGGTGGCCGGCGTCCGGCTCAGCGACACCGGCAGCCCGAGCACCTTCACGGGGCCGTACGCCTCGTGCTCGTGCTCGTGCACGAGCCCGGCCTGCTGCACCTGGGGATCCGCGAGCACCTGGCCGACGGTGTAGATGGGCCCGCAGGCGACCCCTGCCTCGTTCAGGGCGTGGATCCACTCCGCCATCGCCCGGGTGGCGAGGCGCTCCCCGATGACGGCGTCCATGGCCTCGCGGTGCTTCACGCGTCCCTGGTTCTTCACGAAGCGCTCGTCGGCGGCGAGCGCGGGCACGTCGAGCGCGCGGCACAGCCGCCCCCACATGTCGTCGTTGCCGACGGCGAGGTTGATGAAGCCGTCGCGCGCCCGGTAGACGCCCATGGGCGCCGTGAGGGGATGGTGGTTGCCCACGGGCGGCGGCACCTCGCCCGTGTTGAGGTACTTCACCGCCTGGAAGGACAGGCTGCCCGTGAGCGCCTCCAGCAGCGAGGTGGCGACGTGCTGGCCGCGTCCCGACTGCGCGCGCTCGACGAGGGCGACGAGGATGCCCATCGCGCAGAAGTAGCCCGCGAGCAGGTCGCCGATGGGAATGCCGACGCGGAGCGGCGCGCTCTCGGGCGTGCCCGTCAGCCACATCAGGCCGGACATGCCCTGCACGATCTGGTCGTAGCCGGGACGGTCGCGGTAGGGGCCCTCCTGCCCGAAGCCGGAGATGGAGCCGTACACGAGGCGCGGGTTGTCGCGGCTGAGGGACTCGTAGTCGACACCGAGCCGGTGCTTGACGTCCGGCCGGTAGTTCTCGACCACCACATCCGCGCGCGACGCCAGCTCCTTGACGATCGTCACGCCGCGCGGATCTTGCAGATTGACCACGGCACTCTTCTTGTTGCGGTGCAGGTCGGCGTGATCGAAGAAGACACGCCCGCGGTCGGTTTCGCCGGGGCGCTCGATGCGCATGACGTCGGCGCCGAAATCGGCGAGGATCTTCGTGCAGGTGGGCCCGCTCCGGACGGTGGTGAGATCGACGACGCGGATGCCGGACAAGGCGACGTTCACGAGGGCCCAGTGTAGCAGAACGGTAAAGCGGAAAATGGTGGCGGTGGGAGGAATTGAACCTCCGACACGGGGCTTATGAGACCCCTGCTCTGCCGCTGAGCTACACCGCCGGGAGCAGGAACGACCGCGATTGAGCGAACGGAGTGTACCTCAGCTGCGCTCGAGCATGCCCCTGATTGTGCCCGCGCGCCCGGGGCCGGAGCATGCATCGGCGAAAACGAACTTGAAGAAAACGATGTTTGCTATAATCCGCCCGACATTTCGTCAGCAGTGATTTCAGCTACTTGACGGCCGGAGGAATCTGCACATGCAGTTGCGGACGGAGCGATGGCACGGCGGGGCCGCACTCCTCGACGACAAGGCCGACGACGTGGAAGACGAGGACGCCCTCGAGGACGACGACGACTTCGACGACGACGATGACGATGACGACGACCTCGACGACGACGCGGTGGAGGAAGACGAGGCGGTCGAGGACGATGTAGTCGTCGCCGACGTGGAGGCGCCCGAGGACGACGACGAGGACGACGAGGACGATCTCGACGAGGACGACCTCGACGATGACGTCGAGGACGACGACGAGGACGAGGACGACGAGTAGCTTCTCCTACCAGGAGGCGGGAACATGGTCGTACTGAGCGGCGAAGGCATTTTGTTCCTGCTGCGATGGTTTCATTTTCTGGCCGGCATCACGTGGATCGGGCTGCTGTACTACTTCAATTTCGTGCAGACTCCCTTCTTCGCCACCGCGGAGCCGCCCGTGCGGTCGGGCATGGTGGCGGGCGGCCTCCTGAGCCGCGCGCTCTGGTGGTTCCGCTGGGGCGCCATGATCACGTTCATCACCGGATGGCTGATCATCTTCCACAAGTTCGGACAGTTCGGCGGCGTCCGTGAGTTCTTCGCGACGTCGTACGGCTGGGCGATCTTCTACGGGGGCATGCTCGGCAGCGTGATGTGGGCCAACGTGTGGTTCGTGATCTGGCCCCATCAGCAGGTCGTCATGGCGTCCGCCGCGCAGGTGGCCAAGGGCGGCGCCGCCATTCCCGACGCGGCGGCGCGCGGCCAGCGGGCCGGCTTCGCCTCGCGCACCAATACCCTGCTCTCCATCCCGATGCTGTTCTTCATGGGCGCCGCCAGCCATCTCACGATGTTCGTCGACGCCAACGCGGGCGGCAAGATCGGCGCCCTCGTGCTCCTCGCCGTCGTGCTCGTCGCCGCGGAAGTCAACGCCCTCATGGGGACCACCGGCGCCGGCAAGAAGATGCTCAGCACCGTCAAGGGCACCTTCTGGGGCGGCTTCATCCTCACCGCCATCCTGTACGTGGGCCTGGAAGTCCTGTTCCCCTAGAGGTCAGCCGCTCCGCAGGCATCGCTCCGGCCCGGCGCGCAGGCGCCGGGCTATTTCAGGAACTCCGCGAGGGCAGCGATCTCGGGGGCCGCGCCGGGCTGGACCGGCATCACGGCCGTGGGCCGCTGGGGCCGGTAGCCGGGCGGATATGTCCCCCTGACGATCTTGGCTTCGAGCAGCTCGCGGGACGAGCCCTTCACGGGCGGCCCCAGCGGCCCCGCCTGCGCCGGATCGGGCGCGTGGCAGGCGATGCACTGGGAGAGATAGACCTGGCGGCCGCGCTGCGCGAGGGGGTCGGTGGGCGCGGGCTCGCCGCAGGCGGCGGCGCCGAAGACGAGGGCGAGCAGGGGCAGCGCGCGCCTCACGCCAGATCGGCGGCGAGGCTGCGGCGGGTCTGCTCCGTGAGGACGGTGCGCGCGCGCTCGTTGGGGTGGTCGATCACGAGGGCGATCTCCGACGAGGCGAAGGCCGCCCGCGCCGCCGGCGGCAGGGCGAAGCGGACGAAGTGCACGGCGCTCAGCTTGCCCAGCTCCGCGTCGGAATGCCCCGCCTCGAAGGCGCCCACCGCCACGTGCGCGCCCACCTCCAGCCGGACGTAGTCGCGCGTGTCGATGCCGAGCAGCGCGTCGAGCACGGGCTTGATCTGCGCCGCCTCGGCGATCTCGATCATCATCGTGGCCGCCAGCTCCCCCGCCCGCGGCAGCAGGCCGTTGTAGACGTCGAGCTCGTCCTGCACGCGCGCGTCGTCCACGATGCGCTCCGCGCGCACCATCTCCTGGATCTGGAACCAGACCGTCTCGCGATTCTCGAACACGAACGACAGGTAGCGCCCCACCTGCACGCGGCGCCGCTGCTTGAGCGCGATGACGGCCCCGCGCCGCGCCTCGCGGACTTTTTCGTAGTCGTACAGGTTCAGGATCTCGGCGGCCGCGATGGGCTTCACGGCTCGATCCCGTAGGCGGCGGCGAGCACCTGGATGGGATGCACGGGCTTGCGTCCGGTCCCCTGCTCGATCTGCAGGCCCGCCAGCGGGCAGTCGGTGGCGACGGTGGGGGCATCCGCCCGCGTGATGGCCTCGAAGAGCGGGCGCGCGACCTTCAGCGACAGCTCGTAGTACTCCGTCTTGAAGCCCCACGTGCCATCGACCGCGGAGCACCGTTCGATGACCTCCACGGAACAGCCGGGAATGAGGCGCAGGACGTCCGCCGATCGGGTCCCGATGTTCTGCGCGCGCAGGTGGCACGGCACGTGATACGCGACGGCGCCCCCGCGCCCGGCAAAGCGCGTGTCCAGCGCGCGCGCCGCGTGCAGGCCGGCCAGGTACTCGAAGAGGTCGCGCGTCGCCCCCGCCACGAGCCGGGCGTCGGCGGAGTCCTCGAGCAACGGGTACTCCTGCTTGAGCATGTAGCTGCACGTCGGCCCCGGCGACACGATCTCACGCCCCTGCCGCACGGCCGCCGCCAGCGTCCGCACGTTGTCGCGCACGAGCGCGCGGCACTCGTCCATGGCGCCCCCGTCGAGGTACGGCATCCCGCAGCACCGCTGCTCGGGCACGGTCACCTCGACGCCGTTGCGCTCGAGCACCGCCACCGCCGCGCGGCCGACGGCGGGCGCGTTGTACTCGACCGTGCACGTGGTGAAGAGGGCGACCTTCCTCGCGGGCGCGCCGGCGGCGGCGACGGCCCCCGCGGGCGCCGCGGAGCGCGCCCTGAACCACGCGGAGAAGGTCTGGCGATAGAAGCGCGGGAGATTGCGCAGCCGGTGAATGCCGGCCACGGCCTGGACGAGGGCGCGGTTGAGCGACAGCGCGTTCATCCAGTTGGACAGGGGCGCCGTCCAGCTCCCGAGCCGGCCGATCAGCTCCGTGTTGCCGAGCAGCCGGTCTTGAAGGCTCACGCCGCGGCGCCGCGCCTCCGATGCCCGCGCGCGCAGCATCAGCCGCGGGAAGTCGACCGCCCACCGGTGCGGCGGCGTATACGGACAGTGGTTGAAGCACAGCTTGCACTGGTAGCAGAGATCGACCACTTCCTTGACGTCCGCCGCCGGCAGCTTCTCCACGTCCCCGTCCACCGCATCCACGTCCAGCCGGTCGAACAACACCTTGAACGACGGACACAGCGGCAAGCACCGCCGGCACCCCGCACAGATGTCATACACCCGCCGCAGCTCCCCATCCACCGCCGAAGGGTCGAAGAACGCCGGCGAGCGAATATCGAACGCGCTCACGGAAGACCCAGACTGCTGATGAAGAGACGCATAGACGCCCGAGGCTTCTCTACCGGGCACCCACGGAGGGCGCGGCGGGCGACGCCGGCTAGATGGCCTCCGCCGGATCCTTGCCCGCGATCTGATTCAGGCCTTTGGCAAAACGGCCCGCGTGCGACTTCTCAGCCTTGGCGAGCGTCTCGAACCACTCGGCCAGCTCCATGAATCCTTCGTCGCGCGCCGTCTTCGCCATCCCGGGATACATCTGCGTGTACTCGTACGTCTCGCCGGCCACGGCGGCCTTGAGGTTCAGCTCCGTCTTGCCGATGGCCTCCCCGGTGGCGGGATCGCCGATTTCCTTCAGAAAATCCATGTGTCCGAACGCGTGGCCCGTCTCCGCGTCCGCCGTGTCCTTGAAGAGGCCGGCGACGTCCGGGAACCCTTCGATGTCCGCGATGCGCGCGAAGTACAGGTATCGCCGGTTCGCCTGGGACTCCCCCGCGAACGCCTCCTTGAGGTTCTCGACGCTCTTACTGCCTTTCAGGCTTCGTCCTGGCATGGTGCCTCCTGGGTACTGGTGAGGATGGTTGTGGGCGCGCGCGCCGCCCGCGACAGCCCGCGCAACGGCCGTAGAACTCCGTGCGATGCTCGAGGACTTCGAATCCCGTGCTCGAGGCCACCCGCGCGCCCACGGCGCGGGGCACGAGCGGCGGCACGTCGAAGATGCGGCCGCAGCGCACGCACGTGAAGTGGTCGTGGGCCGCCGTGTTGCCGTCGAAGCGCATGCCGGACACACCGGCGCGCTCGCGCAGGAAGCCCTCCGCGGCCAGCATCCTGAGATTGCGGTACACGGTGGCGAGGCTCACCCGCGGCAGCCGCCGCCGCACGCGGCGGTACACGGCGGCGGCCGACGGATGGGCGTCGGTGGCCCGCACCGCGTCGAGGATGAGCGCGCGCGGCGCGGTGAACCGCTTGCCCCGGGCGCGCAGCGCGCCGCGGGAGGCCGGCGGCGCCGGGAGACGCTTGTTGGTAATCATTATCAATACCCGCGCGGAGCGTACGCGGGGCCCTCCGGCTTGTCAAACGGGAGGCGGCGGGAGAGCTACGAGCGCGAGAGGCGGGCGGCGACGGCCTGCAGCATCTCGTCGAGGCTGAACGGCTTACTCAGGTACGGCACGTCGCCGTCGAGCGCGGAGGCGTCGCCCGTGAGCAGGAGCACGCGGCGCGCCAGCGGCGGCCAGCGCCGGGCGATGTCTTCGGCGAGGCTGGCGCCGGAGGCGCCGGACAGGTGCAGATCCGAGATCACGAGATCGACGGGCCGGCGCGCCATCGTGTCCAGGGCCTCCTCGGCGGAGCCCGCGGTCACGACCGCGTACCCCCGGCTCTCGAGGAGCTCGACGAGGATCTCCACGACCTCGGCCTCGTCGTCCACCACGAGGATCCTCGCGCCGGCGGCGCCGGCGGGCGTCACACGCGTGGCAGCGGCCTCAGGCGGACACGGGCGGCCGTGAAGTCGAGCACCTGCGCGGGCGTGAGCGGACGAGGGCGGCGACGCTCGACGAGCTCGGCCGAGCGGTCCATGAAGAGCCTGGCCTCGTCGGCGAAAAGACCGCGCCCGGGACGCAGGACGGCGGCGCGAATCTCGATGAGTGTGACGCGCACGCGCGCCCATGCCCGGCGCGCGCGCAGGGCGAGGAGCGCCCAGCCCGCCGGACCGCGCATCGGCTCCGCCGCTGTGACCGGCGCGTTCATGTAGTACACGTTCGACGTCCGGATCGTGTTCTGGCTCATCGCAGTCCTCGCTCCTCCATCATGGCCGTCACTTCGCGCAACGTACCCGTCAGCACATCGTCCAGCGACGCCTCCGCACGATACGCGGCCATGGCCGCCGACACCCGCTCCCGCGCCGTCCCCGCCTGCTCCGCCCGCAGGCGAGCGGCGGCCGCGGAGGCCGCCAGCGCCTGCCGTGTCTCGGTGAGCCCGCCCACCACCGACCGCACCGTGCCGATCTGTGCGCGCACGGCCTGCGGTCGCAGCGCGGGGGCGCCGAGCGTGACCACGGGCCGGTGGACGAGGGAATCGATCCTGCTCGCCAGCACGATCTCCGGCCGCCAGAGCGCCACGGCGGATTCCTTGAGCTTGATGCGGCGCTTGGGGAGCGCGAGACCCGGCGTGCGCGATCGGGAGCGTTCGGTGTCCATGCTCCGTCTCTTACGCAACAGGAGTGCCACTCCGATTAGCGCCCAAGTGGCTGAATCCAAAGGTCTTGCAGGATTCGCGCGCAGGCGTGCGACGGGGAGAACCTCCGGGGGGCGGGGAGGATCTCCCCGGCTCAGTCCTTCTTGACCAGCCCGCAGTCGCGGATCTTCTTGTTGAGGGTCTTGATGTCCACCTCGAGAAGGCGCGCCGCCTTCGCCTTGTTCCACCCGGTGGCGTTGAGCACCCGCTCGACGTGCCGCCGCTCGACGTCCGACAGCGAGCCGAGCGGTTGTCCGTCCTCGGCGGCGGCGGAGGCGGCGGGGGGAGCGGCGGCGACGCGGCTGAACTCCGGCGTGAGGTCCGCGGCACGCACCTCGCCCTCCTTGAGGATCTGCAGCCGCTCGATGAGGTTGCGCAGCTCGCGGATGTTGCCCGGCCAGTCGTAGGCCACGAGGCGGTCCATCGCCTCGCGCGAGAAGGTGAGCGCCTTGCCCGCGCGCGCGAAGGGGGCGAGGAAGTGCTCCACGAGCCGCGGGATGTCCTCGCGCCGGCGGCGCAGGGGCGGCACCGGCACCACCACGGTGCTCACGCGGTAGAAGAGGTCGCGGCGGAAGTGGCCCGCCTCCTCCTCGCGGTTGAGGTCCTTCGCCGTCGCCGCCACGATGCGGACGTCGACGTGAAAGGCGCGCTCCTCCCCCACCCGGCGCACCTCACCGGAATCGAGCGTGCGCAGCAGGCGCACCTGCATGGCGGGCGACATCTCGCCGATCTCGTCGAGGAAGAGGGTGCCGCCGTGGGCCGCCTCGAAGAGGCCCACGCGCGAGGTCACGGCGCCGCTGAAGGCGCCGCGCTTGTGGCCGAAGAGCTCGGTCTCCAGCAGGGTGTCGGGCAGCGCCCCGCAGTTGATCGACACGAAGGGACGCCCCGCGCGGCGCGAGCGCAGGTGGATGGAGCGCGCGACGAGCTCCTTGCCGGTGCCGCTCTCGCCGTGGATGAGGACGGGGCTGTCGCTGTGCGCGACGCGGCCGATCATCGTCAGCACGTCGCGGATGACTCCGCTTTCGCCCACGATGACGGGCATGCCGTCCCGCCGCGTGATCACTTCCTTGAGCGCGGAGTTCTCGCGGCGCAGCGCCTTCTTCTCGGCCGCCTTCGCCACCACCTCGAGCAGCTCCGCGTTCTTCCACGGCTTGCCGATGAAGTCGTAGGCGCCCAGGCGCATCGCCTCCACCGCCGTCTCCACGTCGGCGTGGCCGGTGAGCACGATGAGCTCGGCGTCGACGTCGGCGGCGCGCGCGGAACGCAGGACGTCGAGACCGGAGGCGTCGGGGAGCTGGATGTCCACGAGGGCAACGTCGAACTCGCCGCGGCTGAGGGCGGCCATCGCTTCGGTCCCGGATGACGCTTCCTCGACCGACGAGCCGTTGCGGGAGAGCACGCTCACGAGGAGGCCGCGCACATCGGCGTCGTCGTCGACGACGAGGACGTGAATGGTGTCCGGCATCTGGCGCCATGATAGCACTTCCGGTAAACTACCCGCCTCAGGAGGACGCTTCGAATGTCGCCACCCCCGGCTCTCCGCATCGAGGGAGCCCGGCAGAACAACCTCAAGAACGTCTCGCTCGACATACCGCACGATCAGCTCACCGTCATCACCGGCGTGTCCGGTTCCGGCAAGTCGTCGCTCGCCTTCGACACGCTGTTCGCGGAAGGGCAATGGCGATACATCGAGTCGCTCTCGACGTACGCGCGCATGTTCCTCGACCGGGTCGACCGTCCCGACGTCGACCGCATCGCGCAGATCCGGCCCGCGGTGGCCCTGGAGCAGAAGAACCCCGTGCGCACCGCGCGCTCCACCGTGGGCACCGCCACCGAGGTCTACGACTACCTGCGCCTGCTCTACGGCAAGGTGGGCCGCGTGCACTGCCCGCGCTGCGGCGCGCCCGCCGCCTCGCATTCCGCGGAGTCGATCGCCGACGCCCTGCTCGCCGGGCACGCGGACGCCCGCGCCCTCGTCACCTTTCCCCTCGAGGTGCCCTCCGGCGTGGTGCCCGCGGAGCTGTGGGCGAGCCTCACGCGGCGCGGCTTCGCGCGCGTGCGGGTGGGGAGCCGCGTGCTGGACCTCGCGGAGCCGCCTCCGGCGGGGGTGGACGGAGCGCGCGCCCTCGACGTCGTGCTCGACCGCGTGGTCCTCGAGGCCGGCCGCCGTGGACGCATCGTGGAATCCCTGGAGACGGCGCTGCGCGAGGGCAGCGGCCGACTCGCGGTGGAGATCGTGGGCGGTCCCCGGCTCCCCTTCGCGGAGGCGATGGGGTGCCCCGCGTGCGGCATCGCGCTCGAGCGGCCGCAGCCGATCCTCTTCTCGTTCAACCATCCCCTCGGCGCCTGCGCCACCTGCAAGGGCTTCGGCAACGTCCTCGAGTACGACGAAGCGCGGGTGGTGCCCGATCGCACCCGCAGCCTCGGTGCCGGCGCCGTGGAGCCGTGGACGCACCCGTCGGGCCGGTGGTACCACCGCGAGCTGCTGAAGGCGGCGCGCCGCTCGGGCATCGACCTGCAGCGGCCGTGGGAGGCGCTCAGCGAGACCGACCGCGCCTTCGTGTACGCGGGCGACGATCGCTTCCCGGGCATCAACGGCTTCTTCGAGGAGATCGAGACGTACCGCTACAAGCTCCACGTGCGCGTCTTTCTCTCCCGCTACCGCATGCAGTCGCCGTGCCCGGCGTGCCGCGGCGCCCGCCTCAACGAGGCCGCGCTCACCGTGCGCGTGGCCGGCCTCACCATCGCGGAGTTCACCACGCTCACCATCGAGAACGCCGCCGCCGTGCTCGAAGGGCTCACGCTCACCGCCTGGGAGACGGTGGTGGCGCGCGAGATCCTGCGGCAGCTTGCGGCCAAGCTCGCCTTCCTGCTGCGGGTGGGGCTCGGCTACCTCACGCTCGGGCGGCAGACCCGCACGCTGTCGGGGGGGGAGGCGCAGCGGATCAATCTGGCCAACCAGCTCGGCGCGCAGCTCGTGGGCACGCTGTACGTCCTCGACGAGCCGTCCATCGGCCTCCACGCCCGCGACACCGCGCGGCTGGCCGATCTGTGCCGCGAGCTGGCGCAGGCGGGCAACACGGTGGTGGTGGTCGAGCACGACCGCGGCTTCATCGAGGCGGCCGATCACGTGGTGGAGCTCGGTCCGGGCTCCGGCGATCGCGGCGGCGAGGTCGTCTTCAACGGCCCGCAGGCGGAGTTCCGTGCCGCCGCCCACTCCCTCACGGCGCGCTACCTGTCGGGGCGGGAGACGATCCCCTCCCCGCTCGTGCGGCGTGCCGGCCGCCGTCACCTCGTGCTCACGGGGGCGCGCGAGCACAATCTGAAGTCGGTCACGCTGCGCCTGCCCCTCCAGACGCTGACGGTCGTCACCGGCGTGTCCGGCTCCGGCAAGTCCACGCTCATCCACGACACGCTCTACCGCGCGGCGGCGCGCGCCTTCAAGCAGGAGTTCCTCACGCCGGGCGCCTACGACGCCCTCGTGGGGCTCGAGTACCTCAAGGGGGTGCGGCTCATCGACCAGGAGCCCATCGGCCGCACGCCGCGCTCCAATCCCATCACGTACGTGAAGGCCTTCGACGAGATCCGCAAGCTCTACGCCGCCCTCCCCCGCGCGGCCGCGCTCGGCCTCGGCGTGGGCGCCTTCTCCTTCAACGTGCCGGGTGGGCGCTGTGAGACGTGCGAAGGGGACGGCGCGCAGAAGCTGGAGATGTACTTCGTCGAGGATGTGTACGTCGCCTGCCCCGAGTGCGAGGGCAAGCGGTACCGCCCGCACGTGCTGAGCGTGACGTATCGCGGGCGCTCCATCGCCGACGTGCTGCGGCTGACCGTCGACGAGGCGCTCGAGCTCTTCGCGGGCCAGGCGGGCCTCGCGCGCCGCCTGCGCGTGCTCCGCGACGTGGGGCTCGGCTACCTGCGGCTGGGGCAGCCCGCCACCACGCTCTCCGGCGGCGAGGCGCAGCGCCTGAAGATCGGCGCCGAGCTCGCCGCGCGCGCCTCCACCGACATGCTGTACGTCCTCGACGAGCCCACCACCGGCCTCCACCTCGACGACGTCAAGCGGCTCTTGCTCGTGATCAACCGCTTGGTGGACGCCGGCAACACGGTGGTGGTGGTGGAGCACCACCTCGACGTGATCCGGTGCGCGGACTGGGTGATCGACCTCGGCCCCGAGGGGGGCGACGAGGGGGGCGAGATCATCGCGGAAGGTCCGCCCGACGTCATCGCCCACACGCCCGGCTCGTACACGGGCAAGTTCCTCGCGGAGACGCTGCCGAAGCCCATCGGCCGCAAGTGAGGCCGCGCCCGTTTTACGGGTGGACGATCGTCGCCGCCGCCTTCTCCGTCCTCTTCATCGCCTACGGCGCGCAGTACTCGTTCGGCGTCTTCTTCAACGCGCTGCTGGACGAGTTCGGCTGGAGCCGATCGAGCCTCGCGGGCGCCTTTTCCCTCTACGCGTTCGGCTACTGCGTCTTCGGGTTTCCCGCGGGCCGTCTCACCGACCGCTGGGGGCCGCGCGTCGTCATCACGGTGGGTGCCGTGTTCCTGGCCGTGGCCCTCGCGGGCATGGCGCTCGTGACAGAGCTCTGGCAGCCGTACGTGCTGTACGGGCTGGTGGCGGCGCTCGGCATGGGCACGGCCTACGTTCCGTGCAACAGCACGGTGGTGAAGTGGTTCGCGCGCCGGCGGGGGTTGGCGGTCGGCCTGGCCTCCAGCGGCGGCTCGGTGGGGACGTTCGCCCTGCCGCCCATCGCGCAGCTCCTCGTTGCTTCCGTCGGCTGGCGGACCGCGTACGTCATCTTCGGGGCCGCCGTCTTCGCCATCCTCGCCTCCGGGGCCGCCATCATGCGCCGCGACCCCGAATCGATGGGCCTGCATCCCGACGGGGACGCCGCCTCCCCTCGCTCCGCCGCTGCCGGCGCCGGCGAGTGGCCCCTGTCCCGGGCCATCCGGACACCGACCTTCTGGCTGCTGGGCGCGACATTCACCGCCACCTGGATGCCGGTCTTCATCCCGCTCGTGCACCTCGTCCCGTTCACCCGCGATCTCGGCTATTCGCCCCTGGTGGGGGCCTGGTCCGTGAGCACGCTGGGCGCCGCCGCCGTCGTGGGACGGCTCGTCATGGGCCCCCTGTCCGACCGCATCGGCCGCCGGCCCACGCTCGCCATCGCCATGGTGCTGCAGGCCGTCGCGTTTGGCGGATTTGCCACCGCCCAGGCGCTGCCCGCCCTCTTCGTGTCCGCGGCCGCCTTCGGCTACTCGTACGGCACCATCTCGACGCTGTTTCCGGCCATCGTCGGCGACTTCTTCGGGCGCGGCGCGGCGGGGGCCCTGGTGGGCTTTCTGTTCATGCTCGCGGGGTCGATGGCGGCCTGGGGCCCCCTGGGAGCCGGCGCCATCTACGACGCCATGGGGAGTTACACGACCGCGTTCCTGCTGGCGGCCGCCCTCAACGGTCTCGCCCTCGCGCTGCTCGCGGTCACACGGCCGCCCGCGGTCAGCCTCGCGCGGGCCTGATGGGGAAATTTTTTCCTATTTCAAACCCCCCACATGCCGGGCGATACTCTCCGCGCTGCACGAGTTGCCTGCCGCTCGGGGATAAAGGCGAATGAGATCAGATTTTCAGGTCGGTAACACGCGGGCGAGCGGGCTCGTCGACGTCCTCGACCGCGTGCTGGACAAGGGGCTCGTCGTGGCCGGCGACATCAAGATATCCCTGGCGGAGGTCGAGCTCCTCACCATCCGCATCCGTCTCATCGTCTGCTCCATCGACAAGGCGCAGCAGATCGGTCTCGACTGGTGGAAGCACGACGCCCACCTCGCACCCGGGCGGAACCTGGCCGCGGCGGAGAACGAAGAGCTCCGCAAGCAGGTGAGAGTGCTCGAGCGCAAAGTGGCTTCGCTGACCGCGGTGGCCGGCGCCCCCCCCCGCCGGGCCAAGAGCCGCACTATCTGAGGACAGGAGAATGAACGATGCCTGTTGAACGGACCACCGGTGGCACGAGCCTCATCGACGTCCTCGACCGGGTGCTCGACAAGGGCATCGTCATCGATGCCTGGGTGCGCGTGTCCCTCGTCGGGATCGACCTCATCACGGTCGAGGCACGCGTGGTGGTGGCCTCCATCGAAACCTACCTGAAGTACTCGGAAGCGGTGGGGCAAACGGCGCCGGCGGGCCGCCTGGCCGCGGACGGACGCGCCAACGACGCCGTGCTCGCGGAGAATGCCTCGCTGCGCGCCCAGATCGCCGGGAGCGCGGCGCGGGAGCGCGCGGCGGCCGTCCGGCGGCGAGCACGCAAGGCGCAGTGACCCGCAGCACCACACTTCGCGCCGCGCCGCGCGGGAAAACGGCCGCCAGCGCCGCGGACAAGCTCGCGCTCGCCGAGGCCCTGCTCGTGAGCAGCGATCTCAACGACTGCGCCCAGCGGGCGCTCGACTGGCTGGCGCGGGTGGCGGGAGTGGCGCGGGCGGTGTGCCTCGTCGTCCCCGTCAGCGAGTCGACGCAGCTCGTGCCCGTGGCCAGCGTGGGCATTCCCGCGGGACGCGTGAGACGGTTCCGGCTGAATGTCGAAGAGCGCGACCATCCCCTCGTGCGCGCCATGCTCGGGTCGGATCCCGTGCGCTTCGCCGCGGGCGACGGCCGTGCGGGCGAGCGGCCCGCCACCCCGCTCGGCGAGACGAGCGTCATCGCGCTGCCCTTGCTGGGCCTCGACGCCGGGCAGGACCTGCCGGCCGGGCTCGTGCTGCTGAGCGATTCCGGGAACAGCGCCGCCGCCGACGCGCGGTGGGTCGCTCACATGCTGGGCCCGCGGCTGGCGGCGCTCCGCACCTCCCACGGCGTCGCCGATACCGAGCGGCGGCTACGGCAGGAGCGATCGCTGCTGCACAGCATCATCAACGCCGTCACCGATCCCATCTTGCTGACCGACACCGAGGGGCGCATTCTCATCGCCAACGCGCGCGCCGAAGCCCTGCTCGCCTCCGGTGAGGCCGAGAGCGAGGGCCGGCGGCGGGCGGTCGCCCTCAACAACATGCTGTTCTCCTCCGCGCTCTCCCGCAAGGCGATCGAGGAGACGGAGCCGTGGCGGCACGAGCTGCTGCTCGTCGATCCCGCGGACGGCTCCGACCTTCTCTTCGAGCTGCTGAGCACCGTCACCATCGACCCGCGCGAGGGCACGGGCGTGGTGTCGATTCTGCGCAACGTGACCGACCTGCGCCGGGCCAGCGAGGAGATCGAGGAGAACTACCGCAAGCTGCGGATGGCGGACGCGGACGCGCGCGCGGAGCGGGACCGGCTCGATCTCGTCATCGACTCGGTGGCCGACCCCATCCTGGTCACGGATCCCAACGGCGCCATCGTGATGATGAACGCGCCCGCCGAGCGGCTCTTCACGGCGGGCCGTGACGACGGCACGGGAGAGGTCCAGCGCGCGGTGCAGGCCAATGACGCCCACTTCTCGTCGTTCATCTCGAACCTCTTCTTCGAGGGCGAGTCGCTGCGCCGCAGCGGCAGCATCAGCCTCGTCGATCCGCCCACGGGCGCCGTGCTGCCGGTGGAGGCGATCTCGGGCAAG
>JBBDXO010000146.1:0-3169 GCA_040902295.1 Candidatus Rokuibacteriota bacterium | reverse complement strand
CCTCGTCGATCCGCCCACGGGCGCCGTGCTGCCGGTGGAGGCGATCTCGGGCAAGATCGTGTCCGAGCACGGGGAGGTCACGGCCCTGGTGACCATCCTCCACGACCGGACGGAAGAGCTGGAGCGCGCCCGCCTGTACGAGCAGCTCAAGCTCGCCGCCGACGAGATGGAGCAGAAGGTGCGTGAGGCGACGGCGGAGCTCGTGCGGCAGAACGAGCTGCTGCGCCGCTCCCACATCGAGATCGAGCAGGCCTCGGCCCTCAAGTCGCAGTTCCTCGCCAACATGTCGCACGAGTTCCGCACGCCGCTCAACGCGATCATGGGCTACACGAGCATGCTGCTCAAAGGGGTGGCGGGCGAGCTGACGGTGCCCCAGCGCAGGCAGATGGCGCGCGTGGACTCCAACGCCCACCACCTGCTGTCGATCATCAACGACATCCTCGACATCTCCCGCATCGAGGCGGGCAAGATGCCCCTCACCCTCAGCGAGTTCGAGCTGCCGGCGCTGGTCACGGACGTGGTGGCCGAGGTGGAGCCGCTCATCGCCCGCTCCCGGCTCACGGTGACGGCCGTCGTCGACGACGGGATGCCCCCGCTCGTGAGCGACCGGCAGAAGGTGAAGCAGATCATGATCAACCTGCTCACCAACGCGCTCAAGTTCACGCCCGAGGGGTCCGTCCGCGTGCTCGCCTCGCACTCCGAGGAGCGGGGGGAGATCACGGTGGCGGTGGAGGACAGCGGCATCGGCATCGCCGAGGAGGACCTGGAGAAGGTCTTCGAAGACTTCCGCCAGGCCGACAACTCGCCCACCCGGGAATACGGCGGCGCCGGGTTGGGGCTCGCCATCTGCCGCCGCCTGGCGGGCATGCTCGATGGCCAGCTCACCGTCCACAGCAAGCTCGGCCTCGGATCGACCTTCACCCTCCTGCTCCCGCGCGTGGCCCGCGAGCAATGACGGCGCCGGCGCCCCTCATCCTCGTCGTGGACGACTTCCCCGACAACCGGCAGATGTACGCCGAGTACCTCGCCTTCTCGGGCCTGCGGGTGGAGGAGGCGGAGAACGGCCACGAAGCACTGGAGAAAGCCTTCGCCCTGCTGCCCGATCTCATCGTGATGGATCTCTCGCTGCCGGGGATCGACGGCTGGGAGGCCACCCGCCGGCTCAAGGCCGACTCCCGCACGAAACGGATCCCCGTCATCGCGCTCACCGGTCACGCCCTCGCCGGACACTCGAAGGGCGCGCTGGATGCCGGGTGCGATGCGTTCATCACCAAGCCCTGCCTCCCCGAGCGGCTGCTCGAAGAGGTGCGCAAGACGCTCGCCACCTTCCAGCATGAACACTAACGGGAGATAGCCCTCATGTCCGGCACGCGGAAGCCCAAACCCCGCTCGAAGCGCACGCCGCCGGACAAGCCGCGCGCCGCTGCGCCCCGCAACGCCGCGCGGCGGGCGCCAGGCGCGCCGCCGCCGCGCCCCGTGGCCGCCCCGAGCCCGCGCGTCATCCGCGAGGAGCGCACGCAGGTGCCGGCGGTGCCGGAGGCCCAGCCCCGCCGGCCGGCCGCCGACAGGGGCTCCGAGCAGCGCGGCAAGTACGTGTACTGCGTCATCCGGTCCGCGGAGCCCCTCACCTTCGGCCCCATCGGGTTCGGCACCGAGCCCGCGGAGGTGCACACCGTGCACTACGCGGACATCGCGGCCGTGGTGTCCGACACGCCCATCGAGGTCCTCGACGCCACGCGCGAGAACGTGCTCGCGCACGAGCGGGTGAACGAGGCGGTCATGCGCGACCACACCGTCATCCCCATGTCCTTCGGCACCGTGTTCAAGACCCAGGACGACATCATCGAGCTGCTGCGCGGGGCCTACGGCGCCTTCCAGGACGTGCTGGTCAAGATGGAGGACAAGGTCGAGTTCGGTCTCAAGGTGCTGTGGGACCGCGACGGCGTGGTGAAGGAGATCGAGAACGAGGACGAGGACGTCCGCCGTCTCAAGAGCGAGATCTCGTCGCAGAAGGGCTCCACCTACTTCGCCCGCGTCCAGTACGGCCGCCTCATGGACGGCGCCCTGCAGGCGCGCTCCGAACAGTACGTGGCGGAGATCTTCGAGAGGCTTCGTGACGTGGCGGTGGCCTCCCGGGCCAACAAGCCCATCGGCGACAAGATGATCATGAACGCCGCCTTCCTCGTCGCGCGCGACAGCGAGGCGGCCTTCGACACCAAGGTGAAGGCGATCGGGGCCAAGTACGATCACCTCACCTTCCGGTATACGGGCCCGTGGCCGCCCTACAACTTCGTCAACATCCGTCTCAAGCTGGAGCGCGCCAAGCCGGCGGAATGACGCGCGCGGGCTCCGCCTTGCCGCGCGCCGTCGTCGGCAGCGCCGTCGCGGTGGCGTCCGTGGCCGTGGCCACCGCCTTCACGGCCGCGCTGTGGCCGTTCGTGAAGCCCACGGCGACGCCCCTCTTCTTCGCCGCCGTCGTCATCAGCTCGTGGTTCGGCGGCACCGGCCCCGGGCTGCTCGCCACCGTGCTCTCGGTGCTGGTGACGGAGATGCATTTCCTGCCCCCGCTCCTGGGATTCGACACGGCGAGCGTGGTGCGCGTCGCGTCGTTCGTCATCGTCGCCCTCCTCGTGGCCTCCCTGTACGACCGTGCGCGGACGGCCCAGCGGCGGGCGGAGAATCTCGCGAGCGCGCGTGAAGAGCTCCTGCGCCAGGAGCAATCGGCGCGCGCGGACGCGGAGACGTCGAGCCGCGCCAAGGACGAGTTCCTGGCCACGCTCTCGCACGAGCTCCGCACGCCCCTCAACGCCATGCTGGGATGGCTGTGGTGGATCCGCCAGGGGAGGCTCGAGCCCGACCGCCACGCGCGCGCCATGGACACCATCGACCGCAACTGCAAGGCGCTCGCGCAGCGGATCGAGGATCTCCTCGACGTCTCCCGCATCATCACCGGCAAGCTGCGGCTCGCCATCCGGCCCGTCGCGCTGGCGCCCATCGTGGAAGCGGCCGTCGATGCCGTGCGGCCCGCCGCCGACGCCAAGGCCATCGATCTCGTGGTCAGCCTCGGCGACGTGCCCGCCGTCGCCGGCGATGCCGACCGCCTGCAGCAGATCATGTGGAACCTGCTCTCCAACGCGATCAAGTTCACGCCCGACAAGGGCCGCGTGGA
>JBBDXO010000145.1:0-3865 GCA_040902295.1 Candidatus Rokuibacteriota bacterium | reverse complement strand
TAGATGACGCTCTTCATGTCGTCGATATCCTTGGGCGAGCGGCCTTCGAAGCGCAGGGTGAGGTAGGGATTCGTGTTGGAGGCGCGCACGAGGCCCCAGCCGTTGGGGAAGTTCACGCGGGCGCCGTCGATGTCGACCACGTCGTAGCGCTGCGTGAGCTCGCGCGTGAGCTCCGCGATGACCCGGAACTTCTCGCCGTCGGGACACGGCGCCTTGAGCTCCGGCGTGGCGTGCAGGTGCGGCACGGAGTCGAAGAGCTTCGAGAGCGGCTCGGAGGAGCGGGCGGCGATCTCGAGGATCTTGCAGGAGGCGAGGATGCCGTCGTCCACGCCGTAGTAGCCTTCCGCGAAGAACATGTGCCCGCTCACCTCGCCGCCGAGGAGGATCGTGTCCTCCCGCATCTTGCGCTTGAGGTGCGAGTGGCCCGTCTTCCACATGACGGGCACGCCGCCGTGCTGCGTGATGTCGTCCACGAGGGACTGCGAGGACTTCACGTCGAATACGATAGCGGCGCCTGGGTGTCGTGAGAGCAAATCGCGCGCGAGAAGCACGAGGATCAGGTCGGCCTCGTGCCGGCCGCCGCGCTCGTCGATGACGCCCACGCGGTCGGCGTCGCCGTCGTAGGCGATGCCCACGTCCGCCCCCAGCTCCACCACCTTCGCCTGCAGCTCCGCCACGTTCTCGGCGTCCTCGGGGTCGGGCAGGTGATTGGGGAAGCGCCCGTCCGACTCGCAGTACATCTCGATGACCTCGCACCCGAGGCGGCGCAGGAGCGGGGGCGCGAAGGTGCCCGCGATGCTGTTGCCGGCGTCGACCACGACCGTGAGCGGGCGGGCCAGGTGCACGAGGCCCGCGATGGTGTCGAAGTAATCGTTCGTGGGGTCGCGGCTGGTCAGGGTGCCGGCGCCCGTCTCGAGATCGCCCGCCTCCGCCATCGTGCGCAGCGACTGGATCTCGTCCTCGGTGAGGGGCGCGGCCCCGGGATGCACCATCTTGACGCCGTTGTACTCGATGGGGTTGTGGCTGCCCGTGATGTTGGCGCCGCCGTGCAGCTTCCAGTGCGCGGTGGCGAAGTAGAGAATGGGCGTGGTGACCACGCCGATGTCGACGACGTCGACGCCCGCCGCCCGCACGCCCTCGATGAAGCCGGCCTTCAGCCCCGCGGACGACTCGCGGTTGTCCTGCCCCACCGCCACCGTGCGGCCGCCGTTGCGCCGGATGAGGGTGGCGTAGGCCCGGCCCACCTGCCGGAAGACGTCGGGATTGACGTCGTCGCCGATGCGCCCGCGGACGTCATACGCCCGAAAGATGTGAGGGTTGAGCATGTGGGGTCCTTTTCTCCGGAGCGTACCATGAGATCATCGGCCGATGGTTTCGGCGCCCCGCCCCGAGCGGCACGCGTCGACAAAGGAGCCCGGCGATGAATCGGCAGTTCGTGCTCGTACACGGGATGAGTCACGGCGCGTGGGCGTGGGATGCGCTGCGCGCGCGCCTGGAGAAGGCGGGGCATCACGCGGTGGCCGTCGACCTGCCCGGGCACGGGCGGCGCGCGCACGAGCGGGCCCGCGCCTCCATCGACACCTACGCGCAGGCGGTGGCCGACGCCACCATGCAGGCCGGCATGAGCCGGGCCATCGTCGTGGGCCACTCCATGGCGGGCGCCGTCCTGCCCAGGGTGGCCGAGCTCATCGAGGCGCGCGTGGCCCACCTGGTCTTCCTGGCGGCGGTGGTGGTGCCGAGCGGGTCCACCCTCATGCAGACGCAGATCGGCGCGGCCGGCCGGGCGATGCTCACGGGCCTGGCGCGCGGCGGCGGGGGGGGCGTGCAGTATCCCGCCGTCATGGAGTCGGCCCGCTGGATGAGCGACCTGCCCGCGGGCGATGCGCGCGTGGTGGACGCGCTCACGCGGATGACGCCGCAGCCGCTGCGCCCGTGGCTGGAGCGGATCCACACGCGGCGCTTCTGGGCCATGCGCACGCCCCGCACGTACATCCGCTGCCTGGAAGACCGCGCGGTGGTGCCGGCGAAGGCGGCGGAATACGCGGCGCGCCTGGGCGTCACCCCCGTCGACATGCCCTGCGCGCACAACCCGATGCTGTCCGCGGTGGACGCGCTCGCGAAGATCCTCGAGAAGATCACCGTCAACGGGAGAGGCGCATGAACGAGGCCGAGAAGAAGCAGAAGACGCGCGAGACCGCCGCCAAGCTCTTCCATTCGCTCAAGGGCGGCGTCGGCTTCGCCACCTGGAAGAAGTTCGACAAGGAGCTCGCGCGCGAGCTGTCGATGTTCTTCACGGGCACCCTCTACAGCCGCGAGGTCATCTCGCAGAAGCAGCGGGAGCTGTGCGCGGTGGCCTCGCTCACCGTCCTGCACCGGCCGCACGAGCTGCACGCCCACATCCATGCCGCGCTCAACGTGGGCGCCACCCGGCAGGAGGTGGCGGAGGTGATCTTCCAGCAGGTGACCTACGGCGGCATGCCGGTGGTGGTGGATGCGCTCGAGGTGTACGCCACCGTCCTCGGCGAGCGCGGGGAGCCGTTCCCCGGCGAGGAGCCGCCCGCGCGATGACCGACGAGCTCGCCCTCGAGATCGCGGTGGAGGCCGCGCGCGCGGCGGGGGAGATCGCGCTCACGTACTACCGCGCCGGCTTCAACGTCACCATGAAGCCGGACCTCACGCCCGTGACGCAGGCGGACCGCGACGCCGAGAAGGCGATCGTCGGCATTCTCTCGCGCGCCTTTCCCGACCACGGCTTCCTCGGCGAGGAGTTCGGCGAGCGCGGCCGCGACGACGTGCGGTGGATCATCGATCCCATCGACGGCACCAAGAACTTCATTCGCCACATCCCCGTGTGGGCCACGCTCATCGCCCTCGAGGAGCGCGGCGACATCACGGTGGGCGTGATCTACAACCCCGTCACCGGCGACCTGTGCACGGCCCGCCGCGGCCACGGCGCCTTTCACAACGGCGTGCGCCTGTCGGTCTCGCCCATCGCCGATCTCGGCGCCGCCTCCCTTCTGCATGCCGGCGTCGGCCTGCTGCGCCGCGGCGGCCACTGGGACGGCTTCGTGCGCCTCGTGGACGCCACCGAGCGCCAGCGCGGCTTCGGCGATTACCTGGGCTACCAGCTCGTCGCCGAGGGCAAGGCGGAGCTGTACGTGGAGACGGACCTCAAGCCGTGGGACCTGGCCCCCTGCCGGCTGCTCGTCGAGGAGGCGGGCGGCCGCTTCACCGACCTCGCCGGGGCCCCCACGATCTACTCGGGCAACGCGCTCGCCACCAACGGCCGCGTGCACGACGCCGCGCTCGCGCTCCTGCGCGGATAGCCCGTGCGCCGCGCGCTCGCCGTGCATCCCGGCGCGCTCGGCGATGTCCTGCTCGCGATCCCCGCGCTGCGCGCGCTGCGCGCGCGCCACGGCACGCTGATGCTCGCCGCCCAGCCGCGCATCGCGGATCTGCTTGTCGCCCTCGGCCTCGTCGACGAGGCGTGCGCGGTCGACCGCCTCGGGCTCGACGCGCTGTTCGTGGACGACGACGCCCGCGCGCGCCTGTTCGGCGCCGATCGCGTCGTGTGCTGGCTCGGCGCCCGGGATGCCGCGTTCGTCCGCCGCCTGTCCGCGCAGGCGCCCTCGGTGACGGTGGCGCCGTCGGTCGGCGACGGCCTCGTGTGGGAGCACCTGCTGCGCACGGCCGCGCCCGAGGCGCCCGCGGCGCCTGCGGTCATCGCCCCGGTCGTCGTCCCGGCCGCGCTGCGTGAGGCCGGCCGCGATCTTCTGCGCGGCGCCGGCTGGGACGGGGAGCGCCGCCTGTTGATCGTGCACCCGGGCGCGGGCGGCGCGGCGAAGCGATGGCCGGTGGAGGGGTT
>JBBDXO010000144.1:0-26422 GCA_040902295.1 Candidatus Rokuibacteriota bacterium | reverse complement strand
TTCAGCCATTGACTCGGAGTGCGGCAAAAGACCCACTGTGATCCGCGAAGACCCTGACTTCTTAACAACACGAAGAATCCCCGACGGAGTACTGGCATTCCGCGCTTGGCGCGTCGGGAGCCGAAAGTCAAAGCCTGACCCCGACGCTACCCGACGCTATCGCACCACACGGAACGTCGTGCTTGCGCGCGAGACGCGGTCGGCGACGGCGACCGTCGTCGTGACTTCGTAGGCGCCACGGCCGGCGTCGGCGGGCAGCGTGATGGGCAGCGCGCTCGTGTAGGTGCCGTCGGTGCGCGAGAATTCCGTGGTGGGATTGGCGACGAGGGCGCCGTTGTGCCGGATCTCGCGCGTCTCCCGCACGGCGACGGTGCGGTCGCCCTGGGGCGTGAGCAGGGTGTAGGTGGCGACCACGTTCACCGTCTGTCCCGCGCGAACCGACGCGGGGTTCGCCTGCACCTGCTCCACGCGGACGACGGTGCCCTGGGCGGGGTCGTATCCGACCTCGCTCGCCGCCTGCGTGCGGTTGCGGTCCTGGCGCTCGAGGTAGTAGCCGATGGCGCCGCCGGCGAGTCCTCCCAGGAGGCCCCCGACGACGACCCCGGTCGTGTTGCGGCCGATGAGACCGCCCGCGACGCCGCCCGCCGCCGCGCCCGTGCCGGCGCCGATCGAGGTCTTCGGGTTTTCACGGATCGTCTCGCACCCGCCGAGGGCGACGGAGGCGCCGAGCACGGCCGCAAGAGCCACGGCAACAGCACGAACGGAGGGGCGAAGACCGCGCATGGTCGGCTCCTTGGCCGGTGACATCAACGAAGCTTGCGAAGCGCCTCGATGCGCTCGCCCGTTCCCGGATGCGTCGAGAAGAACCCGCCCTTGCTGCCGCCACCGGACTCCTGCATGAGCCAGCTCAGCGTTCTGGCCATGATGTCCGGCGACCGACCGGCCCGCTGGAGGATCTGGACGCCATGCGCGTCGGCGGCATACTCCTCCCGGCGGCTGTAGCCGCGCGCCACCAGCTCGCCCGCGATCGGTGTGAGGGCGCCGCTGCCGGGAATGATCTGGTCCAGGATGATCATGCCGATGTTGAGGCCGGCACCCAGCGTCTGGGCCTTGGCGACGTGCCGGAGGTCGTCATGCGCGATCTCGTGCGCGAGCACGCCCGTCAGCTGCTCGTCGTTGGCTTTCTCCAGCAGCCCCGTGGTGACGAAGAACTGCCCGCCGCCCGCGTTGGCCGCGTTGATCGCGGGGTCATCCATGATGCCGACCTTGACCTGGTTCAGCGGGATCGGATTGTTCATGGCGCGGATGAGGGGAACCATGATGCGCTGCAACCGCTCGGCTTCCGCAGGATCGACGCGCCGGGTCGACGCCGTGGGGCGACGACCCTCTTCCGGCGCCCGCGTCGTGGACGGGGGAGAGGCGGAGCCGCCGCCGGAGCTGACGGGAACGGCGCACGCGGCCACCGTGACCGCCATCAGGGACGCGAGCATGCTGGTCCGAACGAAACGCATCATGAGAAGTCCTCCTCCCTGTTGGACGGCAGGCAGCGACGCCGATTCACGCGAGCCGGTCGAGCAGCGTCTCCCCGCACGCGTCGACGGTGTCGTCGACGGCCGCCGCGCCCTCGAAATAATCGATGTAGCGGTCGATCGTCCTGGGATAGTCGGACTTGAAGAGGGGCCGGCGCTGGTGGCCTTGGGGTGACGGCGCAGCCAAGGGAACTGCTGAGGTGGCGTGCATGTGAGGCCTCCCGGAGATTGTTTGCGCTGCTAGGCTCCGGGCATGTGCACCCGATGTGCCAACCGGAATACTTCGCCGATGTCATTGAATTCCTCCACGATTGCCGTGAGCGTCGAACTGTTAGTCCTACAAATTGAAATTTCTTCCTCTTTTTAGGGTGTAGAAGTTACACGACGCCCTCGCCGGTGACATGGTCAACCGAGCGCATTGAGTCACGTATGTATGTGATAAAAAAGATTATTTTTTCTCGTGTAGCCAGGTGGCACGGTACCTGCGTTAAACTGGGCAAGCCGTTCCAGCATGGGAGGCACGGGAAATATGAGGACTGAGCAGATGCGGTCCTGGGCCCCGAACGCCTCCGGCCACTCCGCACACAGCAACCACGCAAGACGTATTGGAGAGGATGCAATGACACGCGCATTCAAGACGATCGCGATCGTACTGATGCTGGCCTCGCTCGTGACGGGCTGCCGCTCGATGACGGGCAAGAGCGCGGGCGAGAACATCGATGACGGAACCATCACCGCGAGCGTGAAGACGAAGCTGGTGGCCGACAAGGCCTCGAACATGACCCGGGTGAACGTCGACACCAACAACGCCACCGTGTACCTTAACGGCACCGTGGAATCCCCCGAGCAGAAGGCGCGCGCCGAGCAGCTGGCGTGGCAGGTCAAGGGCGTGAAGAGCGTCGTCAACAATCTTCAAGTGCAGCGGCGTTAACGACTCGAGCACCACGCGCGGCGGCATCGGGTCGTCGCCGGATCCCGGCCGCGCGCGTGGGCGAGCCGCGCGGCCATCAACCTCTTGACAGAGAGCAGGCGGCAGACGTGAGTCCCAGCAGACGCGACCAGGCGAAGAGCGGCAAGATCCTGATTGTCGACGACGAGCCCGCCGAGCGGGACGGGCTGGCGAGGCTCGTGGGCCAGTGGGGCTACGACGTCGAAACGGCCTCGTCGGGCGAGGAAGCCCTCAACTTCATCGAAGCGCAACATCCGGCCGTCGTGCTGACGGATCTCGTATTGCCGGAGATGGACGGACTGACGCTGCTCCAGAAGCTGAAAGAGACGGGCCGACCGCCCATCGTGCTGCTCGTGACCGGCCACGGCACCGTGGAGACGGCGGTGGAGGCGATGCGGCACGGCGCCTTCGACTACCTCACGAAGCCGGTGGACGCCACCCGGCTGCAGGTGCTCCTCGAGAAGTCCATCGAGCAGGAATCGCTGTCGCGCGAGGTGAACTTCCTGCGCCACCAGCTCCGCCAGAAGGGCAGCTTCGGGCAGCTCGTGGGCCAGTCGAAGGGCATGCAGGAGGTCTACCGCTGGATCGAGCTTGCGGCCACCAGCACCGCGCCCGTGCTCGTCTACGGTGAGAGCGGCACCGGCAAGGAGCTGGTGGCGCGGACCATTCACGACCTTTCGAACCGCCGCAACAAGCCGTTCGTCGCCATCAACTGCGCGGCCATCCCCGAGACGCTGATCGAGAGCGAGCTGTTCGGCCACGAGCGCGGCGCCTTCACGGGCGCCACCGAGCGCAGGCTCGGCTGCTTCGAGCTCACGGACGGTGGCACGCTGTTCCTCGACGAGATCGCGGAGATGGACACCAACACCCAGGCCAAGCTGCTGCGCGTCCTGCAGGAAGGCACGTTCCGGCGCGTGGGCGGCGGCAAGGGCGAGATCCAGGTCGACGTGCGCGTGGTGGCCGCCACCAACCGGGTGCCGACGGACGCCATCGCCGCCAACCAGCTTCGCGAGGACCTCTTCTACCGGCTCAATGTGTTCTCGATCCGTCTCCCGCCCCTGCGCGAGCGGCGTGAGGATATCCCGCTGCTGGCGCGGACGTTCATCGAAGAGTTCAACCGGCAGGACAACCGGCAGGTGCGCGGGCTGCTGCCGGAAGCCGAGCGCGAGCTCGAGCGGTGGAACTGGCCCGGCAACGTGCGCGAGCTCCGCAACGTGATCCAGCGCGCGGTGGTCCTCAGCGGGACGGGGATGATCGCCACCGAGCACCTGCCGGAGAACGTGCTGCGAGCGGTCGCCGCCGCCCCCGCCATGGCCGCGGGCTCCGTCACGCCCATCCGCGAGATGGAGCGGGATCTCATCTTGCGCGCGCTCGACGAGACGAATCAGGACAAGCGCCGGGCGGCGCAGCTGCTCGGCATCAGCCTCAAGACCCTCTACAACAAGCTGGCGAAGTACGGCATCCAGGCGGTGAAGTCGGCGCGCCTGACGTGATGGTTCGTCGGGGGGGAGACCTGGCTTGCCGCCGCCTGCCGGGGGAGCTGGCCAGGCTTCTCCACGACCTTCGGGGGCCGCTCAACTCCGCCGGCATCCATCTGGAAGTGCTCAAGCGCGTGGTGGCCAACGATCCGATCGCCGCCGACAGCCTGCGCGTGGTCATCGAGCAGCTCGCGCGCATCGCCGACATGCTTCCCGACGCGCTGACGGTGGCGTCCGTCGAGGTGGGACCCCTTCAACCGATCTCCCTGCGGGACGTCGCCGCGCAGGCGACGGCGCCGTATGGCCCCGACGTGGTGGTCGAGGCGCACGAATGGCCGGCGGTGCTCGGCGATACCGCCGCCCTCGTGCTGGCGCTCGGCGAGCTCATTGGCAACGCCGTGGAGGCGACGAAGGACGGCGCGCCGCCGCCGCGCGTGACGGCGGCCCGCGCGGCAGGGGAGGTGGTGGTGAGCGTGCGCGATCGCGGAGAGGGCCTGCCCACGACGAACCCCAAGCTGCTCGTCCGTCTCGGCCATTCCGCCAAGCCCGGGCACCGCGGCTATGGGCTGCTCGTCGCCGAGCGCATCGCCCGCCTCCACGGCGGCCGCCTCAATTTCGAATCGACCCCCGAAGGCGCCACCGTGTCGCTCGTGCTGCCGGCCCCCTGAGCGTTCTCCGCGCGCCCGCCCGTGCGCTCATGCGGCGTTCCAGATGACCACACCGAGCAGGCCCGACCAGAGCGCGGCGGCGACGTCGCCGGAGGCGGAGGCGATGAGCGCGACGATGATGGCGAGGATGCCGATGGCGCGGCCCGCCGCCGTCGCCAGCCGTGCGCCGCGCGCCGGATGTCCCGTCAGCTTCCAGACGACGGCTTCGAGAATGTGCCCGCCATCGAGAGGCCGGCCCGGGAGCAGATTGACGACGGCCACGACGGCGTTGGCGAGGGCGACCACCGCGGCCCCCGCGATGGCGAGCGGATCGCCGCCGGTCTCCACGAGCACGACGTGGACGATGGCGGCGGCGACGGCGCACACCAGGCTGGCCAGGGGCCCCGCGGCGGCGATCCGAAAGGCGGCGCCGGGCGTGCGTGGCGCGTGACCCAGAATGGTGGCGCCGCCGAGCATCGACAGCGACACCCCGGTCACGCCGACACCGGCGTGGCGCGCGGCCATCCCGTGCGCCGCCTCGTGCATCGCCAGCGAGAGCAGAATCAGCGCCGCCACCACGACACCGGCCGAGATATACGCGGCCAGCCCGCGCCCGGGCGCGGCGGCGGGCAACACGGAGTCGGCGAAGGTCCACGTCGCGAGCGCGAACGCGAACGGCCACGAGAGGTCGAGCGTGATCGGGATGCCGAACAGGGCCAGGGGCCGGCCGCGCCCGCGCGCGAGCGCGACACGCAGGCCGGTGGCGGCGTGGGAGGACGTGCTCATCGACTCACGATGCGAGCCGCTCGATGTCCGTGCCGCACTCGCGCCAGCGGGCGTCCGGAAGCGGCAGCACCCCGAAATGGGCGCTGCGCTCCAGCAGCTCCCGCGCCAGGCTCGCGTACGGTATGGACTCGTACACCGCATCGCACAACAGCCGCTCCTCGACGCCGCCGGAGGCATGCTCGATGGGCTCCAGGGCTTCCAGGACGTCCGGAAGGTAGCGACGGCCGAGGGCGAGCAGCGTGCCGACGTGACCGACGATGGCCACCGTGCTGAGAAGCCCGCCGCTGCCGCTGAGCCAGCGGCGGGTGCTGACGGCCCGGTCGTGGACGAAGCGTTTCACGGAGCGGATCGAGAGCGACTCCAGCCCGTCCACCGGCTCGCCGGGCTCCACCCACCCATACGTGGGGTTCGGGCGCCGCGGATGCGCGCCCACCAGCACGGGCAGGTCGCGGCGCACCGAGGCCGCCGTCACGGCCTTGCCGATCGATTCGATGGCGCGGCCGTCATGCCCGTCGAGGTGATCGGCGGGCAGCACCGCCACGATCGCGTCGGCATCGAGCCGCGCGATCTTGAGGATGGGCAGGAAGATCTCGGCGGCGCTGCCACGGTAGCGCGGCTGCACGACGTGCCGCACGCCGGGCATGTCGGACAGCTCCTGCCCGTAGTCGCCGGCGTTGTCCCGGGAGAAGACCGCGATCATCCGGTCCGGCGCGATCAGGGATGTCGCGCGCTCGAGGGTGCGTC
The DNA here is from genome assembly GCA_040902295.1 of Candidatus Rokuibacteriota bacterium. Lineage (GTDB taxonomy): Bacteria > Methylomirabilota > Methylomirabilia > Rokubacteriales > CSP1-6 > JBBDXO01. The sequence goes on along the minus strand of JBBDXO010000144.1, from coordinate 20,289 downwards.
GCAGCCCGGTGCGGGTGTCACCGGCGAGGGCGCGGCGCGGGCGCCGCATGCGGCGGCCGTCACCCCGACCGAATTCGACGATGGAGCCGTCATTGCCGGCGAGCACGACGCCCCACGCGTGACCGGTGGCGCGCGGCCACTCCGGAGCGCGACAAGGAAAGCTGCGAACGTGCCCGATCATTTTGCGGTACCCTCCGTCGTCGGTCTGTTACGACCTGACCAGAACGACAGGTGGGGAGTGCAGCCGACATGCCAGATGGAAATCGCCGTAGTGGCGCGCGTTTCCAATGGTCAGACGTTGCAAAACATACAATGAGTCCGAGGCGTCTGTAGGTTTTACAGCGACTCGTACGGGGGGCCGCCGGTGTTCGACCTCAAGGGCAGAGTGGCGATCGTCACGGGGGGCAACGGGGGCATCGGTCTCGGCATGGCGCGCGGGCTGGCGGGCGCCGGCGCACGCGTCATCGTGGCCGGTCGCAACACGGACAAGTCGCAGGCGGCGGTGCGCGAGCTCGCCGGGCTCGGCGCGGAGGCGTACGCCATCGAGGCCGACGTGACCGAGGAGGCCGCGGTGGGACGGCTGGTGGCGTCCACGCTCGAGCGCTGCGGCCGGCTGGACGTCGTCGTCAACAACGCCGGCACGAACATCCGCAAGCCGGTGCAGGACCTCTCCCTCCAGGAGTGGCACGCGGTGATGGACGCCAACCTGACGTCGGCCTTTCTGTGCTCGCGCGCCGCCTATCCGGCGCTGAAGGCGGCCGGCGGCGGCAAGGTGATCAACATCGGCTCCATGCTGTCGATCTTCGGTGTGCAGTTCGCGCCCGCCTACGGCGCGAGCAAGGGCGGCATCGTGCAGCTCACGAAGTCGATGGCGGCGGCGTGGGCGCCCGACAACATCCAGGTGAATGCGGTGCTGCCGGGCTGGATCGACACCGACCTCACGCGGCGCGGCCGCCGCGAGATCCCCACGTTGCACGACTCCGTGCTCCGCCGTACGCCGGCGGCGCGGTGGGGCACCATCGACGACATGGCGGGCGTGGCGGTGTTCCTGGCGAGCGCGGCGTCGGACTTCGTGACCGGCGCCGTCATCCCCGTCGACGGCGGGTACTCGATCCAGGGCTGACGTGCGCGCCGTCGTCATCGACGCCATCGCCCCCGAGGGGCTCGCCTACCTGCGCGAGCGCGGCTTCACCATCGAGCAGCTCACCAAGCCGCCCGCGGAAGTCCTGGCGCGGGCGCTCGCGGAGGCGGAGGCGCTCATCACGCGCTCCTCCACGGCGGTGACGGCGGCCCTGCTCGAGGGCGCGCCGCGGCTGCGCATCGTGGGCCGCGCCGGCGTCGGCATCGACAACATCGACGTGGAGGCGTGCTCGCGGCGCGGCGTGGTGGTGGTGAACGCGCCCTACGGCAACGTCGTCTCCGCCGCCGAGCACACGATGGGCATGCTGCTCGCGCTCGTGCGCCGGATCCCGGAGGCTCACGCGCGTCTCAAGACGCTCGAGTGGGACCGCTCGCTCTACGGCGCGGAGCTGTTCCGCAAGACGGTGGGCGTGGTGGGGCTGGGCAAGGTGGGCTCGCGCGTGGCCGCGCGCCTGCGGCCGTTCGAGTGCGAGCTGCTCGTGCACGACCCCTACGTGGCGGAGAGCCGGGCGCGGGACGTGGGCGCCCGCCTCGTCGACTTCGACACGCTGCTCGCGCGCTGCGACGTCATCACCTTTCACGTGCCCCTCACGCCGGAGACGGACGGCATGGTGCGCGCGCCCCAGCTCGCCTCGATGAAGGCGGGGGTCCGCCTCGTCAACTGCGCGCGCGGCGGCATCATCGACGAGGCCGATTTGCTCGGCGCCCTCGAGGGAGGCCGGGTGGCGGGCGCGGCCATCGACGTGTGGAGCGAGGAGCCGCCCACCGGTGAGGTGGTCCGGCGCCTGATCGCGCACCCGCGGGTGGTGGTGACGCCGCACCTGGGCGCCAACTCGACGGAGGCGCAGGTGAACGTGGCCATCGACGTGGCGCGGCAGCTCGTGGCTTTCCGTGACGGCGAGCTCGTCGAGCACGCCGTCAACATCCCCATGGGCGACGCCGCCGCCGTGGCCGCGCTGCGGCCCTTCGTGGCGCTCGCCGAGCGCCTCGGGCGCTTTGCCGTGCAGCTCGACCCCGGGCACCTGGCGCGGGTGGAGGTCACGGTGGCGGGCGCCATCGCCGACGGCGATCCGGAGCTGCTCGCGCGCGGCGTCCTTGCCGGCCTCCTCGATCCGGTGATGGCGGGGCCGGTGAACCTGGTCAACGCGCACCTCGTCGCGCGCGAGCGCGGCGTGACGGTGGAGGTGCACCGCGCGGAGGGGACGTCGGCCTACAAGAGCGTGCTCACGGTGGCCACGGAAACGGCCGACGGGCGCAAGGTGATCGCGGGCACGGTCTTCGACGGCCAGCCGCGCATCGTGAAGCTCCGCGACCTCGACATCGAGTTCGTGCCCGAGGGACACATCCTCGTGCTCTCCTACGAGGACCGGCCCGGGATGGTGGGGCGGATCGGCACCATCCTCGGCAGCCTCAACGTGAACATCGCCTCCATGCACGTGGGACGCAGGACCCGCCGGGGGCGGGCCATCGTCGTGCTGCTGCTCGACGAGGACCTCTCGCCGCGGCAGGTGGCCGAGGTCGCCCGCGCCGTCGACGCCGACTTCGCGAGGCTGATTCGGTTGTACCAATAGCTTGGTCCGCTGCGCGCGCGGCTGCTAGGATGGGCCATGCCATTTTTTTACCGTGTCTCCGCGGTCGCCGTGATCGTGCTTGTCCTCGCTGCCTGCGCCAGCACACCCTCACGCCCCGTCCGTAGCGAGTTCGAGGACATTCCGGTGCCGAAGGGGCTGACCTACGAGCCCGAGCGCTCGACCATCATCGAGTCTCCGCAGGTGAAGGCGGCCCGACTCGTGTACCGGGGCCGCATCGAGATCGACTCGCTCGCCGCCGCCATGCGGACGACGCTCGAGGGCAACGGCTGGCGCAACGTGAGCAGCACGACGACCGCGCGCCATGGCACCACCCAGGTCTATGAAAAGGCCGGCAACTCCCTGCAGGTGCTCCTGTGGGAGGGCCTGTGGTACACGTATGTCGAGCTGACGGCCAGCCGTGCCTCGCAAATGCCGAGATAAACGAGGTTGACACCCCATCGCGGGCTTCCGTATCATCCCCACGTCCCCGTGCCAACGACGGAGGACCAGGCGGCTCATGACGTGTCGAGAGCGAGAGGGTAAACCCTGATGGCGTGTGCACGGTGGGCTCGGCGGGCGGCGGTCACGATCCTGGGTGCGATGTCCGCCGTGGCCACCCTGGTGTCGCCCGCGCTCGCCGTCGACCTCAACGCCGTGTGGCCGGACCTCAACCTGCCCGGCTTCAGGGTCACCCCCTTCATCACGCAGCGGGTCGAGTACGAATCAAACGTGTTCCAGACGCCGAACAACGAGCAGGACGACGTGATCTTCCGCACCATCCCCGGCATCCTCGTCGAGCTGCCCCTCGGGCGTCATCGCCTCGATTTCGGTGCCCGCATGGAGGTCCTGCGCTTCGCCGACCTGGACAGCCAGGATACCGAGCACTATTTCCTCTTCGGCACGCTCTCCCTGGACTTTCCGGGCGGGCTGAGGGCGGCGCTGAAAGAGGATCTTGCGTACACGAGCGATCCTCCAGGCACCGAGCTCACGGGGCGGATCGAGAGCCTCACGAACGTGCTGTCGCCGTCCGTCGAGTACGCCTTTGCGCGCCGCTGGGCGCTCGGCGCCGACTACGTGTGGACGCACGTCGATTTCGATCGGACGGTGAATCAGCTCGACCGCGACGAGCACACGTTCGGCATCACGGGCTTCTACAAGGTGGCTCCGAAGACCGACCTGCTGCTGAACCTGGCGTACGGCACCAAGGAGTTCAGCACCGCCGGCGTGCGCGACGTCGAGCGCTACATCGGCGTGGTCGGCCTGCGCGGGGAGATCACGCCCCGGCTCACGTCCACGTTCCGGATCGGCTGGGAGGTCCGCGAGCCGGACAACCCGCGGAGGACCTCGTACAGCGGCATCGTGGCGGGCGGCGACTGGGTCTTCCAGCCCACGGATCGTACGCGCTTCACGCTGACCACGGAGCGCTTCGTGGCGGAGTCGGTCTACCGCACGAACCTCTTCTACGTGGCCAACTTCGTGACGTTCGCCGCCGAGCACAAGTTCACTCCCAAGCTGCTCGTGACGGGGAACGTCTTCGGCGGCACGAACGAGTATCCCGACAAGGCGGGCCGCCGGGACTGGCGGCGCGACGAGATCTATGGCGCCGGTCTCGGCCTCGATTACCAGATTCAACGCTGGCTGGCGGTGGGCGCCGACTACACCTACACGCGCCGGTACTCGAATTTCGCCGAGTTCGATTACGAGGACAACATCGTGGGCGCGAAGGTCACCCTGTCGTTCTGATCCGGGCGGACGCCCGGGCCGTCACGAAGTCCGAAGAGCCAATGGAACTGACATGCGATTGACATTCCGTTACGTCTCCACCCTCGTCCTGGGCGCGCTCGTGTGCGCGATGCTGCTCGCCGCCGGATCCCGCGCCGGCGCCCAGGAATACACGATCGGACCGGGTGACGTCCTCAGGATCACGGTGTGGGGCCACGACGACCTCTCGCGTGAGTATCCGGTCACCCTCGACGGTCGCGTGCCGTTCCCGCTCATCGGCAGCGTGGCCGCGGCGGGGCTCACCACCACCGAGCTCGCCACCCGGGTGCGCGACCTCCTCGAGAAGGACTATCTGGTCAATCCCCAGGTGATCGTCGCGGTGAAGGAGTACCTGTCGAAGAAGGTGCACGTCATGGGCGAGGCCGAGAAGCCGGGCCTCTTCTTCCTGACGGGCCCCACCACGCTGCTCGAGATGCTGTCGCGGGCGGGCGGGATCTCCAGGAATGCGGGCAAGGATCTCGTGCTCGTGCGCGCCCAGCAGGTGACCGCGGACGGCAGGAAGATCGGCTCCGGCAGCAGCATCCTGCGCCTCGACCTGCGCAAGATCCAGGCGGGGGACGTCAAGGAGAACATCGCGCTCGAGAACGGCGACATGATGTTCGTGCCGAAGGCACAGGCCTTTTTCGTCCTCGGCGAGGTGACCAAGGCGGGGACGTTCCCGCTCGACAAGGAGATCAGCGTCCTCGAGGGGGTCACCCTCGCGGGCGGCTTCAGCAACGCGGCGGCGCCCTCGGGGGTCAAGCTGTTGCGGCGCGGGCCCGACGGCAAGCAGGAGACGATCGCGCTCGATCTCGGCGGCGCGGTGCCCAAGGACAAGAATTTCCGGCTGGAGGACGGCGACACCGTCCTCGTGCCCAAGGGCAACACCTTCTTCGTCTTCGGCGAGGTGAAGAAGCCGGGCGCCTACCAGCTCGACAAGGACACGAACGTCCTCGAGGGGATCACGATCGCAGGCGGGTTCACGGACAAGGCGGCCCCGGGCCGGACGCGGGTCATCCGCACCACCCCCACGGGGCAGCAGACGCTGAACGTCAACATGAACGACGTCATCCGGCGGGGCCAGCGCGACAAGGCCATTCGCATCATCGAGAACGACGTCATCGTCGTCCCGGAGAGCTTCTTTTGATTCCACAGGAGACGGTCGGACGCGAGCGTGAGGCGCATCTGAAGGACTACTACCGGATAGTACGGAAGCATCGCTGGCTGGTGGCGGGCCTCTTTCTCCTCACCGTCCTCACGGTGTCGGTGTGGACGTTCCTGCAGACCCCGATCTACCAGGCCTCCGCCACCGTGCTCATCGAGCCGGAGGCGGCCAAGATCCTGAACATCCAGGAGGTGACCTCCATCGGGGCGCCCACCCAGGAGTACTACCGAACGCAGTACGAGCTCATCACGAGCCGCCCCATCCTCCAGAAGGTGGTGGAGAACCTCAACCTCAAGCAGCGCGTGCCGGCCATCGGGGCCGCCGCCGACCCGGCGTCCGCGCTCCTGGGCCGGGTGACGGTGGAGCCCAGGCGCAACACGCGCCTGGTGCTCGTGAAGGTCGATCATCCCGATCCCGCCCTCGCCGCCGAGATCGCCAATGCCGTCGCCAAGCAGTACGCCAAGCACAACCTCGACATCAAGCTGAAGGGCGCGCAGGACGCGCTCGCGTGGCTGACGGAGCAGATGACGTCACTGAAGGACAAGGTGCAGGACTCCTCCGTGGCGCTGCAGAACTACCGGGTCAAGGTGGGCATCCTCGGCATGCAGGAGCAGCGGCAGATCACGGCCGCGAAGATCATGGACTTCAACAGGGCCTACCTGGAGGCGCAGGCGCAGCGCCTGTCGGTGGAGGCGAAGATGAACGAGCTCGCCCGCGTCGCCGCCGACAAGGGCGGCTCGGCGACGATCTTCACCGTGGCCGACAACACGCTCATCCAGAAGCTGAAGGCGGAGGCCTCCGACCTCGACGTGCAGAGGTCCAAGCTCCTGAAGACCTACAAGGACAAGCATCCGGAGGTCCTCAAGGTGCAGGCGCAGATGGACCAGGTGGCGCAGCGTATCGACGCCGAGATCAAGACCATGCTGCGCGGGGTGCAGACGGAGTACCGGGTGGCCCGGGCCCGCGAGGAGACGCTGCTCGGCAACGTGAACCGGCTCCGGCAGGAAGGGCAGGACATCAGCGAAAAGGAGATCCAGTACCAGAATCTGCAGAGAGACGCCGACTCCAACCAGCAGCTCTACGAAGCGGTGCTCAAGCGGCTGAAGGAGACGGGTGTGACCGGGGGACTGGAGACGAACAACGTGAGCGTCATCGAGGAGGCGTCCGTGCCGCGGCTGCCCATCCGCCCGCGGCGGACGGTCAACCTCATGGTGGCGGTGCTGGTGGGGCTGTTCGTGGGGGTGGGCGCCGCGCTCGTCATCGAGTACTTCGACACCACCATCAAGACACCGGACGACGTGGAGCGGTATCTCGGGCTGCCGGTGATCGGCATCGTGCCGATCTTCGCGACGAAGCGCTAGTCATGGCCGACCGCGCGAAGTCCACGCCCCCGCCCTCCGCCGCCCTCGTCGCGCACGCCGACCCCAAGTCGCCGTCGGCGGAAGCCTACCGCAGCCTGCGCACGAGCATCCAGTTCGCCGGCCTCGACCACAAGTGCCGGTCCATCGTGGTGACGTCGTCGAGCCCCGGCGAGGGCAAGTCGACCACCGTGGCGAACTTCGGCGTCGTCACCGCGCAGACGGGCTCGCGGGTGTGCCTCGTCGACTCCGACCTGCGCCGGCCCACGCTGCACCGCATCTTCGGGCTCAGCAACAGCCGCGGCCTCACGAGCGCGCTGCTCGAGGGCCTGCCCTTCGTCCAGGTCGCGCAGGCGACGGCGGTGCCGAACCTGTTCGTGCTCACGAGCGGCCCGCTGCCGCCGAATCCGGCCGAGCTCGTGGGGTCCAACCGCATGCGCGAGTCGCTGGAAGCGGCGGGCAGTGACTTCGACATGGTGCTGCTCGACTCGCCCCCCGTGGTGTCCGTCTCCGACGCCATCGCGCTGGCCTCCTTCACCGACGGCGTGGTGCTGGTCGTGTCCTCCGGCAAGGTTCCCCACGACGTGGTGCGGCGGGCGGCGGGGCAGATCGAGGCGGTGAAAGGACGCATCCTCGGCGTCGTCATCAACAACGTCAACCTCAAGCGCGACGGCTACTACTACGACTACTACCGCTACTATCAGAGCTACTACACCCCTGCCGACGGCAAGAAGCGCTAGCCACTGGGGTCAGGCTTGACGTCTTAACATTTCGCTCCAGACGCGCCCTGTCCGCGGAATGCATCACTCCCTCAGGATTCGTCGTCGACTCATGACCTCCCGCGGACTCATGAATCTGGGGCAGCGTGGGCGGCGGGTGGTGTGAAAGGTGTTGAGGTTGCCGGAGTTTGAAGCCTGATGCGGACTGCGGACTGTCGTCGACGAGCGGCAGCGCCACCCTGGAACTGTCGAAAAACTCCGGCGACCATCGCGTGCGCATCCAGGGCGTCCCGGGCCCCCAGCAGTACCGTGAAGACCGGCGTCCGCTCGCGAGCGTGCCCGTCCATCGCCTGGAGATCTGCACCGACCTCCTGCTGATCCGGGGGTGAATCGAGGGGTGAATCGAGGAGCGCCCCGGCTCCGCCGGGGCGCTGCCGAGCGTCGGGGGGCTTGGGGGGCCCGTCGCGGCCCCCCATCAAGGTTGTCGCCAGTGGCCGCCGTCGCGGGCGATGAAGGCGTCGGCTTCGGGCGGGCCCCAGGTGCCGGCCTCGTAGGTGGCCAATCCCTCGTGCGTGGTGCTCCAGGCGTCGAGGACGGGCTGCAGCAGGGCCCACGCGTGCTCGACCCAGTCGCCGCGCGCGTAGAGGGTGGGATCGCCGTGGATGGCGTCCAGCAGGAGGCGCTCGTAGGCTTCGGGCGGCTCGCCCCCGAAGACCTCGCCGTACTTGAAATCGAGCGTCACGGGGCCGAGCTTGACGTCGGGCCCGGGGGTCTTGGCCACGACGGTGAGGGAGATGCCCTCGTCGGGCTGGATGCGGATGACGAGCCAGTTCGGCTCCACCCCGGCGGGGTCGCGGCGGAAGATCATGTGCGGCGTGCGGTGGAAGCGGATCACGATCTCGCTCACGCGCTTGGCCAGCCGCTTGCCGGTGCGCAGGTAGAAGGGCACGCCCGCCCACCGCCAGTTGTCGATCTGCAGGCGCAGGGCGGCGTACGTCTCCGTCATCGAGTCCGGCTTCACGCCTTTCTCCTGCCGATACCCCGGCACCGGCTTGCCGTTGACGTAGCCGGCCACGTACTGCGCGCGCAGGGCGGAGGCGTCGGCCCGGGCGGGATCGATGGGGCGGATGGCCTGCATGACCTTGTTCTTCTCGTCGCGGACGGCGCCGGCGTCGAAGGTGACGGGCGCTTCCATCGCGATGAGGCAGAGCAGCTGCAGCAGGTGGTTCTGCATCATGTCGCGCAGCGCGCCCGACTCCTCGTAGTAGCTGCCGCGGCTTTCCACGCCGATCGACTCCGCCACCGTGAGCTGCACCTCGGCCACGTGGTTGCGATTCCACACGGGCTCGAACATCCCGTTCGCGAACCGGAAGACGAGGATGTTCTGCACCGTCTCCTTGCCGAGGTAATGATCGATGCGGTAGATCTGCTCCTCGCGGAAGACGCCCGCCATCTGGCGGTTGAGGGCGCGCGCGCTCTCCAGATCGCGCCCGAAGGGTTTCTCCACGATGAGCCGCGTCCAACCCGCCGACGCCTCCCCGAGACCGGCGGCGCCGAGGTTGGCCACGATGTCGTCGTACAGGCTGGGCGGGGTCGCGCAGTAGAAGAGCCGGTTGGCGGCGCCGCCGCGCGCCTGCTCGATGCCCGCCAGTCGATCCCCCAGCCGCGCGTACAGCTCAGGGCTGCTGGGATCTCCCGCCACGTAATGGACGCTGGAGGCGAACCGCTCCCACACGAGATCGGAGGGGGGCTTCAGCCGCGCGAACTCGCGCACGCCCTCGCGGATCTTGGCGCGGAAGGCCGCGTCGCTGAGCTCGGTGCGCGCCGTGCACACGATCGCGAACGGCTCCGGCAGCGTGCGCGCGGCATACAGGCTCCAGAGGGCGGGCATGAGCTTGCGGTGCGTGAGGTCGCCGGAGGCCCCGAAGATGATGAGGGAGAACGGCTCATCGCCGGACGGCATGGCCCCCGAACGCATTCCGCATCGCGGCGAGGAGCCGGTCTGCATAGGAGTTGTCGCGCCGCGACCGGAAGCGCGCGAACAGGGCCGCGGTGATGGCGGGCGCGGGCACGGCCTTCTCCACCGCGTCTTCCACCGTCCAGCGGCCTTCGCCGGAGTCCTCGACGTACGCTTTGAGGCCCGCGAGCTCGGGGTCGGCGGCGAGGGCATCGGCGGTGAGCTCGAGGAGCCACGAGCGCACGACGCTGCCGTGGTTCCACAGCTTCGCGATGGCGGGCAGGTCGAGCCGGTAGTCGGAGACGTCCATGAGCTCGAAGCCCTCCGCGTACGCCTGCATCATCGCGTACTCGATCCCGTTGTGGATCATCTTCACGTAGTGGCCGCTGCCGATGCCGCCCGTGTGCAGCCAGCCGTCGGGCGGCGCCAGCGCGGTGAACAGCGGGGCGAGCCGCTGCACCGGGCCCGCGTCGCCGCCGATCATGAGGCAATAGCCGTTCTGCAGCCCCCAGATGCCGCCGCTGGTGCCGGCGTCGACGTAGTGGATGCCCGTGCCGGCCAGCTCGCGCCCGCGGCGCACGTCGTCCGTGTACCTGGTGTTGCCGCCGTCGATGATGGTGTCGCCGCTCGACAGGATCCCCGCCAGCGCCTGGATGGTCGTCTCCGTGGGGTCGCCCGCGGGCACCATGACCCACACGGCGCGCGGCGCCTTCAGCATCGCGGCGAAATCCGCGAGCGCCGCGGCTGGCGCGGCACCGTGGGCCGCCGCGCGCCCGACGGCATCCGCCGACCTGTCATAGGCCACGATCCGGTGACCGTCGCGCAGCAGGCGCGTCACCATGTTGCCGCCCATGCGGCCGAGGCCGACGAATCCGAGCTCCATCAGCGGGGCGTGCCCGGCTCGAGGCGCGTGGCGAGCGTGGCGGCGAGCGCGTCGATCGCCGGCGCCGCGGCGCCGTCGAGCGGCAGCCAGACCGCGCGGCGGTGCGCGGCACGCAGGGTGGCAAGATCGCCGAGCGCCTGCGCCATCTTGAGGGTGCCGAAGGTGTACGGCGTGCCGGGAATGGGCACGTCGACGGCATCCTTGTGGGTGAGGATGACGAGGATCGGTGTGGGGGGCCCGCCCTTGTGGAGCTGCCCCGTCGAGTGCAGGTAGCGCGGTCCGTAGCCCACGGTGGTGGCCAGGTGTGTGCGATCGCGCACGAGCGTGCGCAGGCGCTGCAGGGCGGCGGTGGCCGCCTCACTCGGCGTGACGTACGCGAGGAGGGCGACGTAGTCGCCGGGACGGCCCTCGGTGATCGCGGCGGCCATGTCGTCGGGGCCATTGGCCGGCCACTGCGGGAGCTGGCCCGTATCGCGATACGTGGCGAGCGCCGCCTGCGTGGCTTCCTTGGCCTGCGCGACGTTCGGCTCGTCGAAGGGGTTCAGCGCGAGCACGATGCCCGCGGCCGCCGTCGCAATCTCCCAGCGCAGGAACTCGGCGCCGATGTCGAGCCGATCGTCGATGGACAGCCGGATCACCGGGTGCCCGGCGTCAGCGACGGCGGCGAGCCCCCGGTCGGCGGCGGGATCGTCGCCGAGCGTGATCGCGACGAAGAGGCGATCGGCGCCATAGACGGCGGGCGCGCCCAGCGGCTCGCCGTTGATCACGACCAGTCCCTTGCCCTGCTTGCCGGTCGACTCCGTGAGGAGCTGCTCGAGCCAGGCGCCGAAGCTGCGGAGGGGCTCGCCGAGGACGAGCGTCACCTTGTCGCGGCCCGCCTGCGCGTAGCCGGCAAGGGCGGCGCCGAGGACGAGGCCCGGATTGTCCGCCACGGCCACGCCGGGGCCACAGCGATCCGCCATCGCGGCCGCGCGGGCGAGCAGGCCCTCGATGCTCACACCGAGGAGCGCGCCCGGCACGAGGCCGAAGTACGACAGCGCCGAGAAGCGGCCGCCGATGCCGGCATCGTTGACGAACGTCCGGCGGAAGCCGGCATCACGGGCGAGACGCTCGAGGGGTGAGCCGGCGTCGGTGATGGCGATGAAGCGCGCGCCCGGCGGCTCCACCTTGGCCTCGTCGACCTCGCCGCGGAAGTACTGGTACAGCGAGTTCGATTCGGTGGTCGTCCCCGACTTGGAGGCGACGATGAAGAGCGCCCGGCGCAGGTCGAGGCGCTCGCGCACCGCGTGGATGGCGCCGGGGTCCGTGGTATCGAGCACGGTGAGGCGGGGCGCGCCGGCGGCGGCGCCGAACGTCGCCGCCAGCACCTCCGGGGCGAGGCTCGAGCCGCCCATGCCGAGGAGCACGACGTCGGTGACGCCCTCCTGCCGGACCTCGGCGGCGAAGGCCACGAGCTCGTGAGCGCGCGCGCGCATGGCGGCGGCGGCCGTCAACCATGCCAGCCGGTTCCCGACCGCCGCGCGCACGCTCACGTCGCTGCTCCAGAGGCCCGGGTCCTGCGCCCACATCCGCCGTCCCGCGTCGAGCCGGGTGAGGTGTGCCACCGCCTCGTCGACGACCGACTCCTTCACGGCGTCACCGGCGCCGTGGCCGCCGGCGGGCGCGGCGCACTCGGCCGTCTCCAGCGCCGCGATCTTCGCCACCCGGCGCCGGTGACGCTCGATCCCGGAAAAGCGGACGGACAGGAACGCGCGCGCCAGCGTGACGGCGGTGTCGACATCGATGACGCGGGCGCCCAGGCAGAGCACGTTGGCATCGTCGTCCTCGCGCGACTGGCGCGCCGTGAAGAGGTCGTGACAGAGCGCGGCGCGGATGCCGCGCAGCTTGTTGGCCGCGATGGCGGCGCCCGCCCCGCTGCCACAGATGAGCACGCCCGCCTCCACGGCCCCCGCGCGCACGGCCTCGCCGAGCATCCGTGCATAGTCCGGGTAGTCGACGGCGTCGGTGGAATGGGTGCCGAAGTCGGTCACGGCGTGGCCGTCGGCACGCAGCGCGGCCGCGATGGGAGTCTTGTGCGGGTAGCCGGCGTGGTCGCACGCGATGCCGACGCGCATGCGCTAGCTAGCTAGCCCGCTTTGGCGACGGGCAACAGCGCGGCCGCCGCGCGGTCCACGAGCCACAGCAGGCGGCCGTCGGCGGGGCGGATCATGCCCGCCGGCAAGGTGGCGCCGTGGGGGCCGAGCGCGGCCTTCACGACCTTGGCCTTCTCCGCGCCCGAGACGAGGAAGATGACGCGGGCGGCCGCGTTGAGGATGGGCAGCGTGAGGGTGAACCGCTGCGGGATGGTGGCCGCGCTCGCGTGCACGGCCGCCACCGCCCGGAAGACTTCCTTGAGCACGGGCGAGCCCGGAAAGAGGGAGGCGGTGTGGCCGTCGATGCCGAGGCCCAGCAGCACGAGGTCGAAGCGCGGCAGCGCGCCGCGCGGGCTCTTGAAGACCTGCGCGATGGTGCGCGCGTAGCCGGCCGCCGCCTCCTCGGGATCGTCCGCCTCGCCGCGGATGCGAAAGACCTGCGTAGGCGGCACGGGCACCCTGGAGAGCAGCGCCTCGTGCGCCATGCGGTAGTTCGAGTCCGGGTGATCGGCGCCCACGCCACGCTCGTCGCCGAAGAAGACCCAGGTGCGCGACCACGGCATCCGGTCGCGCAGCGGCGGCAGGGCCAGGCGCTGGTACGATGCGCGCGGAGTGGCGCCGCCCGCGAGCGCGATGGTGAAGCGGTCGTGCGTGGCGACGGCGTCCTCGGCGGCGGCCAGCACCTCGCGCGCCGCGGCCTCGGCGAGGGCTTCGCCCGTGTCCACGATACGCACCTCGGGGCCGTCGGTCATGCCCCCGATCATACCCTTTCGTCGAGCCGCTGTTGGCGGTCGAGTGCTTCGCGGTACCGCGCGTGCCGCGCGGCGTCGGGCGCGAACGTGTTGCCGAGCGGGGCGCGCACGGCGGCGAGGTCGGGGATGGCGCCGAGCGCGTGGAGCGCCAGGAGTGCCGCGCCGCGACTGGTGGCCTCCGTCTCGCGCGACCAGGTGACGGCGCGCCCGCACGCGTCCGCGATCATCTGCGTCCACGCCGGGGAGCGAACGATGGCGCCGCCGGAGGCGACGATGACGTGATCGGCGGCCGCGTGCGGCGCGAGCAGGTCGTACACGAGGGCCAGGCGCAGCGCCACCGCCTCCAGCGCCGCGCGCGTGATCTCGAGGGCGGTGGTGTCCAGCGATAACCCCGTGATGGCGGCCCGGCGATGGCCGCGCCAGCCGGGCGCGCGCTCGCCGGCCAGGAAGGGCAGCACGGTGAGCCCGTGGCCGTCGGGGGGCTCGGCGGCGACGGCGGCTTCGAGCGCCTCGTCGCCGGGCAGGGCGAGCACGTCACGACACCACGCATAGACATTGCCGCCCTCCGAGGTGGCGCCGCCCACCATCCGCCACCGCGCGTCGATGCTGTAGCGCCACAGTCCGCGCGGCGGTGTTGCCGCGCGCTCGCTCGCCACCCGGAGGGCGGCGGAGGTGCCGACGTTCAGCGCCATGCCGTGCGGGTCGATGCAGCCGGAGCCGACGTTGCCGGCGGCGCCGTCGCCGACGGCGGGAAACCACGGCACCGATCGCAGCGCCGGCCACCGGCGCGCCCACGGCCCGCGCAGGCCCCGGCGGGGCTCGGTGCGGTCGCGCACCTCGAACAGACGCTCCGGCTCGATGCCGGCGGCGGCCATGGCGGCGGCATCCCAGCCGCCGCGCTCCACGTCGAACAGGCCCGTGCCGGAGGCCATGGAGATCGTGGTGCCGGGCGCCTCGAACAGTATCGCTTCGAGGTGCTCGCCGAAGGAGCCCCACCGCGCCACGGCGCTGGCCTGCGCCGGCCGCTCGCGCGCCAGCCAGCGCAGCTTGGCGGGCCAGTACGAGGCATGCAGATGGCAACCGGTGCGGGCGTGCAGCGCGTCTTCGTCGAGCGCGTCGCGCAGCAGGGCGGCATCGGGGGCGCTGCGCGAGTCCGCCCACATGAGGATGGGGGTGAGCGGCCGGTGGGCGGCATCGAAGCCGAGCAGGCCATGCCAGAAGGTGGTGACGCCGACGCCGAGCACGGCCGCGCCGCGCGGCAGGACCTGGCACACGCGGTCCACGCACACGGCCGCGGCCTCGAGCAGCACGTTCGCGTCGTGCTCGACGCCGCCGTCCGCGGTGGTGGCCGGCTCGTAGGCCGCCTGGTGAAAGCTTCCATCGACGGGCGCGCCGTGGTCGTCGTACAGGCTCGCCCGCGCCGACGACGTTCCCACATCGAGCGCGATGATCATCGGGGGCTATAATATGCCGCGATGAACGACGGGTGGGAGATCCTCACGATGCGCGGCCTCGCCGCCGTCGACGAGCGCGCCGAGGAGTTCACCGGCACCCTCGTCATCCATCGCCTCGGCAGTCCCGAGCCCGTGGAGAACGTGACCGTCCGCATCAAGCGCGCCATGCTCGCCGATCTCCACGCCAACATCGGCCGCCTCCTCACCCGCTCCACCGGCCTGAAGAAGAGGTGACGCCGGCATAATCGGGCGCCCGAGGAGCGAGGAGCGAAAGCAGAACCGGCAGTCCGGGGAACCAGGAGCGAAAGCAGAACCGGCAGTCCGGGGAACCAGGAGCGAAAGCAGAACCGGCAGCCCGCCGCCGGGGGGAAATGGGGGGCCCGTTCGAGGCCCCCCATTCTCCAACAGATATACGGCACCACCATTCTAATGAAGGAGAACCACCAATGAGAGTGCTGAGTCCGGTCGGAGTGGTCAAGAGCCAGACGGTGGCGGTGCCGCCGCTGCCGCGGGAATGGACGGGACGCACCGTCGGCTTCCTGGACAACACGAAGTCCAACTTCGACCGGCTCACGGCCGAGCTGGGCGAGCTGCTGCGCGACCGGTACGGCGTCAAGGCCGTCGTGCATCGGCGCAAGGCCAATGCCTCCACGCCCGCCTCGCCGGAGCTGATCGCCGAGCTGGCCAAGGAGTGTGACGTCGTCTTCGCGGGATCCGCCGACTGAGGGTCGTGCACGTCGTGGAGTCTCCACGACACCATCGCGCTCGCCAAGGGCGGCACGCCCGCCGGGCTCATCGGCACCACGGCGTTCCAGGGGCTGGCCGTCAGTGAGATGGCCTCCCTCGGCGTGTCGGGGTTGCCGCTCCTCGTGGTCCAGCACCCGCTCGGAGGCGAGCGTCCGGAGTCGATCGCGCGCCGCGCGCACCAGGCGTTCGAGCAGCTCGCCGCCCTCGTCGGCGGTGCCGGCACCGCAGCCACCCCGGCCGCGAGCAGCGCGCCCGCCGCGCCCGTCGAGCACGACCTCGCGCTGGATCCTGACGACGTCTTCACCGAGTTCACGGCGCGCCAGTGGGCCGACGGATTGCCCATCGTGCCGCCCACCGAGGAGCGCGTGCGGGCGATGCTCGGGGCCCGCGACGGCGCCACCGTGCTCGGCGCCATGCCGCCCCTGTGGCGGCAGGTGTCGCTCGACAAGCTCGCCGTCAACGCCGTCATGGCGGGTTGCGAGCCGTCCGCGTTCCCGGTCATCGTGGCCGCCGTGGAAGCGATGCTCGATCCCGCCTTCAACCTCTACGGGGTGCAGGCCACCACGCACCCGGTGGCGCCCCTCATCGTCGTGCACGGCGCCTACGGGCGCCGCATCGGCGTGCACGCGGGCAGCGGCTGTTTCGGCCCGGGCTTTCGCGCCAACGCCACCATCGGCCGCGCCATCCGTCTCATCCTCTTGAACGTGGGCGGGGCCTGGCCGGGGCGGTTCGACATGTCCACGCAGGGCGGTCCTGCGAAATTCGGCTACTGCATCGGCGAGAACATCGAGGCCTCACCCTGGGGGCCGCTGCACGCGGGCGACGCGGTGACCGTCTTCGGGGGCGAGGCCCCGCACAACGTCAACGATCACGTGTCCACGGCGGCGGCCGGCATCCTCACCACCATCGCCGATACCGCCGTCACCCTCGGCTCCAACGTGGGCTGGTTCCTCAGCCAGAGCCAGCTCCTCGTCGTCCTCGGCCCCGAGCATGCGCGCACGATCGCCGAGGACGGTCTCACGCGTGCGGACGTGCAGGCCTTCATCTACGAGCACGCGCGGCAGCCGCTGGGGCTGATGCAGCAGGGTGGGATGTGGGGCATGCACGACTGGCCGCGCTGGATGACGGCCACCACGGATACCGACGCGCTCATGCCGCGCGTGTCATCCGCCGCCGACGTCCTCGTCATGGTCGCCGGCGGCCCCGGTAAGCACTCGTCCGTCGTGCCCAACTGCACGTTCAGCCGCGCGGTATCACGCGCGATCTTGGCCTGATCGCCCGCCTGCTCCGCGCTGTTTGAACAACGGGGGGGCTGGACGGCCCCCCCGTTGCTCCGCGCTGTTTGAACAACGGGGGGGCTGGACGGCCCCCCCGTTTCCCCCCGTTTCCCCCCCGGCCCCCCCGGCTCCCGGCGGCTGGGGGGGCGTCATCGAGTGCGCGGGCGGGTCGACGCACGCTCAGGCGGGCGGCGCCGTCGCCGGGTTGACGCGCGCGGGCAGGCTGAGCAGCACGAGGGCGCCCAGCAGGAGCGCGGCCCCCACTGCGCCGGCGGCGCCGAGGAGCTCGCCGAACACCAGCACGCCGAGCAGCGTGGCGGTGAGCGGCTCCAGGAGCGACACCACGGCGGCGACGGAGGCGCTCACGTGCCGCAGGCCGACGGTGTAGAGCGCGTACGCCACCGCCGTCGTCACCACGCCCAGGTAGAGCAGCCACGGCCAGCCCGCCGCGAGCTGGTGCAGGGCGCCCGGCGCCGCGAGCGCGGGCGTGAAGGCCAGGGCGCCCACGACGAAGCCGGCCGCGGCCAGCGGCAGCGGCTGCGTGCGCACGAGCGCGGCCTTGGTGATCACGACCGAGAGCGCGTACGCGAGCCCGGCGAGCAGGGCGAGGGCGGCGCCGCCCGCGAAGCGCGCGGAGACGTCCGCCGTCGAGCGCGGACCGACGATGAGCAGCGCGGTGCCGATCGTGCCCACCGCGAGGGCCAGCCCCACGCGGGCGGTAAGGCGCTCGCCGAGGAAGGCGGCCGCCAGTGCCGCGATCATGAGCGGTGCCGAGCAGATCGCGATGAGCGCGGCGAGCGCGATCCCCATCATCGACACCGCGGTGAAATACGCCGCCTGGAAGACCGCCATGCTGAGCCCCATGGCCACGCAGCGCCAGCGGTCCTCGCGCGCGATGCGCAGCGGGCCCGTCAGCACGCGGGCGCCCGCGAGCAGCAGGAGGGCGGCCATCATTATGCGGGCGGCCCCGATGACGAGCGGATGCGTGCCGTCGCGCGCGATGAGCACGGTGGTCACGGAGCCGGTGGTGCCCCACGACATCGCGGCGAGGGCGATCAGCACCAGGCCGAGAAGGGGCGCCGGTCTTGACGGAGCGGGCACAGGCCGTGATGATAGCGTGCCCGTCATGATCCGGCACGATCTCGCGTACGCACACCGCACCGCCGTCACCCCGCCGCCCCTCTGCCAGGCATGACGGTCGGCTTCATCGGCGTCGGGCGCATGGGGCTGCCGATGGCCGGGCATCTGCTCGACGCCGGCCACGCGCTCGTCGTCCACGATGCCCGCCCCGCCGCCGCTCAGCCCCTGCTCGACCGTGGCGCGGTGCTCGCCGGATCCCCGCGCGCGGTGGCGGAGGCGGCGGAAGTCGTGATCACCATCGTGCCGTCCTCGCGGGAAGTGGAGATGGTCGTGGCGAGCCTGCTGCCCGCGCTGGGGGCGCGGCACCTGGTCGTCGAGATGACGACGTCCGATCCGTCCGTGACCCGGCGGCTGGCGGCGCAGGTGGCGGCGCGCGGCGCCCGCTTCATCGACGCCCCCGTGTCCGGGGGCGTGAAGGGGGCGGTGGAGGGCACGCTGGCGATCATGGTGGGGGGCGAGGCGGCGGACGTCGAGCGCGCCCGCCCGCTGCTGGAGCGCATGGGCCGCAAGATCTTCCACGTGGGTGCCGTCTCCACCGGGCACGCGATGAAGCTCGTGAACAACGTGACCTCGGCCGCCTGCCTCGTGGCCACCGCGGAGGCGATCGCGGTGGCGCGGCGCGCCGGCATCGATCCCGCGCGGGCGGTGGAGATCATCGCCGCCTCCAGCGGGCGCTCGAACGCCAGCGACTGGAAGTTCCCGCAGTTCATCCTCTCCGGCCGCTTCGACGCCGGCTTCGCCCTGGCCCTCATGACCAAGGACGTGAACGGCTTCGCGCGCCTGGCGGAGGAGCTCGGCTTCGACGCGCCCGTGTGCGTGCAGGCCACGGAGTATTTCCGTCGTGCGCTGGCGGCCGGGCTCGGTGACGCCGACCACACGGCCATCGACACGCTCATCGACAAGGAGAAGTACGCATGAACATCGGCTTCATCGGCACCGGCACCATGGGCCAGCCCATGGCCGCCAATCTCGTGAAGAAGAACTTCGCGGTCACCGCCTACGACGTCGTTCCCGCCAACCTCGCGGCCGCCGTCACGCTGGGCGCCGTCGCCGCCGGCTCCGCGGCCGAGGCCGCCAAGCGCAGCGATCTCGTCGTGACCATGCTGCCCTCCTCCTCGCACGTGGAGGCGGTCTACCTCGGCCCCGGCGGCGTGCTGGAGGGCGTGTCGCCCGGCCGGCTCTGCATCGACATGTCGACGATCGATCCCGCCGTCTCGCGCCGCGTGGCGGCCGCGCTGCAGGCGCGCGGCGTGCGCTTCATCGACGCGCCCGTGTCCGGGGGCGTGCCGCGCGCCACGGACGGCACGCTGGCGATCATGGTGGGCGGCGCGCCACGGGACGTGGAAGAGGCGCGCCCGGTGCTGTCGGCCATGGGAGCCAACGTGATCCACGTGGGCGCCGTGGGCAGCGGCGAGGTCGCCAAGCTGTGCAACAACCTCATCGCGGGCGTGGCCGCCGTCGCCGTGAGCGAGGCCTTTCGCATCGCCGAGGGGTTCGGCGTCGATCCCAAGGTGCTGACCGACGTCATCTCGAAGTCGTCCGGCAACACCTGGCTCATGGAGAACATGCACCCCGTACCCGGCCTCGTCGCGAAGTCGGCCTCGACGCACGGCTACGCGCCGGGCTTCATGACCGACCTGATGGCCAAGGACCTCGGCCTCGCCGTCAACGCCGCCCGCGAGCTGCGCGTGCCGATGTTCGTGGCGCCCGCCGCCCAGCAGGTGCTGCGCCTGGCGTCCTCCCACGGGTATGGAAGGAAGGACTTCACGTCGGTGTACGACTTCCTCAGGAGGTCGAGCGACCAGGCACCTGTCTGATTCCTCTCAGAGGCGCCTGGAAAACATTTTCCCATGTGGATCTTTCGGGCTGTCGCTTTTATCATTGGTGCGCGATGCGCTCCCATCGGCGGCGACAGTTGCGGCCAGCAATGACATGATGCTGGACGAATTCCTCACCCGTCACAGGGAAGAGCTGATCTCGCGCTGCCGCGCCAAGGTCTCGACCCGGCCCGCGCCCCGGCCGACTGACACCGAGCTGCGGTATGGCATCCCGCTCTTCGTCACTCAATTGACGACGGCGCTGCGCCTGGCGCGGACGCGGGGGCCGGCCGAGGCGCGCAAGGTGTCGTTCGAGCTGTCGAAGATTCAGGCCGCTCCTGGCGATTCCGACATCCAGCGCGGCGCGGCGCAGCACGGCAAGGAGCTGTTGCTGAAGGGATTCACGGTGGATCAGG